>DASTOQ010000018.1:0-28329 GCA_035720205.1 Steroidobacteraceae bacterium | reverse complement strand
GCATTCTCGTCGCCGATGTTGTTGATGAAGAGCGCCGCCTCCCAGTCGTCGCCGCGCACGCCGAAGCGGATGTTGCCGATGTCGTAGGCCGGCAGCAGCGGGTCGAACGTGAACGTTGAGATCGTCGGCGCGCCGAAGGTGCGGACCGTGAACGTCCCGAAGCCGGGGTTCTGGTCCGCGTTCTGCGTGTAGCGGCTGCCGACGTGCTGGTAACTGCCCGTGATGAAGCCCTCGAGCAAGTCCGTGAACGGCCAGGTATAGGTCGCGTTGGCCGACATCTGGAACTCCGGCACGGCCGGCAGGCGATTGCCCTCGATGATGCCCGCGATCACGGTCGGCACCCCGCCGACCGGCAGGATCAGGCTGCTGTCGAGCTTGGAGTCGGTGTAGCTCGCCGAGATGCCGAAGTCGAAGCGGTCGGTCGGCTGCGCCAGCAACTCGAACTCGACGCCGGTCGAACTCGCCTTCGGCACGTTCAACAGGATGCGCGACGAGCAGCTGCCCGCCACCACCGGCAGCTGGAGGTCCTCGATGTCGGCCTGGAATACCGCGACATTGAACTGGCCGCGGCCGCCGGCGAAGCCGATCTTGGCGCCGATCTCGTAATTCCACAGCGTTTCGCTCTCGAAACTGTCGAAGCCGCTGTAGGTGAGCAGGTCGTCCGCCGTGCACAGCGGGACGTTCAGCGGGTCGTTGATGCCGCCGAGGCGGAAGCCCTGCGCGGCCTGCGCGTTCAGCTGCACGTTGTCGCTGACGTCATACGAAAGCAGCACGCGCGGCAGGAAGCCGTCGTCGTCGGTGGAGCCCGGGCCGTTGGTCGGCTCGGTCGGCAGGCCGTCGCTGTCCGCGAACAGGCCGCCGAAGTACAGCACGCGGTCCTCGGAAAAGTCGTAGTAGCGCCCGCCGACGGTCACGTTGAACCGGTCGGTCACGTCGAACGACCCCTCGGCGAACACGGCCGTCTGCTTGAAGTCGTACGGGATGCGTGAGAAGAATGGCGTATCCACCGGCGAGCCGAGGTCCGGGCTCGTCACGCCGCAGTTCGGCGGGCCGCCGCAGATCAGGTCGATCATGATGTCGTCGTAGCCCGGCGTCGGCAGGGTCTGGCCGTAATCGCGCTGGATGTCGCTGTAGAAGCCGCCGAACACCCACTGGAAGCGGCTGTCGGTGTCCGAGGCGAGACGCACTTCCTGGGTGAACACCTCGACCGTGGTGTCGTCGAAGAGCGGCGAGTTAGTGCGCACCTGCGCGGAGGTCGCGCTGCCGCCGCCGATGTCGAAGGTCACGCTGCCCGTCAGCTGCGTGGCGTCGCGGATTACCTGGATGTCGCGGTCCGTGTACGAACTGATGGAGGTCAGCACGACACCGCCCAGGTCGAAGCTCATGGTCAGGTCGGCGAGCAGGAAGTCGTCGGTGAATTTCTCCTGCAGCTGCACATACTGCTGACGTTCGCCGATCGCGATCGGCAGCTCGGTGGTCGTGAACGGGTTCGCCAGCATGTTCCAGACGTCCTGGCGGTTGTACCCGTCCATGTCCACTTCCTGGTAGATCACGCGCGGCGTGATCACCACGTTGTCGTTCGGCTCGAAGCGAAACGCGACGCGCGCGCCCTGGCGGGTACCGCCGTTGACGTCGCTGTCGACCGAGCCGCCCGGGCGGATCGCGTCGATGAAGCCCGGGATCTCGTTGTAGTAGCCGACCAAGCGCATGGCGGCGCTGTCGCCCATCGCCATGTTGATCATGCCGCGGACATTGCCGCCGTATTCGCCGCCGTCGATGACGCTGGCGCCGACCTCGACGCTGCCGTAATCGGCGGCGGTGTCGGGCTGGTTGCTGATGTAGCGCACGGTGCCGGACAGCGAGCCGGAGCCGAACAGCGTCCCTTGCGGGCCGCGCAGCACCTCGACGCGGTTCAGGTCGTACAGGTCGAGGTCCGGCGTGAACAGCGACAGCGAGATCACTGACTCGTCCATGTACACGCCGACCTGCTCCTTCACGCCCGGCAGGTCGCGGTCGGTTTTGCCGGCGGAGATGCCGCGCAGCCCGACCTGGCTCTGGCCGGGGCCGAGGTTCTGCACCGAGAAGCCGGCGACGTTGCGCGAGATGTCCTCGATGTTGGCCGCACCGGCCGCCTCCAGCGCTTCCCCGCTGCGGGCGCTGACCGCGAATGGCACGTCCTGGATGGACTCGGCGCGTTTGCGCGCGGTCACCTGGACTTCGCCGAGCACCGTCTGCGCCTGCGCGCCGTTGGCGATGGCGAGCGCCACTGCAGCTGCCACCAGCGATGATGGACGCGGCCGGAGTTTGTCGTTCATGGTCCTGCCCCTGGTTGAGCCCGTTGCCGCGGGCGTGTTGTAGGCAGGAGTTTCTCCGCAAAGGGATTTTCCCGCAAGCACAAGTGGCCGTTGCGCGGGCACGACGCAAGCGGGCTGCGCCGGGGAGATGGTGGGCCCGCTGGGATTCGAACCCAGGACCAAGGGATTCGCGTCATCCCGCCGTTTCCGGCGGGCGCGGACTATCTCTTCACCCGCGGCCAGCGCGGCCGGTGGGGTGCGGGACGCTCGCGCCTGTCATCAAGGGCACTTCAAGCCCCCAGGTAGTCTCTGCACCGTCCGGCGGTGCACCGCCGGCTTGGCTCAGGATCGCCATCAGCCGCCCGTGCGCTGGAAGGTTTCCCTGAATTCGTCCCGTCCACCCGGGCCCTTCCGGGCACGGGGCACCTTTTGCGAAAGATGAGTCCCCTGCTCTCACCACTGAGCTACAGGCCCGGCGCGAGTCTAGCAAAACGACCTCGCGTGGCAGGCCGCCGCCAGTCGGGAATCGTTCTCATTTGACGCAGGGGCACGGCAAAAACGCGAAAATGGCTGCCCGATACGAACGGCACCCCTCGTCCCCCACAGGAGCTTGCACGATGACGGAAGAGAAGATCTCCAGGCGCGGGCTGTTGAAGGGCGCGCTCGCAGGACTGGCTGCGCTGCCCGCGGCGTCGCTGGTCGCGCCCGACGCGCGGGCTGCACAAGCATTGTCCGAGACCGACGAAGCGGCCAAGTCGGTGGGCTACGTGACCGACGCCAAGCGCGTGGACCCAAAGACCAACCCGACCTACAAGGCCGGGCAGACCTGCGCGAACTGCTTCCAGTACACGGCCGCGGCGGGATCCGCGGAGGGCCCGTGCCGGATCTTCCCCAACAAGACCGTGAAAGCGGCCGGCTGGTGCAAGGTCTGGGTTCCCCAGCAGAACTGAGCGCCATTCAGTCTTGGTTCAGCGCCGGGTCGCGACACTGGCGCCGTCGGTGCTGGCCGCTGCCAGCCAACGCAGGGACCCGGCAGACTGGGGTGCCTCGGGCCCGGGCGAGCTGACGGCGGCCTCACCGACTTCCGATCGTCGATCGGGACAAAGAAAACCCCGCCTTTCGGCGGGGTCAGGTCCCTCTTGGTTCGTCGTCGGGCCGGTGGTCCGGCTTTCTTGTTCGAATCCACCAGGTCTGCTCTCAGGCCTCGCCCGGCGACGTCACTCCCCCCGTGGTGGCCATGCCCACCCTTTCCTTCCCCTCACCTTTGCCGCCCGAAGCGGCAGGTTCGTCTGGGGTGCCACATGCGCCTTCCGTGGTGCGGCTGTGGTGTCGCCCCGGATTCGTCCGGCGTCCAGCATCCCCCGTCTGGCGCAGATAGAGACAACTTGCGTGCCAATCCCCCTCAGCTCTTTTACTATCAATGACTTGAGGAATGGTGTCTGACGCCTTTTCCAGCCGTTATGTTGAAATCGTAAGAAAAGCCGACAGCAGAGACGACGTTGCGCGATCCCAGATTCCCCGACCGGCAGCCTGCCCCAAGGCGGCGCGAGACCGGAGAGCGGCTCGAGAAAGTGCTGGCGGAAGCCGGTGTCGCCTCGCGCCGCGACTGTGAGTTCGCGATCCGCGCCGGGCGTGTGCGGGTCAACAGCCGCACGGTGCATGCGCTGCCCTGCCTGGTGGATCCGGCGCAGGACCTGATCGAGTACGACGGCGCGGTGGTGGACGCTGCGCGGCGCGCGCCGGGCCGCGGGCGCGGGCGCGGGCTCCTTTACCTGATGCTCAACAAGCCACGCGGCGTGATCTCGACCGCGCGCGACCCGGGCGGGCGCTCGAATGTCGTCGCCATGGTCGCGCCCGCCGTGCCGCCGGGAGAACGGGTGTTCCCGGTCGGGCGGCTCGATGCGGACTCGACCGGCCTCGTGCTGCTCACCAACGACGGCGAACTCGCGCACCGGCTGGCGCACCCCAGCCACGGCGCCGCGAAGGAATACCTGGTCGCCGTGCAGGGCACATTGCCGCCGCAGTCGCTCGAGCGGCTGTCGCGCGGCATGTTCCTCGCCGACCGGGGCGCACCGCAGGGCGGCGCGAAGCGCGCGAGGCTCGAGCGGCTGCGGGTGCTGCGGCACGCGAAGGACCGCAGGCGCGGCGATCTCTCGCTGCTGTCGGTCACGCTGCGCGAAGGCCAGAACCGCGAGATCCGCCGCCTGTTCGCGCGCGTGGGCGCGAAAGTAAAGAGCCTGGAGCGCGTCGCGATCGGGCCGCTCAAGCTCGGCAAGCTGCGCGCCGGGCATTTCCGCGCGCTGCGCCCGGACGAGGTACTGGCGCTCAGGCGCTGCGTGCGCCTCGGATGAGCGGCGCCGGCGGTACACTGCCGGCATGACTGACGCGAACCGGCGCATCGCGGCCTGGCTGCTCGCCGTCATCGCGTTCCTGATCGTCTATGGCTCGCTGTACCCGTTCAGCTTCGCGGGCGCGGGCGGCGCGGGCCCTGCGGAACTGCTCGGCCGGCTCACCTTCGCGCGCACGACGCGCAGCGACATTGCGGCGAACGTGCTGCTTTACCTGCCGCTCGGCGCCTGCCTCGCCTGGCTGCTCGCCACCCGGCTGGGCGGGCTGCTGGCGACGCTGCTGGCGACGCTCGCGGCGGCAGCGCTCTCGTTTGCGGTCGAGTTCGCACAGCTCTACGAAACGCGCCGGGTCGCCAGCCTCGGCGACCTCCTCTACAACACGATCGGCGCCTTCGCAGGCGCGTGGATCGCGCTCGCCATCGCGGCGACGCACCGGCGCCTGCACGCCTCGCCGCTCGCCGGACTGCTGCGCCACCCGGTCGCGACGGCGCTGCTGCTGTCCTGGGTGGGATACCGGCTGGCGCCGTTCGCGCCGGTGCTCGACCCGGGCAAGTGGGCCGGCGCCTTCGAGCCGCTCGCCGAGGGCGGCTGGTGGAGCGCCGGGCGCATCGCGCCGCATGCGCTCGCGTGGCTCGTGATCGTGCAGTTCTGCGGCCGCATCGCGCAGGCGCGCCCATTCGCGCTGGCGGGGGGCGCGATGGCCGCCGTGCTGGCCGGCCGCGTCCTGTTCGCGGGCCTCGCGCTGGATCCCGCCGAGATCGCCGGGATGGCGGCAGCGCTCGCCTTCGCGCTCCCGCTCGCGCGACTGCCCGGGGAGCGCGCGGCATCGCTGCTGGCCGCCGCGCTGGTGGTGCTGGTCGCGATCAAGGGCCTCGCCCCCTTCGATTTCCAGCTCGCGCAGGACCGCTTCGCGCTGCTGCCCTTCGCCGAGAGCCTGACGCAGTACCGCGCGGCGAGCCTCACCGACATGTTCCTGCGCTGCTTTACCAACGGGGCGCTGGTGTGGCTGCTGGTGCGCGGCGGGCTGGCCGTGCTGCCCGCGACCGCGGCCGGGGCGGGACTCGTGTTCGCGATCGAGCTGCTGCAGACCTGGCTGCCCGGGCACACGGCCGAGATCACGGATCCGCTGCTCGCGATCGCCGCGGGGGGCCTGATCGCGGTGTTCGAGCGCGATGGGGACGGCCGGTGAGGACCGGAGCGGCCCGCGGCGGGAACACGTTTCCTGCCACATGGTCTATGGTGCTGCCATGACGCCGCTGTTCGCATCGCTGCTGCTCTGGGCCGCTGCCGAGCCGCCCGCTGCCGAGCCGCCCGCCCCGGAGGCGCAAAGCCCGCCGACGGACACCGCGTCCGGGCAGACGGAGCAGACCGAACCGCCGGCAACCGTTGCCGAGCCCCCGGACTCTCGACTCGAGGCCTACGAGCAGTTCCGCGCGCTATACGATGCCGGGCGCTACCAGGACGCGCTGCCGCTCGCCCACCAGGTCGTGGAACTGTCCGCGCAGGACGGCGAACACGAGCGCGAGCTGCCGATCGCCTACAACAACCTGGGCGCCACTCAGCTGCAGCTTGCCGATTTCAAGGCGGCGGAAGCGAGCTACCACAAGTCGCTCGAGCTGCTCGAGACGACCCAGGGAATCTCCTCGCGTCGCCTGGTCGTGCCGCTGGCCGGCCTCGGCGCGGCGTACGCGGCCCAGGACCAGCACGACCTGGCGGCCGTATTCCTGGCGCGCGCGCTCGCCGTCAGCCGCCGTGCGGACGGCCTGTTCAACCTCGCACAGCTGCCGCTGGTCGAGCAACTGGGCGACAGCCTCTACGCGCTCGCGGATTACGGCGGCGCCGAGCGCGAGCGGCTGTACGCACTCACGATCGCGGAGCAGAACTACGGCTACGGCGACCCGCGCACCCTGCCGGCGCTGAACAGCCTGGCGCGGTTCTACGAGGGCCTGCGCGAGTACAGCTCCGCGCGCTCGATGTACATGCGCATTCGCGACGCCGCCGGCACGGAGGGCGGCGGACTCAGCGCCGAGTCGATCCGGGCGCTGCTCGGCATCGCGCGCACGCACCGGCTGCAGTACATGGTGGACCCGGCCTCGGTCGAATCGCAGCTGCCGGAGCGTGAAGAGCGCATCACCGATCCGATGGACACGATCTTCAAGCAGCCGCGCGTGCTGATACCCGTCACCGAGCGCGGCGGGCTGCGCGCCGCCAGGTCCGCGCTGGAATTGCTGCGCGCCGCATCCGACCCGCCGCCGCAGCTCATGATCGACGCGCTCACCGAGCTCGGCGACTGGTACCAGACGACCTCGCGCCAGAGCCTCGCCAACCCCTGCTACCAGGAAGCGCTCGCCGTGATCGCGGCCCACCCGGAGCGCGCGCTGGTCAACCCGATGGCCGCGCCGCGCCTGGTGTTCTACCGCCCGCCGCTCTCGGCCATGCGCGGGCTCAACGCCATGGGCGGCGAATACCGCATCCGCAGGACCGTATTCGAGTTCACGGTCACGGCCAGCGGCGCGCCGGAGAACATCACGATCGTCGAATCGGACATGACCGAAGGCCAGATGGTGCAGTCGCGGCGCGCGCTCAGTCGCGCGGTCTACTCGCCGCGCTTCGAGAACGGCGAGCCGGCCGCCAGCGACGGCGTGCGGTTCACCAGCGAGTGGAGCGAGCTGATCCAGCCCGGGGACACGGCCGACACGCCGCAGGCCGCCCAGAGCGGTTAGGCGGGCGGTTCCTGCGGGGGCGGCGTCTCCACGGGCTGCTCCGCGGCGGGCGCTGCGGCCGCGTCGTCCGGCGCCACGGGCCCGCGCAGCAGCAGGCGGATCGCGTCCTGGTCCGGCAGTTCCACGGCGACCTTGGCGCCGGCGTCGCGCATCGCGCGCTGGGTGGCGATCTGCAGCGGCTCCTTGTTCGCGAACACGCGCCCGTCCTCACGGCCGTAGCCCGTATACGTGAAGGCGTCCACGCGCACGCCGTCGCCGTCGTAGACGGTCAGCAGATAGCGGATCGTGACGACGAAGGCCTCGCCGGCGACGTCCTTGGGCGTCAGGAACGAGTACTCCTCGAAGCGCGGTTCCAGCACCATCGCCAGCGGCGGCGTCATGCTGCCCGCCTGCGCCGGGTCGTCCAGCGGCACGACCTCGGCGAACATCGCCTTCAGCAGCCAGTCCAGGTTGGTGACGTGCGCGGGGCCGAGCGTGACCTCGTAGTCCACCTGGCCGCGCGATTCCTTGTGCACGTACTCGCGGAACTCCTTGGAGTAGTAGACGCCGACCCGCACCGGCTGCTTGTCGACGAGCGGCGGCGGCAGCTGGGCCAGGGTGGTCAGGCGCGTCGCGCTGCACGCAGAGACGAGCGCCAGCGCGGCGGCGGCGGCGGCCAGCCGGGAGGGGCGCGGGTTCATCGTGCTCTCCGGGGCTCGGTCACGAACTCGTCCTCCGGCAGGCCGATGAACACGCCGCCGTTGCGCGATGCCAGCACGCGCATCAGCGTCGCGAAGCGCATCGGCGTGAGCACCGGGACCTGGGGCGGCATCGGGAAGCCGAGCGCGTGGATGCGAACCAGCCGTTCACCGGTCTCGTCCGAACGGTTGATGCGATCCACCGTGTCCACCACGTCCTGGATCGACGGGCCGGTGAAGTCGTCGCCGAAGACGTAGATGCTGATCGGGTGGTCGCGGGTCCAGAAGGTGCGCACGGCTGCGATGATGCCCTCCGCCGGGCTGGAATTCGAGAACGCCTGCCAGTTGCGGAAGCGGTTCAGGATCGCGCGCCGGCGCGCGGGCGAGTCGGGTATCCACTTGCCGCGGTACTCGCTGAACATGTAGCCGCCCTCGTCGTCCATCACCTGGATGCCCTTGAGCTGCGGGTAGATGTTGAGCACTTCCTCGAGCTTGCGCTCGGCGCGGCGCCAGTTGTTGGTCTGCATGGAGCCCGACGTGTCCACCACGAAGATCACGTACTGGCTGTCGATCGGCAGGCCCGCGACGGGCTGCTTGTAGACCTCCCGGTAGCCCGGTCCCCGCAGCGAGCGCGCCTCGTCCGCCAGCGCGCGGCGGGCCGCCAGCAGCGTCTCGTTGAGCCGCGCGAGCGCCTCTTCCTCCTGGGTGCTGGCCTGGTGCCGGCCCGAGACGTCCGACAGGTCGCCACGCAGCCGCGCGAGGCGGCGCTGCTCCTCGGACAGCTGCTCGATGCGGGCGCGCAGCTCGCGCTCGAGCACCAGCGCGAGGCCGCGGATGTCGAAGATCTCCTTCTGCATCTTCGCAATCTGGGCGTCGAGATCCTGCTTCGCCATCTCGAGCTGGATCGGCTCGCCGAACTCGTTCAGCACCAGCAGCAGGATGATCGCCCCGAAGCCGCAGCAGATGCAGTCGAGGAACGACATGCTGAAGGTCTCGGTGTCGCGTCGGGTGCGGCGCTTCACGGCCAGTCCCTCGCCGGGCTCAGGAAGCCCCCGCCGGTGCTGCGCGCGAGCCGCCAGAAATACAGCGCCGCGGACGGATCGCCTTCCATCGGCAGCAGCACCACGTTCATCGGCGGCGGCGAGGGCGGCAGCGACTTGACCGCAGCGCGCATCAGGTCCTCGCGCTGCTCGGAGGTCACCAGCGTGCGCACCGCCGGCGCCTTCTCGCCCTGGGTCGGCAAGCCGTCGGTGACCAGGATCACGTTGTCCGGCGCGGGCGACAGCTGGCGCATCACCGTGAAGGCGTTCTGCAGGCTGGTGCCGCCGGCCGGCGCGGTGGCGCGCAGCGCCGCCAGCGCGGTCTCGATCTGGCCGGCATCCGCCGCGCTCAGCCAGCGCCCCGCGGTGCCCTCGACCAGCGGGCGCGGCTGGGTGTCGAACACGTAGATCTGGAACTGCGCGGTCCTGGGCAGGCGCGATGCCACCCAATGGATGGTGTTGAGCGCCTGCTGCCACTTGGCCGATGCGATGCGCTGCTGCGGCGGCATGTTGCGCAGGCGGATCACGTTGACGACCGTCTCGTCCAGCATGCTGGCGGAGGCATCCACCAGCACCAGGACGCGCTCGCCGGTGACGCGCAGCGTCACCAGCTGCTGCTTGTCCTTCACCAGCGCCATGCCCTCGCCCTCGGTGTCCTTCGGCGCCGCGGCCCGCAGCCGCCGAGTGCTCTCCTCGAGCTGCTTGAGGTCGGCCTTGAGGCGCTCGAGACTGTCGCGGCGCGCCAGCGTGTCGTGCTCGTAGCGTGCGAGCTCCTCCTGCGTGATGCGCAGCTTCTCCAGGATCTCGCGCGACAGTCCGGCGGCGCGCACGGTACGGTCCTCGGTGGACTCGAGCGCGTTCTGCAGCTCGGCGAGATGCTTGTAGCCGTCGAGCACCTCCTGCTCGAGCTTCCGTGCCTCGGCCGTCAGCTCGGAGTTCTCCTTGATGCGGTACAGGCCGGCCTGGGCGCTGATGATGGTGTAGAAGAGCACGACCGCGCCGAAGCCGCAGGAGATCACGTCCAGGAAGGACATGCTGAAGGTCTGCGTCTTGCGCTTGGTCATCGCTCAGCCCACCGCGACCAGCTCGAGCACCACCCCGGGCGTGCCGACGCGCAGCCGGTCACCGGCGGCCAGCACCGCCTCGCCCTCCACGCGTTCGCCGTTCACCCAGGTGCCGTAGCGGCTGGTGTCCCGCACCAGGACCTCGCCATCCTGCGCCAGCAGCGCACAGTGCTCGCGCGAGATGCCGGCGCCGGCGGCGAGCGGCAGGCGGCGGCCCGGACCCGCACCCGCGCCGACCACGAGCGGCTGCGGCCCGATCGCATGCGCGCGGCCGTCCTGGATCACGTGCGTCGGGCGCGCGCCGGCGGCGCGCCGCCGCGCAGCGGAAGCGGCCGGAATGGCGCGCGCGAGCGCGGTGACGAGCGTGGGCGGCTCGGCCGGTCCGACCTCGCCCGCGCGCGCGGCGGCGCCGGCGGCGGCGGCCTCCAGCGGCAGCGTCGCGGGCTCGAGCCCGGGCAGCGCGGCCAGGCGCTCGCCGAGCGCCGGCAGCAGAGCCGCGCGCGCGGACAGCGCGAGCGTCGCCGGCTCGTCCGCACGGTGTCCCGCGTGCACCAGCTCGGCGAGCTGCGCGTACCAGGCTTCCACCGCCAGCGTCAGCTGCTCGCGGCGCAGCGTGGCGGCGAAGGACCCCGCCTCGGTCTCGATCACCGCATCCACCGATTCCACGCGGGCCAGTTCCTCCAGCCAGCCCGGCAGCCGCTCGTAGAGTTGCTGCTCGGTGGCCGCCTGGTGCAGCGGGTCGAAGCGCGTGCGCCGCACCATCGCTTCGGCCACGAGCTGCGCCCAGGCCGCGTACATCGCTTTCAGCCCGGCACGCGGCGTCACGTCCACGCGCCTGCGGCGCAGCACCGTGGCCCCGGCCAGTTCCGTCAGCACCGCCTGGTGCAGCTGCACGTCGAGATGCAGGACCGTGCCGCGCGCCGCGCGCCCGGCGCAGGCTGCGACCGCGGCGTCCACCGTGCCCGCGACGGCGATGCCCGCCCGGCGCGCGAGTCCGTGCAGGAGCCCCACCTGGTGCAGGCGCATCGCACCCGGCAGCGCGAACACCGCGCTGTCGCCCGGCTGCGCAATGGCGCGCCAGAGCGAAGCCAGGTGCGCGTACCCGAGTTCCGCGTGCGACACCGGCGTCGCGGCGCCCTGGGCGAAGGTTTCCGCGGACAGGTCGGACCAGAAGCGGTCGGTCGCCAGCACGGGCTTCAGGCGCGCCTGCGCCGCCGCGGCCTCGCCCACCGCCACGCCGGACGCCTCGAGCAGGGCGAGTCCGGGGCTCGCGGCGACGCGGTTGCCGTCGCGCACCGCGACCACGGCCGCATCCACGAGCTCGATGCCGATGACGGCCATGGTGCCCCCTCACCTCACCTGCAGGTTGCGCAACAAGCGGTTGTCGAGATAGGTCTCGGCGTCCAGCACGAGGCGCTCCTGGGCGAGCTGCAGGTAGTGCAGCAGGAACATCAGCAGCAGCGACAGCAGCAGCGCAACCAGCGTCGAGTTGAATGCCACGCCCAGGCCCTCGGTCACGCCGGAGATGTCGCCGGTGACCGCCTTGTGGGCTTCGGCCAGCGCGTTGCCGATGCCGCGCACGGTGCCGATGAAGCCGATGGCCGGGATCGCCCAGGCGATGTAGCGGATCATCGACAGCTCCGAATCGAGCCGCTCCGCCTCCGCCGCGCAGACCGCGTGGCCGGCCTCCGACACGTCCTGCACGTTGCGGGTGGCGCCGAAGCGCGCGAGCGCAGCCTTGGCGGCGCGCACAATCAGCGACTGCTGCTGCACCGCCGGCAGCGCCTCGAGCTGGCGCACATACTCGCGCGTGTCCTCGGGCAGGATGCGCATGCCCTCCGGCACGCGCACCGGGTCGAGCTCGAGCTCGTCCTGCTCCTGCCGCGCGGTGCGGTACTTGAATGCGATCATCGCGAGCGCCCAGATCATGAGAATCACGCAGCTCTCCTGCTCGAAGTCCTTCATGATCACGAACAGCGAGCGCTCGGGGACGTAGTTCGGGTCCTTGCGCATCTGCTCGTACTGCGCGGTGATCACGGCCTGCGCGTTCGGCCGCACCCAGAAAGACCAGATCGAGTGCACGACGACGACGGCCGCGAGCAGCGACCCCAGGCTGTACAGCAGTTCCTTCGGATAGCGGGTCTTCATGGGCTCCTCAGATGTCGATCGGGTACGAGACCGGGAAATCCGCGCGCACTTTCTCGGTCGGCGTGAAGATCCGCGGCGGCGGGCCGGCATCCGCGGCCTCCGGGGGCAGCGGCGGCAATTCCTCCTCGATCACGGTGTCGGCGGAGGGAAATGACGTGTCCGGCGCTGCATCCGGCTCCGGAGCCGGCGCGGTGGGCGGCGGGGCCGGAGGCGACGAGGCCGCGGGCGCGGCGGGCTTGCCCTGCGGCGGCTCGATCGCGAGCGCGGCGGTGACGGCGAGGGCGGCAGCGATGATGAAGGAGATGCGCACGGTTCACTCCGCGTAGCGCGCGATGCGGAAACCCAGGTCGTGGCGGCCGCCCGAACCGGAATCGCGCGCCGCGGCGCGCAGGTCCGCGATCCTGCCGGTGAGCCAGCCCGCGCCGCGGATCACGTACTGATCGCCCGCGCGCGGGCCCGCGGGATCGGTCGCGACGTGGTCCGGCCCGACCACGTAGATCGAGTAGCGGTCGGTGGTCCACTCCTGCACGTTGCCGCCCATGTCGAACAGGCCGAGCGGGTTCGCGGGAAAGCTGCCGACCGGCGCCGCGACCCGGTAGCCGTCGTTGTAGCCGGTGATGGTCACGGCCGTCAGGTAGATCGCGGACGAGTCGCCCCAGTTGCCGGACTTCCCCGGCACCGGCAAGGCGTCGCCCCAGGGATACTTGCGGGTCGCGGCGGCGCCGTCAAAGCGCGCCGCGAACTCCCACTCCGCTTCGGTCGGCAGCCGGTAACCGGTGGTGACCGGCTCGATCAGGACCAGGCGGCCGCCGCGCCGCTCGTAGGCGGGCGGCAGGCCGTCGCGCTCGGAGAGCCAGTTGCAGAACGCCGCCGCGTCCTCCCAGCCCACGCGCACCGCCGGCTGGCGGTCGAGGTCGAGCGACTCGTCCTTGAAGATGCCGGACTGGTGGTTGGCGCGGAATTCGCGGAATTCCCGGTTCGTGACCTGGTGGCGCGAGAGGTAGAACGGGCGCTGCAGCACCACCATGCGCTCGGTCTCGTTCGAGCGCCGGCCCGGCTCGCGCCGGCTGCTGCCCATCGTGAAGCGACCGCCCTTCACCAGCACCAGCTCCTGACCCAGCCCCGTCGTGCGCCGCGCCGGAACCGACGCGACCTTCGCCTCCGCCGCGGTCACCAGGCGGAACTCGACCAGCTGCGACTGGCCTTCGCGCGGCGTCACCGTGGCGCGGAAAGTCTCGAGACCGGCCTTGCGCACCTCGATCAGGTGCGGCGCCGCCGGCAGCGACAGCACCTGGTTGGCCGGGCCGCGCGAGGCGCCGTCCACGTAGAGGATCGCGTCGGCGGGCTCGCCCTGGATGCGCAGCTCGCCGAGCTGCGGCACCAGGTCCACCGTGACGCGCCGCTCGGCGCGGCTTTCGACCGCGACGTTCTGCGTCACCGGGGCGTAGCCCGCGAGCGAGACCAGCAACTCCTGCGGCATGCCGGGCGGGACGCCCACCGTCAGCGGCGTGCGGCCGCGGTAGCTGCCGCCGATGCTGACGTCGGCCCCCGCGGGGCGGCTCTGCACGATCAGGCGACCGTCCGGCATGCCGAGCTCCACCGGGCCGATCACCAGCGGCTCGCCGGCACGCACCGTCACCGGGCTCTCGTAGCGGCGGAACTCCGGATGCAGGATCGCGATCGTGTAGCGGCCCGCGTCCAGCTCGGCCTCGAGCGGCGTGCGGCCGAGCTCGACGTCGTCCGCCCAGACCGCTGCGCCCTCCGGCACCGAGGTCACCGTCAGCTTCGCGAACAGGGGCTCGAGCGCCACTGAAAGCTGCTGGCGCTCGCCGCCGCCCAGCACGTCGAAGCGCTGGCGGTGCTCCAGGTGGCGCGGCGCGACGATCAGCAGTTCCCGCGTGCCGGCCGGCAGCTCATGCTCGCCCGGCAGGCCGCCGACCTCGCGACCGTCCACGGTGAGCGTCGCCGCCACGCCGCCGGTGTCGAAAGCCACCGTTCCCGGCAGCCGCTCGAGCGCGATCACGATGCGCTGGCCGGAGCTGCGGCCGACCACCACCACCTGGCGAACGCTCGCATAGCCTTGCGCCTCCACCGTCAGCTCGTACTCACCGGGCGGCACGAGATAACGTCCGCCGAAGCCGAAATCGAGCGCGGTGCCGGCGAATTCCACCTCGTCGAGGGAGGTCTCGGGGCTGGTCACGACCTGCACCGAGGTCGCGGTCGCGAGGTAACCCAGCACCGCCACCACCAGCGCGACCGCGGCCCACCGCGCCAGCCCGTGCCACGCGGGCGCGGCGCGCGGCGCCTTGCGGGCGGGTCGCACGGCAGGCGGCTCCCAGTCGACGACGACGATCGGCAGGCGATCGCCCTGCGTGCCCGGCTCGTGCCCGCCACGGTCCTCGAACTGCGGCGGCAGGGTCAGGTTGGCCACGCCCCGGTGGCGCACGACGATCACGCGCCGGCCGTCCCGCAGCTCCAGCGTGACGGAGACGCCGTCGAGCGCGGCTTTGCCGGCGCCGGGCTCCGGGCTCACCGCCAGGCCGGCAGCGGTCACCGCGACGCGCGCACGCAACTCGCCCGCGGCGCATCCCGGGATCACGACGTCCGCGCCCGGGCCGCCGACCGAGAGCGGCAGGTCCGACGGCGCGAGCGGCCGTTCACCGAGCGGGTCGTCGAGCCACAAGTCCTTCAAATCGGTTCCTCGCATTTCACGACCAGCGCCGCTGCCGGCGTCCCCGGCGGCAGCACCACCTCCTGGCGCACGTCACGATAGCCGTTGCGCGTGCCGACCACGGTATAGCGGCCCGGCAGCAGCTCCACCTCGCGCACCGAGAACGCGCCGTACTGGCCGACGCGGTAGATCGTGACGCTGGTGAGGCCGTCCGACTGCATCCTCAACCGCACCGGCGTCTGCGCCGCGGCAACGAGCCGCTCGAGTTCGGCCGCCGCGGCCGCCAGGCGCTGGCGCGGGTTGCCGGCCGCATTCGCGGCCGCGACGAGCTGGCGCGCCTCGGCACGCCCCGCGGGCTCCCACAAGCGTCGCGGCTCCCGGTTGAGAGCCTCGATCCGGTCCTGCAGTTCCGCGCGCGGGCCGGTGCGGGCGACGCCGTTGCGCGCCGACTCGAGCGAAGGTTCGAGCGCGGCGGCTTCTTTCCAGGCCGCCAGCGCCTCGCCCCAGCGCTCGTCGGCCTCCGCCGCGCGGGCCCGCGACTCGAGCAGCTTCAGGGCGCCCGCGCGCTGGCCCTGGTCGAGGGCCAGCAGCGCATCGGCGGCCTCCCGCGAACCGGGCCGCAGCGCCAGCGCCTCGCGCAACGCCGAGCGCGCCGTGTCCACGCGTCCCGCCGCCATGTCCGCCAGCCCGCGCGACATCGCGGCGGCATACGCCTCGCCCGTGCGCCGGCCGGCGATGCGCGCGAGCCCTTCGGCCGCGCCGGGCGCGGCCGGATCGATCGCCAGCGCCCGGCGATAGCCCTGCTCGGCGGCCGACAGGCGCCCGGCGTGCTCATCCGCCGCCGCGGCGTCCACCACCGGGAAAGTCCTCTCGATGCGTTCCGCGCGCGCGATGCCGGCGGTGGCTCCGGCATGTTCCGGCGCGATCGCCAGCGCGAGGCCGAAGGCGTCGCGGGCGACGGCGACGTCGCCGTCGTTCAGCGCAGCGGCGGCGCGGGCGAGCGCATCGGCCAGCGCCTGCGGCCGGCGCGCCTCGATCGCGGCGAGCAGCCCGGCGCCCTGCTCCCAGCCCGCGGCCGCGGCCCCGAAATCCTCGACCGCGAAACGCTGCGCGGCGGCGGCGCCCGCGTCGCGCGCCGCGGCGAAGTCCGCGGTCGCCCAGCGCGCGGCCGCGGCGGCGTCGAGCGCGGCAAAGGCCGCGTCGAACTTCGCGCGCGCCTGCCCGGCAGCGGCGCCCGCCGCGGCGACGTCGGCCAGCGCCTGCTCGCGTGCCTGCTGTTGCTGCGCGATCCGCTCGGCTTCGCTGCGGGCCTCCTGCTCGAAGGTGCCACGGCCCGCGAACTGCTGCGGCAGCCACAGAAGAGCCCCGGCGAGTGCGACCACGATCGCAGCGACGGCGGCCGGCATCCAGCCCTTGCCGCGCCGCGGACGTGCCGGCGGCGCGGTGAGCGCGTGCGCCAGCGGCTCGACCAGCCCGGCGTCGCCGGTACCCGCCGCGGCCAGGCGCGCACCGACTTCCCCGGCGGACGCCGGCCGCTCGCGCGGCGATTTCGCCAGCAGGCGCAGCGCGAGCTCGCGGACCGCGACTGGCACCTCGCCGCGCGGCAGCAGCGGCGGCACCGGCTCGTGCAGCACGCGATCGCGCGTGACCTCCGGGTAAAACGGCGGGTGGCCGGCGATCAGCTCATACAGCAGAGCGCCGAATGCGTAGAGGTCGTCTGCGGCCCGGGCCGGCTCGCCGCGCAGCTGCTGCGGGCTCGCATTGTAGGGCGAGCCGCCCGCGGCGACGCGACTGCCGGTGGCGGCGGCGATGCCGAAGTCCGCCAGCCTGGCGCGCCCTTCGGCATCCAGCAGCACGTTGCCGCACTTGAGGTCGCGGTGCACCAGCCCCGCGGCATGACAGGCGGCCAGCGCCGCGGCCACGTCCTGCGCGGCCGGAGCCCAGCTCTCGAAGGAACGCCCGCGGAACTGCCCGAGGTCGCCGCCCGGCATGTATTCCATCGGCAGCAGCAGCAGGCCGCCCGCCTCGGCCGGGTCGTGCATCGCCACCACGCGCTCGCGCGGCAGGCGGCGCGTGCGCGCGACTTCCTCCGCGAGGCGCCGCGCGAGGCCGGGATCCGGGGGGTCGGCGGGCTCGAACACCTTGAGCGCGAGCGTCTCGCCGCGCTCGCGGTCATCCGCGAGCCAGACTTCCGCGGTGCCGCCGCGCCCGAGGCGGCGAATCAGTGCAAACCGGGCGCCGACCTCGAGCCCGGGCGTGAGATCCAGCATGAAGGGTCAACCCGCGCCGCTCGCCTGCACGCCCTGTGCCGATGCGTCCGTCGGCGGCGCCACCGGCGCCGTGGGGACCAGGCCGGTTTCCTCCTGGTACAGCTCGTGCAGCAGCTTGCGCCATTCAGCGTACTGCTCTTCCGCCGTGCCGGTCAGGCGCAGCGTGCGGCCCTCGACGTCCACGACCAGCGGCGTGGCCTCACTCTCGAACGAGCCGGACAGCTCCTTCAGCGACTCCTCGTGGATCTTGGCTTCCTCGCGCTTGCGGTAGCCGCTGATGATCCCGGCCACGCCGCCCGCCACGCCGCCGTAGCGCGCGTAGTCGGAAATGCGCGAGCAGTTGGCGCTGCTGCAATTGTCCGGGATGAGCACCGCGGCCGCGACCGCGGCCGCGCCCATGATCATGCGGTTGCGCGCCTGCGCCTTCAGCTTCTCCTCGGCCACGATCTCGTCGTAGGTGTAGCGCCGCCAGCCGGTGTAGGGCTCCTCGAGGCGCTCGCTGAAGACCGCGTAGTTCTCGCTGACCGTGTCGATCATGCCGTAGTCGCGGTCGCGGATCGCGCGGATGCGCTCGAGCAGGACGTCGTCGTCGGCAGGCAGGCGCAGCACGCGGTACTGGCCGGTCTTCGGGTCCTGCTCCAGGTAGGAGCCGAAAGCCACCGGCGCAAACTCGGCCGCGAAACGCAGCTCGCTCGCGTGGCGGATCGTGGCGAGCTCCGCGGGCGCCAGCCGGCCGCGCGCCTCGAGCAGCGCGTCGGCGATGTGCACATAGACGTTCTCGAACGGGTCGCGCCCCGCGCTGTAGCCGTCCTTGTAGGCGCGCGTGTCCGCGAGCCCCTCGAATTCCTGCTCCTTGATCCACACCCGGCCGGTGGCGTCGGTCGCGGTGATCTCGAGCGTGAGGTACTTGCCGCTCGACTCGACGATGCGGCCGTCCACCGTGACGTCGAACGACGTCACGCTCGCCGGCACCACGCGCGCCGTGCCCCAGTGGCCGGTGCCTTCGAGCGTGTCGCGCAGCTGCATCGCCGTGTAGCGCGCCTCGGCGCGGCGGATCTCGGGGTAGATGCGCAGCTTCGCCGCGAGCTCGGCATTCTCTTCTTCCAGTTCCTTCGGAATGCCGGGGTCGAGGATATGGACGCCCACGTCGAGCAGCTGCTCCTGCGGAATCTCGGTGGTCGCCTGCACGGCCTGCAGCAGCGGCAGCGGACGCGTTTCCTTGACGCAGCCAGACGCCGCCAGTGCCGCCACCACCACGACCGGGATCCTGCTCAACACGCTCATGGCCGCCCTACCCCTCTGATCCTCACCGGCCCCGCTTGTAGCGGCGATACTCTTCCCACAGCGCCTCGCGCAGCTCGGGGTCGGTCTCCTTCATCGCCGCCTCGCGTATCTGGCGTGCGACGATATCGTCGTCGCGGCCGTCCGGGATGTCGGACGGGATGGAACTGGGGCCGCGCCCGCTGGAAGTGCCGCCGCCGACGCCGCCCTGCTCGTTGCTGACGTTGGGATTGTCGTCGGGCTGCTCGGGGCCCGGCTTGGTGGAATTCTTGACGGACTTGAGGCCGCCCGGGCGATCCGGGCCTTCGCCCCCTTCACCGTCCGCGTCGCGGCCATCGCTCGCCCCGTCGGTCATGGTCCCGGCGCCGGCGCCGCCGCCCGCCTCTTCGCGTTCCTTGGCGATCTGCGCCTGCGCCGTGCGCACGGCCTCGTCAAAGGAACCGAAAGTCTCGTCGAAGCGCTTGTTGATCTCCTCGCTGCGGCCGGCACCGCCGGAGGTTGGAACGCTGGGACCCTCGCCCGGGCCTGGAATGCCCGCGGGGGCCTGACCGCCGGATCCGCCGCTGCTGGTGCTGCTGTCGCCGGCGGGCGCACTGGAGGAGGCACCGCTGCCGCCGCCGCCCTGGCCATCCGTGGGGGCGTTCGTCCCTGCGCCCTCGCCGTCCTTGCTGCAGTCGGGCCTGGAGTCGTCCTTGCCGTCGGCGTCGCAATCCGACGGTTGGGTCGAACCGTCGGCCTTGCCCTGGGTCGAGCCCCCGGGAGCGCCGCCGGCCGGGTCGCCCGGCATCGGGATCGCGGCATCTCCGCTGCCGCCTTTCGTGTTCTTGCCCGGGAACTCCGACGTGGAGGGGCTTCCACCGCTGCCGTCACCGCTGTCGCTGCCGCCACCGCCGCTCCCGGTGTCGCCGCCGACTATCACGCCGCCGCCGCCGGGCATGCCACCGCCGGGCAAGCCGCCGCCACCCGTCGAGCCACCGCCCGTAGTTCCGCCCCCCGACGAACCGCCACCCGTCGAGCCGCCGCCACCGGTCTGGCCGCCGCCCGAGGGGCTGCCGCTGGATCCCGGCTGCGTCATGCCCCCGCCACCGCTCAGGCAGCCGGCCAGCAGGCCCGCCAGCGCCGCGAGCGCGATGCCACGCATGAGCCGATTCGTCATTTCAGCCTCCCACCGGGCGCCCGATTGCGGGACCGGTTGTAGGTCCGCCACACCTGCTTGGAGAGCGCCTCCTGCCGATGGTTCACCGCGGCTGGCGGAACCGGCCGCTCAACTGCCTTCCAGTGCCACCGACGGGTCTTCGCCCTTCAGGAACGCCCCGAGCTGGGTGGCGAGCCGGTCGCAGGCCGTTCCCTGCACCCGGGCGATGAACGGCAGCGGCACCAGCACGCCGACCAGGGCCGAGGTGCCGGTCACGTTGGTCGAAACCGAACCCGCGGTCTTCGCCGTCTCGATGTCCCAGACCGTGGCCTGGTAATCGGATTCCTTCTCCCACCAGCCGAAGCCGATACAGCCGCCACCCGCCGGGCCGACCGTGCAGGTGATGCTGCCGCCGCTGTCGGTCTTGCGCGTCGCGCCGTCCACCCACACCAGGTAGCGCACGCCGCTCTCGGCGATGCGTGCGGCAACCATGTCGCGCGCGAGCAACCGGGTCACGCCTTCGGGGCGCTGCGGGGCGGTGGACGGTTCGAGCCAGGGGAACATCGAATCAACGAACTCGTCGTTCGGGCGCACCTGGATGCCGCGCTGGCGGCTCATCTTCGCGCCGACGCAGTCCATGAACTCGTCCTC
Organism: Steroidobacteraceae bacterium; assembly: GCA_035720205.1. Taxonomy (GTDB): domain Bacteria; phylum Pseudomonadota; class Gammaproteobacteria; order Steroidobacterales; family Steroidobacteraceae; genus SCUD01. Next base: position 8,027 of record DASTOQ010000018.1, on the reverse strand, counting down.
GGCGGTGATGCCCTCGACGTGCGGCTTGGCGAGCAGCACGACCGCCTCGTGCGAGGCGATCGCCGTGGTCATGTTGCGGTCCTCCTCGAGGCGCGCCGTCATGCATCCCGAAAGCAGGACCAGCGCCGCGGCGCCCGCACCCGCGTGCTGCACGATCGAGAGGTTCAGGGTCGACATGGGGACGACTCCTCGGGCGACGCGACGACGAACCGGATCGAGTATACGCCGCGGTCAGAACAGCGCCATCTGGCCTGGCGCACGATTTGGCGGACGGAAGAGGCCGGTCGCGAGCGGGCTGCTGCGGCCCATTTCCAGGCCGTTCCTGCGGCAGGATTCCTCGAAGCGCCGGCGCAGGAGCGTGGCCCAGGGGCCGTGCCCGCGCATGCGGTGGCCGAAGCGCGGGTCGTTGTCGCGCCCTCCCCGAAGCTCGCGGATGCGGTTGCGGACGCGGTTCGCGCGCTCGGGGTAGTGCGACTCCAGCCACTCATAGAAAAGGTCCCTGACTTCTCCCGGCAGGCGCAGCAGCAGATAGCCCGCCGTCTTTGCGCCCGCCTGCGCCGCCGCGGCCAGCACGTCCTCGAGCTCGTGGTCGTTGATGGCCGGCACCACCGGGGCGAACATCACGCCCGCCGGTATCCCCGCCGACGACAGGCCCCTGATCGCGGCCAGCCTCGCCGCCGGTCCCGAGGCCCGCGGCTCCATGCGCCGCTTGAGCTCGTCGTCCAGCGTAGTGAGACTGACAAACACCCGGACCAGTTGTTCCGCGGCGAGCGTCTTCAGGATGTCCAGGTCGCGCACCACCAGGGCGGACTTGGTCACGATCGTGACCGGGTGGCGCGCCTCGGCGAGCACCTCGAGGATGGAGCGCGTGATGCCCATTTTCTTCTCGAGCGGCTGGTAGGGGTCGGTGTTGGCGCCGAGGTTGATCGGGCTCGGCCGGTAGCCGCGCTTGTTCAGCTCCTGGCGCAGACGCAAGGCCGCGTTCTGCTTGAAGAAGAGCTTCGTTTCGAAATCGAGTCCGGGCGAAAGATTGACGTAGGCGTGGCTGGGACGCGAGAAACAGTAGGCACATCCATGCTCGCATCCGCGGTAAGGATTGATGGACTGGTCGAAGGGGATGTCCGGGGAGTTGTTGCGCGAGATGACGGTCTGCGCGGGCTCCGGCAGGACTTTCGTTTCGAGCGGCGGCAGGGGCTCGTCGAGGATCCCCCAGCCGTCGTCCACCGGCTCGACCGCGAGCGACTCGAATCGCCCGGCCCGGTTGGATACCGCCCCGCGCCCCTTGCGCTCGCCGGAGAGCATACCTGTATGGATATACAGGTGCCGGCCTGAACGGTCAAGAGGGCGGCGGCGTCCCCGGAAAACGGTCCATGTCGCGCAACGCCGGGAACCAGCGCATCCACAGCCCGGCGATGGCGACACTCGCGATCCCGCCCACGACGACTGCCGGGATCACGCCCAGCCAGGCCCCTGTCGCACCTGCGCGGAACTCTCCGAGCTCGTTCGAGGCACCGATGAAGACCGCATTCACCGCGCTCACCCGCCCGCGGATCGCATCCGGCGTTTCGAGCTGCACCAGCAGGTGACGGATGTAGACGCTCACCATGTCGGCGCCGCCCAGCACCACGAGCGCCATCAGTGACAGCCAGAAGCTTTCCGACAGGCCGAACACGACGGTGGCGACACCGAACACCGCGACACCCGCGAACATGGCGCGGCCGACACGGCGCGTGAACGGGCGCAGGGCGAACACCAGCGCGACCAGCGCCGCGCCGACGCCGGGCGCGGCGCGCAGGATGCCGAGCCCGTCGGGACCGATGTCGAGCACGTCGCTCGCATACGCGGGCAGGAGCGCAGTCGCGCCGCCGAACAACACCGCAAACAGGTCGAGCGAAACCGCGCCCAGGATGATCTTGCGCCGGTACACGAAGCGCAGGCCCTCGAGCAGCGTGTGCCAGCTGTCGGGCTCGGCGGGAGGCGCCGGCGGCGCGGCGCGCAGCCCGATCATCAGCAGCACGGCCAGCGCGAGCAGCGTCGCGACCGATCCGTACACGGCCTCGGGACCGGCGAGGTACACGAGGCCGCCGATCGCGGGCCCGACGATCACCGAGACCTGCCAGGTGCTGGAATGGACCGCCACCGCGCGCGAGAAGAGCTCAGCCGGCACCAGGTTCGGCAGCAGCGCCTGCCCGGCCGGCATCGCAAAGGCGCGCGCCATGCCGAACAGCACCATCACGGCGAACACCGGCCAGACCACTGCGAGCCCGGAGAGGGTAAACGCGAGCAAGAGCAGCGCGCAGGCGCACTCGAGCGCGAAGCAGCCGACCAGGATGCGTGCGCGGTTCCTGCGATCCGCCACCTGCCCGGCCGGCAGCACCAGCAGCACGAACGGCAGGAACTGCGACAGGCCGATCAGGCCGAGGTCGAGCGGGCTCTTCGTGATCGAGTAGATCTGCCAGCCGACCGCGACGGTCTGCATCTGCACCGCGACGGAGACGGCGGTGCGCGAGCACAGGTAGCGCAGGAATCCCGGGTGCGCCATCAGGCGCCTGAGCCCGGCGTTGGCGGATTCGGCGCTCATGCCGGATTCAGCGCCCGATGAGGATGCCGAGCATGCGCCGCAGCGGCTCGGCCGCGCCCCACAGCAGCTGGTCGCCGACGGTGAAGGCGGTGAGGTAGTCCTCGCCCATCGCGAGGTGGCGGATGCGCCCCACCGCGATGTCGAGCGTGCCGGTGACCGCGGCCGGGGTCAGCTCGGCGAGCGTCGCCTCGACTTCGTTCGGGATGATGCGGACCCAGGGATGCAGTCCCGCGATGTGCTCCTCGATTGCGGAGAGCGTCAGCGGGTGCGTCAGCTTGATGGTGACGGCCTGGCTGTGGCAGCGCATCGCGCCGACGCGTACGCAGAGGCCATCGATCGGCACCGGCTCGGTCGCGAGGCCGAGGATCTTGTTGCCCTCCGCGCCCGCCTTCCACTCCTCGCGGCTGTAGCCATTGCCGAGGTCGCGGTCGACCCAGGGCAGCAGGCTGCCGGCGAGCGGATAGCCGATGGCGGCGACCGGCATGGCATCGTCGAAGGCGGCCTTCGCGCGGCGATCGATGTCGAGGATCGCGCTCTTCGGGTCGTCCAGCAGGCCACGCGCCGAGGCGGAGAGCGCGCCCATCTGCGCGAGCAGTTCGCGCATCTGCTGCGCGCCCGCACCGGAGGCCGCCTGGTAGGTCATGGTCGTCATCCACTCGACCAGCCCGGCGCGGAACAGGCCGCCGAAGGCCATCAGCATCAGGCTCACGGTGCAGTTGCCGCCGATCCAGTCGCGGCAGCCCGCGGCGAGCGCGGCGTCGATCACGTGCCGATTCACCGGGTCGAGCACGATCACCGAGTCGTCGCTCAGGCGAAGCGCCGAGGCGGCGTCGATCCAATGCCCGCGCCAACCCGCGGCGCGCAGCTGCGGATGCACCTTTTCGGTGTAGTCGCCGCCCTGGCAGGAGATGAGAATGTCGCAGCGCGCCAGCGCCTCGATGTCGAGGCCGTCGCCGAGCACGCCGTGGCCTTTGCCGACGTCCGGCGCCGGCGCACCGGCCTGCGTGGTCGAGAAGAACGAGGGCTCGATGTGCGCGAAGTCGCCTTCGGCGCGCATGCGCTCGATCAGCACCGAGCCCACCATGCCGCGCCAGCCGACCAGGCCCGCCTTCGGCTTTGCGCCTGCGCGTTCAACCATCGCGTCCACCAGCTCGCACGTTGCGATGCAATCGATGCACTATATCCTGCGACCAGGGGGGGAATCACGATGAGCGAAGCTGCGGATTTGCCGCTGACGGTGCCCACCGGCGCCGCGTGGGGACCAGGATTCGACGCCGCCAGCGCGACCGACGCCTGGATCGCCACCATCCCGGCCGCAGAGCGCGGGAAGTCGGACGCCTACTTCGAGGGCGGCTACTGGATCGAGGCCTGGGGCGCGCTGCTCACGGTCGCCATCGCCTGGCTCCTGCTCGAGACGCGCTTCTCCGCCGGGCTGCGCGACTTCGCCGAGCGGCGCGCGCGCAGCCCCGGCCGGCAGACGCTCATTTACTGCGCGCTGTTCCTGCTCGCGCTCGGCGTCCTCGGCCTGCCCTGGGCACTGTACACGGGCTTCTACCGCGAGCACCAGTACGGGATGTCGAACCAGACGCTCGCGGCTTTCCTCGGCGAGCGCGCGATTTCGCACGCGCTCGTGATCGCGCTCGGCTCGATCGCACTCACGGGCATCTACGCGATCATGCGCCGCGTGCGCGAGCGCTGGGTGCCGCGCGCGATCGCCGCCACCGCCGTGTTCGTCTTCTTCGTCAACCTCGCGTATCCCCTGTTCATCGCCCCGCTCTTCAACGACTTCCGGAGCCTGCCGGAAGGCCCGGTGCGCGAGTCCATCCTCGCGCTCGCCCGCGAGAACAGCATCCCGGCCGAGGACGTGTACTGGTTCGACGCCTCGCGCCAGACCAGGCGCATCAGCGCGAACGTGGCAGGCATCGCCGGAACCACGCGCATCGCGCTCAATGACAACCTGCTGAACGGGACCTCGCTGCCCGAAATCCGCGCGGTCATGGCACACGAGATGGGCCATTACGCGCTGAACCATGCGCTCTGGCTTCCGCTCGCGACCGTGCTGCTGCTGGGCGTGGGCTACTGGGCGGTGAACCGGCTGTTCGGCGCGGTGCACGCGCGCGTCGGCGCGCGTTACGGCGTGCGCGACATCGCCGACCCCGCGGGGCTGCCGCTGGCGATGGCGATTTTCGCGGTGGTCATGTACCTGCTGACCCCGCTGTCGAACAGCATCGTGCGCATCGCCGAGAACCAGGCCGACGCGTTCGGGCTGGAGGCGGCGCAGGAGCCGCAGGGATTCGCGAGCGTGGCCATGCGGCTGGCGAGCTACCGGAAGATCGAGCCGGGCCGCGTCGAGGAGTGCATCTTCTTCGACCATCCGAGCGGGCGCACGCGGGTCATGCGGTCGATGCGCTGGCTCGCGGCGCATCCACCGCAGGCTCCGTGACCAGCGGAGACTTCGCCCGGCGCCTACGCCGCACCCGTCGCGCCGCAGCCGCGCGGCTAGCGGCTGGGCAGGAGCCCGGACGGGACGAGCGCGAGGAGCTCTTCGCAGGTGATCAGGGTCTTGGCGGCGGCGATGTCCGGGGCGAAGTGGCGGTCGTGATCATAGAATGGCACTTTCGCGCGCAGCAGCGCATGCGCCCGCTCGAGCGTGGGGCTCGATTTCATGGGGCGGCGGAAGTCGATGCCCTGCGCGGCTGCCAGCAATTCGATCGCGAGGATGCCGCGCGTGTTCTCCGCCATGGGCGCGAGCCGGCGCGCGGCGAAGGTCGCCATGCTGACGTGATCCTCCTGGTTCGCGGAGGTCGGCAGGCTGTCCACCGACGCCGGGTGCGCCAGCGACTTGTTCTCTGAGGCGAGCGCCGCCGCCGTCACCTGCGCGATCATGAAGCCGGAGTTCAGGCCGCCCTCCTTCACCAGGAAGGCCGGCAGCTGGCTCAGGCTGTCGTCGATCAGCATCGCGATGCGCCGCTCCGACAGCGCGCCGATCTCGGCGAGCGCGAGCGCGAGGCCGTCGGCCGCGAAGGCGACGGGCTCGGCATGGAAGTTGCCGCCCGACAGCACGTCGCCCTCCGCGCCAAAGACGAGCGGGTTGTCGGAGACGCCGTTCGCCTCCAGCATCAGCGTGCGCGCGGCGTTCTCGACCTGCTGCAGGCAGGCGCCGGCCACCTGCGGCTGGCAGCGCAGCGAGTACGGGTCCTGCACGCGGTCGCAATGCTCGTGCGAACGGCCGATCTCACTCTCGCCGAGCACGGCGCGATACGCCGCCGCGACCGCGATCTGCGCCGGCTGGCCGCGCACGTTGTGGATGCGCGCGTCGAAGGGCGTGCGGCTGCCGAGCGCCGCGTCCACGCACATCGCGCCGGCGATGATCGAGCCGGCGAGCAGGTCCTCGGCAGCAAACAGGCCTTCGAGCGCAAGCGCGGTGGAAACCTGCGTGCCGTTCAGCAGCGCAAGTCCCTCTTTCGGCCCCAGCACCAAGGGCTCGATGCCGGCGGCCTCGAGCGCCGCGTCGCTGTCCATCTCGCGGCCCCTGACGCGCACGCGGCCTTCGCCGATCAGCGCGAGCGAGAGATGCGCAAGCGGCGCGAGGTCGCCGGAGGCGCCCACCGAACCCTGGGAAGGCACGAGCGGCAGGATCCCCGCGTTCACGCAAGCGAGCAGGCGCTCGATCACGACCGGGCGCACGCCCGAGAAGCCGCGCGCGAGGCTTGCCGCCTTCAGAACGAGGATCAACCGGACGGTGGAATCCGCGAGAGGCTCGCCCACGCCCGCGGCGTGCGAGCGCACGATGTAGAGTTGCAGCGTCGCGAGCGCGTCCTCCGGGACGAGCGTCCTGGCGAGCTTGCCGAAACCGGTGTTGATCCCGTAGAGCGCCTCGCCATCCGCCAGGCGCTTCGCAACAGCCGCGAGCGAGGCCTCGACCGGGCCGCGCCAGCCGTCGGCTAGGGCGACAGGGTCGCCACCGCGCGCGACGCGGCGCAGCTGTGCGAGCGAGATCGCGCCCGGCTTCAGCGTGAGGGCCGCCATGTCAGCGGACCGAGGGCAGGTCGAGCCCCTGCTCGCGCGCACAGGCGATGGCGCGCTCGTAACCGGCATCGGCGTGGCGCATCACGCCGGTGCCGGGGTCGTTGCGGAGCACGCGCGCGATCCGCGCGGCCGCCGCGGGCGTGCCGTCGCAGACGATGACGACGCCCGCGTGCTGCGAGAAGCCCATGCCGACGCCGCCGCCGTGGTGGATCGAGACCCAGGTGGCGCCGCTCGCGGTGTTCAGCAGCGCGTTGAGGAACGGCCAGTCGGAAACGGCGTCCGAGCCGTCCCGCATCGCCTCGGTCTCGCGGTTCGGGCTCGCGACCGAGCCGGAGTCGAGGTGGTCGCGGCCGATCACGACGGGCGCCTTCAGCTCGCCCTTCGCCACCATCTCGTTGAACGCGAGGCCGAGCCGCGCGCGGTCCTTCAGTCCGACCCAGCAGATGCGCGCCGGCAGGCCCTGGAACCGGATCCGCTCGCGCGCCATGTCGAGCCAGCGATGCAGGTGCGCATCGCCCGGGATCATTTCCTTCACCTTCGCGTCGGTGCGGAAGATGTCCTCGGGCTCGCCCGAGAGCGCAACCCAGCGGAACGGGCCGATGCCCTCGCAGAAGAGCGGGCGCACGTAGGCCGGCACGAAGCCGGGAAAATCGAAGGCGTTCTTCAGCCCTTCGTCGAAGGCGACCTGGCGGATGTTGTTGCCGTAGTCGAAGACGACGGCGCCCTTCGCTTTCAGGTCCAGCATTGCCTGCACGTGGATCTTCATCGAGGCGCGCGCCGCGCGTTCCAATGGGACCGCATCCCTTTTACGCGCCTCGGCGGCCTGCGCGAGCGTCCAGCCGCGCGGCAGGTAGCCGTTCCGCGGATCGTGCGCAGAGGTCTGGTCGGTGACCGCGTCCGGCACCACGCCGCGGCGCGCAAGCTCGGGCAGCACGTCGGCGGCGTTGCCGAGCAGTCCGACCGACAATGCGCGCTTCGCGCGGCGCGCCCCGTCGATGAGCGCGAGCGCCTCGTCGAGCGTGGCCGCCTTGCGGTCCAGGTAGCCGGTGCGCAGGCGGAAGTCGATGCGCGACTCGTCGCACTCGACCGCGAGCATCGAGAAGCCCGCCATGGTCGCGGCCAGCGGTTGCGCGCCGCCCATGCCGCCCAAGCCCGCCGTCAGGATCCAGCGCCCTGCGGCCTCGCCATTGAAATGCGTGCGCGCACAGGCGCCGAAGGTCTCGTAGGTGCCCTGCACGATGCCCTGCGAGCCGATGTAGATCCAGGAGCCCGCGGTCATCTGCCCGAACATCATCAGGCCCCTGCGGTCGAGTTCATGGAACTGCTCCCAGGTCGCCCAGTGCGGCACCAGGTTCGAGTTCGCGATCAGGACGCGCGGCGCATCGGGATGCGTCTGGAACACGCCGACCGGCTTGCC
>DASTOQ010000017.1:0-16176 GCA_035720205.1 Steroidobacteraceae bacterium | reverse complement strand
AACGGTCGCGCGGCAGCCGGTCGAGGCCGCGGGTCGAGATGTCGTTGAGCGTGAGGATCCTGAAGCGCATCAGCCGTGCCTTGTTTCGAACTCGCGCATGAAGTCGACCAGGGCGCGGACTCCCTCGGCGGGCATCGCGTTGTAGAGGCTCGCACGCAGGCCGCCCACCGCGCGGTGGCCCGCGAGGTTGGCGAGGCCCGCCGCCTCGGCTTGCGCCAGGAACAGCGGCTCGAGCTCGGGCTGCGCCAGCCGGAACGGCACGTTCATCCACGAGCGGCATTCGCGGGCGACCGGATTCACGTAGAAGCGCGAGGCGTCGATCGCCGCGTACAGCATCGCGGCCTTCGCGCGATTGCGCTCGGCCATCGCCGGCAGGCCGCCCTCGCGCTTCAGCCACTGGAACACCAGCCCGGCGAAGTACCAGCCGAAGGTCGGCGGCGTGTTCTGCATCGACTCGGCCGCGGCCACCGCGCGGTAGTCGAGCACGAGCGGCGTCCCGGCCCGCGCGCGGCCCAGCAGGCCTTCGTGGACGATCACGACGGTAATGCCGGCGGGACCCATGTTCTTCTGCGCGCCGGCGTAGATCAGGCCGAAGCGCGCAACGTCGAGCGGCCGCGACAGGATCGTGGACGACATGTCGGCCACCAGCGGCACCCCGCCGGTGTCCGGCACGTAGGGAAACTCGACCCCGTGGATCGTCTCATTCGGCGTGTAGTGCACGTAGGCCGCGCCCGGCGTGAGCCGCAGCGACGACTGCGCGGGCACGGTCGAGTAATCGCTCGCGGCTTCGTCCGCCGCGATGTTCACGCGCACGAAGCGCTTCGCCTCCGCAATCGTGCGCTCCGACCAGTGGCCGGTGTTGAGGTAATCCGCGGTGGCGTCCGCGGCCGCGAGGTTGAGCGGCACCGCGGAGAACTGCGCCGTCGCCCCGCCCTGCATGAACAGCACCTTGTGGGTCGCCGGGATCGCCAGCAGGTCGCGCAGGTCCGCCTCGGCCTGGCGCGCCACCGCGATGAAGGCCTTGCTGCGATGGCTGACCTCCATGACCGACATGCCGCCCTTCCAGTCGAGCAGCTCGTCGCGGGCCTGCTCGAGCACGGGCAGTGGCAGCACCGCCGGTCCCGCCGAGAAATTGAAGACGCGCAAGCCGGAAACCCCGCCGCTCAGCCCGCCTCGCCGCCGTCCTGCGAGTCCTCGCCGGCAATTCGCTCGAGTCCCACCAGCTCCTCGCCATCCTCGAGACGCATGATCCGCACGCCCTGCGTGTTGCGGCCGAGCACGGGGATGTCGCTCACCGGCACGCGCACCAGCGTGCCGCTCGAGTTGATCAGCATGACCTCGTCGTCCGGCCGCACCTGGCGGGCGCCCACCAGCGCGCCGTTGCGCCCGCTGGTCTGCAATGCGATGACGCCCTGCCCGGCGCGCCCGTGGCGCGGGAAATCCTCGGTGTCGGTGCGCTTGCCGTAGCCGTGCTCGGACACCGTGAGGATGTGGCCCTCGCCGAGCACGATGAGCGACGTCACGCGCTGGCCCTCGGCCAGCTTGACGCCGCGCACGCCCGCGGCCTCGCGGCCCATGGGCCGCACCTGGTCCTCGCCGAAGCGTATCGCCTTGCCGTCGGTCGTCGTCAGCAGGATCTCGCGCTCACCGTCGGTCAGCGCAACGTCCACCAGGCAATCGTCTCCTTCGAGCGAGACCGCGATGATGCCGTTCGCGCGCGGGCGCGAGAACGCGGACAGCGGCGTCTTCTTGACGGTGCCCTGGCTGGTCGCCATGAACACGAAGTGGGTATCGTCGAACTCGCGCACGGCGAGCACGGCCGTGATGCGCTCCCCTTCCCCGAGCTGCAGCAGGTTCACGATCGGCTTGCCACGGGACCCGCGGCTCGCGAGCGGCAGCTGGTAGACTTTCAGCCAGTAGCACTGGCCCCGGTCGGAGAAGCACAGCAGCGTGTCGTGGCTGTGCGCGATGAAGAGCTTGTCGACGAAGTCCTCGTCCTTGACGGTCGTCGCCATCCTGCCCTTGCCGCCGCGGCGCTGCGCCTCGTAGTCCGTGACCGGCTGGGTCTTGGCATAGCCCGCATGCGAGAGCGTGACGACCAGGTCCTGGCGCTCGATCAGGTCCTCGATGGTCACGTCCGACTGGTCGGCCACGATCTCGGTACGCCGGGCGTCGCCGTAGGCTTCCTTTACCGCCTTCAGCTCCTCGCGGATCACGGCAAGCAGGCGGTCGGGGCGCGCCAGGATGTCGCCCAGGTCGCGGATCACATCGAGCAGCTCGCCGAACTCGGCGACGATCTTGTCCTGTTCGAGACCGGTCAGCCGGTGCAGCCGCAGGTCGAGGATCGCCTGGGCCTGGGCCTCCGAAAGCCGGTAGCCCTCGCCCTGCAGGCCGAGGTCGTCGGCGATCCCGTCCGGGCGCGTCGGCACGTTGCCGGCGCGCGCGAGCATCGCGGGCACGGCGCCCGATTTCCAGATGCGGCCCTGCAGAGCCGCCTTCGCTTCGCCCGGAGATGGTGAGGCCTTGATCACGGCAATGACTTCGTCGATGTTCGCGAGCGCGACGGCCAGGCCCTCCAGCAGGTGGGCGCGTTCGCGCGCCTTGCGCAGGTCGTGGATGGTGCGCCGCGTGACCACCTCGCGACGGTGGCGCAGGAAAGCGTCGAGCATCTCGCGCAGCGACAGCAGCTTCGGCTGCCCGTCGGTCAGCGCCACCATGTTGACGCCGAACACGGACTCCATCGGCGTCAGCTTGAACAGCTGGTTGAGGATGACCTCGTGGTTCTCGCCACGCTTCAGCTCGATCACGACGCGCAGGCCGTCCTTGTCGGACTCGTCGCGCAGTTCCGAGATGCCCTCGATCTCCTTGTTGCGCACCAGGTCGGCGATGCGCTCCAGCAGGCGCGCCTTGTTGACCTGGTACGGCAGCTCGGTCACGACGATCGCCTGGCGGCCGCGGCCGTCCATGTCCTCGACCGCCGTGCGCGCACGCACCGAGAGCCGCCCGCGGCCGGTTTTGTAGGCGAGCACGATCTCGGCGGCGCCGTTGATGATGCCGGCGGTCGGGAAGTCCGGGCCCGGGACCATGCGCATGAGGTCGGCCAGCGAGAGCTCCGGATTCTCGATCAGCGCGACGCAGGCATCGATGATCTCGCCGAGGTTGTGCGGCGGGATGTTGGTGGCCATGCCGACCGCGATGCCGGCCGAGCCGTTGACCAGCAGGTTCGGGATGCGAGCCGGCAGGACCGAGGGCTCCTGCTCGCTGTTGTCGTAGTTGGGGACGAAGTCGACCGTTTCCTTGTCGAGGTCGGCAAGCAGCTCGTGCGCGATGCGCGACATGCGCACCTCGGTGTAGCGCATGGCTGCGGCTGCATCGCCGTCCACGGAGCCGAAATTGCCCTGCCCGTCCACCAGCAGGTAGCGCATCGAGAACGGCTGCGCCAGGCGCACGATCGTGTCGTAGACCGCGGCGTCGCCGTGCGGGTGGTACTTGCCGATGACGTCGCCGACGATGCGGGCGGACTTCTTGTACGGCTTGTTCCAGTCGTTGCCGAGCTCGCGCATCGCATGCAGCACGCGCCGGTGCACGGGCTTCAGGCCGTCGCGCACGTCGGGCAGCGCCCGGCCGACGATCACGCTCATCGCGTAATCGAGGTAGGAACGGCGCATCTCGTCTTCGAGGTTGACGTGCAGGACTTCGCGCGCGATCTCGCTCATGCGGGTGTCGTTATCCCGTCAAATCAGGGGTCGAGGAAAGCGCGAATTTTAGCACAGGGGGTATACTTTCCGGATGCATTCCGGCGCCAATGTCGACCCCGCGGAGATCTCGAAATTCGACGCCGCGGCACCGCGCTGGTGGGACCCCGACGGCGAGTTCCGGCCGCTGCACGACCTCAATCCGGCGCGCCTCGACTACATCGAGGCGCGGGCCGGGTTCGCCGGCCGGCGCGCGCTGGATGTCGGCTGCGGCGGCGGCCTGCTGGCCGAGGGCATGGCCCGGCGCGGCGCGCGCGTCACCGGCATCGACCTCGCACCGGCCGCCCTCGAGGTCGCGCGGCTGCATGCCCTCGAGGCCGGCATCGACGTCGATTACCGTGAAGTGGCGGCCGAGGCGCTGGCCGCGACCGAACCCGGCGCTTTCGACCTGGTGACCTGCCTGGAGATGCTGGAGCACGTGCCGGACCCCGCCGGCGTCCTGCAGGCCGTCGCAAGGCTGGTGCGGCCGGGTGGCGATGTCGTCTGCTCGACCATCAACCGCAACCCGAAGGCCTTCGCGCTCGCGATCGTGGGTGCCGAATACCTGCTGCGGCTGCTGCCCCGGGGCACGCACCAGTACGCGCGCCTGATCCGCCCGTCGGAACTGGCGCGCTGGGCGCGCGCGGCGGGTCTCGAACTCATGGACCTGGCCGGCCTCGAGTACAACCCTGCCACGCGCCGCGCACGCGTGACTGCGGACACCTCGGTCAACTACCTGGCCCACTTCCGCAGGGCGGCACAGGCGTGATTCCCGCCGGAGCCCCGCGCGGCGTGCTGCTCGATCTCGACGGCACGCTGCTCGATACCGCGCCCGACATGGCGGACGCCCTCAACCGGCTGCGTGCCGCCGAGGGGCTCGGGCACCTGCCATTCGATCGCATCCGGCCGCACGTGTCGCATGGCGCCCTGCGCCTGATCCGCGTCGGCTTCGGCGAGCCGGAACCGGAGCGGTTCGAATCGCTGCGCGGGCGCTACCTCGACATCTACCGCCAGGGCCTCGCCAAACGCACGCGGCTGTTCGACGGCTTCGACGTGGTGCTCAGGATGCTGGAGCGCACCGGCATCCCCTGGGGCGTCGTCACCAACAAGCCCGGCTGGCTCACCGTGCCCCTGCTCGAGCAACTGGGTCTCGCCTCGCGCAGCGCCTGCATCGTCGCCGGGGACACGCTCCCGGAACGCAAGCCGCACCCGATGCCGCTGCTGCATGCCGCCGGCCTGATCGGGCTCCCGCCGCGGGCCTGCCTGTACCTGGGCGACGCCGAACGCGACGTGCAGGCGGCGCGCAACGCGGGCATGATTCCGCTGGTGGCCGGTTTCGGCTACCTGGGCGAGGGCGAGGATCCTGCCGCCTGGCGCCCCGATGGCATCCTGGACCGCCCCGCCGAGCTGCTCGACTGGCTGGGGCTGAAGAACTGATGGAACTGGCAACCGCACTGCTGATCTTCTTCGCGCTCGCGATCGCAGTGGTCGCGGGCTGGTGGTTCGGCCGGCGCGCCTCGGAGCGAGCGCTGGCGGCCGAACGCACGGTCGCGCTCGATCGGGCCATGGAACAACTCGACCGGCGCTTCGACGACCTCGCCGGACGGCAGCTGCGCGAGAACATCGAGAACTTCCTGCGGCTCGCGAAGGAGAACCTCGGCCAGCACCAGCAGGCCGCCCAGAGCACGCTCAAGGAGCGCGAGCAGGCGATCGAAACGCTGGTGAAGCCGATCCAGGAGTCGCTCGCGCGCACCTCGGAGGCGCTGCGCGAGATCGAGGCCGAACGGCAGCGCGACTTCGGCAGCCTGCGCCAGCACCTGACGGACATGCGCGAGACGCACAGCGCGCTGCAGCGCGAGACGCGCAACCTGGTGCAGGCGCTCAGCAAGCCGCAGGTGCGCGGCCAGTGGGGCGAGATCGCGCTGCGCCGGCTGGTGGAACTCGCCGGCATGACCGCGCATTGCGACTTCGAGGAACAGGTGCATGTCGCAGGCGAGGACGGCGCGCTGCGCCCGGACATGGTGATTCACCTTTCCGAGGGCCGCGACGTCGTGGTTGACGTCAAGACGCCGCTCGACGCCTACCTGCTCGCGGTCGAGGCGCCGTCCGACGAGGCGCGCGCCGCGGCGCTCAAGCGCCATGCGCAGCACGTCTCCGATCGGGTGCGGCTGCTGTCTTCCAAGAATTACGCGGCCCAGTTCGAGAACGCGCCGCAGTTCGTGGTGCTGTTCCTGCCGGGCGACCAGTTCCTCTCGGCGGCGCTCGATCAGCAACCGGACCTGCTCGACCGCGCAATGAGCTCGGGTGTCGTGCTGACGACGCCCTCCACGCTGCTGGCGCTGCTCAAGGCGGTGCACAGCGGCTGGCAGAACGTGCGGCTTGCGGAAGGCGCGGAGCGCATCCGCCACCTGGCCGAGGACCTCTACGCGCGGCTGGGCACGTTCCGCAACCACCTCGGCAAGCTCGGCAATGCGCTGGAGGCGAGCCTGCGGGCCTACAACGCCTCGGTCGGCTCGCTCGAGCGCAACGTGCTGCCCGGTGCGCGCAAGTTCACCGAGCTCGGCGTGCGCACCGACAAGCCGATCGAGGACCTGACGGAGATCGAGGTCTCCGTTCGCACCGCCGACAGCGCCACCCCCGAGCTTGCCCCACCCGAAGAACACTGAGATCCCGGATCCGGCGCCCGGCTCTCACGCCGGCCGGGTCATCCTGGTGACCGGCGCCGGTGAGGGCATCGGCCAGGCGCTCGCGCTTGCGCTCGCACGCCAGGGCGCGACGGTCGCGCTGCTCGGCCGCACGCAGCGCAAGCTCGAGCGCAGCTACGACCGGATCGTGGCGGACGGCGGGCCGACGCCGGCGCTGCTCCCGTTCAACCTCGAGACCGCTGCGGCGCCCGAGTACGACGCGCTGCATGACGCGCTCGAGCGGGAGTTCGGTCGCCTCGACGGGCTCGCGCACGTCGCGGGCATCCTCGGCGCACTGTCGCCGATCGAGCACTACGACGTGCCGACCTGGTGCAAGGTGCTGCACGTCAACCTGACCGCGCCATTCATCCTGACCCGCACGCTGTTGCCGCTGCTCAAGCGCTCCGCGGACGCTTCCATCGTCTTCACGTCCAGCAACCTTGTGCGCGAGGGCCGAGCCTACTGGGGCGCGTATTGCGCCTCCAAGTGGGGCGCGGAAGGCCTGATGCAGGTGCTGGCGCAGGAATCGGAGCAGTCCCGCATCCGCGTCAACAGCGTCAATCCGGGGCGCGTGCGCACGGCGATGCGGCGCCAGGCCTATCCGGCGGAAGATCCCGCCAGGCTGCCCGAGCCCGTGGCCGTCGTCGGCCCTTTCGTCTACCTGCTGGGGCCCGCCAGCCGGGGCGTCAACGGGAAGTCCTTCGACTGCCAGACCTGACGCGTGCGGCCTCACGGCGGCCTGCGTCACCGGGCGGGAGCGGGATGCCCGCGGCTTCGTGCAATGCCCGCAGCTCGCCCTCGGTCAGCGCCCTGCTGCGGCCGCGCGCCAAGCCACGATCCATCACGATCGGCCCGAAGCGCGTACGCAACACCCGGTTCGCCTCGAATCCGCAGCGCTCGAAGAGCGCCTTCAGGTCGCGCGGCCGCAGGCCGATGCAGGACAGCTGCAGCCAGCGATTGCTGCCCTCTCCACCCGCGATGGCGATTTCGGTCAGGCGGCCGGCTGCCGCTTCGTCGGTTGCGGCAGCCTGCATCACGCGCGGCGCGGAAGTCTCGTCGAAGTCGCCGCGCACGCGCACGCTGTACTCGCAGGAAATCTCGTGGCCACGGCGCGCGAGCGCGGCGGCCAGCCTGCCGTCGGTCACGAAGAGCTCCAGGCCGCCGTCGACGGCGGCGAGCGGGCTCACCGGTATCCAGCGCCGGCCGGCGGATTTCGGCAGCTTTTCCAGCGAACTCGGCGTCTCCGCATCGGCACTGGCGCGCACGCCTTCCTGCGCCGGCCGGTGATAGGCAAGTCCGCGCTGCGTGTCGTCGCCGCGCAGGGCGAGCCGCAGCCTGCGGCCGTCGAGGCGCACGTCGTCGCGTTCGTCCACCGGCTGGCCGGGCACCGCGGGCTCGCCGTTGACCGTGATGCGGCCGGCCGAGATCCAGGCTTCGACCTGCCGGCGCGATCCCACGCCGCGCGCCGCGAGCAGTTTCTGGATGCGTTCACGCATGGCACGGGCGGCCACGGCCGAGCCGCATCAGTTCGCCGCGTCGGCGTCGTTCGCCGCCGGCAATCCCGCGGCCGCGGCCTGCACCGTGGGCGCCCCGCTGAACTCGAGCTGGATGCCGACGTCGTCCATGTCCTTGAGCGCCGCGAGCGTGGGCAGTTCGTCGAGGCTCTTGAGCCCGAAGTAGTCGAGGAACTCACGCGTCGTGCCGAGCAGCTCGGGGTGGCCCGGGACCTCGCGATGGCCGACCACGCGGATCCAGCCGCGCTCGGTCAGCGTGCGCACGATGTTGGGATTGACAGTGACGCCGCGCACGTCCTCGATCTCGCCGCGCGTGATCGGCTGGCGGTAGGCGATGAGCGCCAGTGTTTCCAGCAGCGCGCGGGAATACCGGCTCGGCCGCTCCTGCCAGAGTCGCGACAGGCGGGAGGCGAACGCGCTGCGGACCTGCAGCCGCCATCCGCTCGCGACTTCGACCAGCTCAACGGCGCGACCCTCGCAGTCCAGCGCGAGCTCCACCAGCGCCTTGCGCACTGCGGCGGCGTCGGGCCGCTCGTACTCCTCGAACATCTCGCGCAACTGATCGATGCCGAGTGGCTGGCCGTAGGCCAGCAGGGCCGCCTCGATGAGGTGTTTCAACTGTCCGGTGTCCATGTGTGTCCCGTCAGGCGGTCGTGATCTCGAGGTTCTCGATCTCCGGCGCGTCCGGATTGCGCTCCGCGCCCCGCACGTACAGCGGCTGGTACGGCTCGGCCTGCACGATGTCGACCAGCCCCTCGCGCAGGAGCTCGAGCAAGGCCGCGAACGTGACGGTCACGCCCATGCGCCCCTCCTCCGTACGGAACAGGCGGACGAATTCCACGAGCCCGGCGCCCTCGAGCTGCGCGAGCACGTCGGACATGCGCTGGCGCACGGACAGCGTCTCCCGCCGGACGTGCAGGTGCGCGAACATCGTCGCGCGCTGGACCACGTCCTTGAAGGCGACCAGCATCTCCTGCAGCGCGACCTCCGGCAGGATGCGGACCACCTGGCGATGCGCAAGCTCCGCATAGGCCTGGTGCACGTCGCGATCGAGGCGCTGCAGCCGGTCGATGTCCTCGGCGGCGGCCTTGAAGCGTTCGTACTCCTGCAGGCGCCGCACCAGTTCGGCGCGCGGATCCTCTTCCTCCTGGCCGGCTTCGGCGCTGCGCGGCAGCAGCATGCGCGACTTGATCTCGGCCAGCATCGCGGCCATGAGCAGGTACTCGCCGGCAAGCTCCAGGTCGAGCTCCTGCATCAGCTGGATGTACTCCATGTACTGGCGCGTGATGTCGGCGATCGGGATGTCGAGCACGTCCAGGTTCTGGCGCCGGATCAGGTACAGCAGCAGGTCGAGCGGGCCTTCGAACGCCTCGAGGAAGACCTCGAGTGCCTGAGGCGGGATGTAGAGGTCGCGCGGGATCACCGTGACCGGCTCGCCGTCGACGATGGCGAACGGCATTTCCGCCTGCTGGGGCGGCGGCCCCGCCGCGCCTGTGGCACCCTCGGCCACTGCAGTGTCGGCAAGCTCATCCATCACTAGTCGAGACCCACAGCTGTGCGGACCTCCTGCATTGTCTCACGCGCTGCGTCACGTGCACGCCGGCACCCGGCCTCCAGGATCTCGGCGACCCGCGCAGGATCGGCTTCATATGCCTTTGCGCGCTCGCGGATCGGGGCCAGCTCCGCCAGCACCGAGTCGATCAACGGCTTCTTGCACTCGAGGCAGCCGATGCCCGCGGTACGGCAGCCATGCGACGCCCAGGCCTGGGTCTCCTGGGTCGAATAGATCCGGTGCAGGCTGAAGACCGGGCACTTGTCGGGATCGCCGGGGTCGCTGCGCCGCACGCGCGCCGGATCGGTCTGCATCGTCTTCAGTTTCCTCTCGACGCTCTCCGGCTCTTCACGCAGGCGGATCGTGTTGTCGTAGGACTTCGACATCTTGCGACCGTCCAGGCCCGGGACCTTTGGCGACCGGGTCAGCAGCACCTCCGGCTCGGGCAGGATCACGCGGCCGCCGCCGGCCAGGTCCCCCAGCAGCCATTCGCGGTCCTGGTCCGACAGTTTTTTGCCTGACGCGATTAGCGCCCGCGCCCGCGCCGCCGCCTCGGTGTTGCCCTGCTCCTGGTACTGGCGCCGCAGGTCCGCGTACTGCGCGGCACCCTCTGCGCCCAGCCTCTTTACAGCGTTCGCGACGCGGACGACCGAGTCCGGCTCGCGGCCACAGACCTTGTTGAAGCGACGCGCGATCTCGCGCGTGATTTCGACGTGCGCGACCTGGTCCTCGCCGACCGGCACGTACTGCGGCCGGTACATCAGGATGTCGGCGCTCTGCAGCAGCGGATAGCCGAGGAAGCCGTAGGTGCTCAGGTCCTTGTCCTTGAGCTGCTCCATTTGGTCCTTGTAGGTGGGCACGCGCTCGAGCCAGGACACCGGCGTGACCATCGAGAGGATCAAGTGAAGCTCGGCATGCTCCGGGACGCGCGACTGCACGAACATCGTGCAGGCGTCGGGATCGAGCCCTGCTCCGAGCCAGTCGATCACCACCTCGCGGGTGTTGGCCTTGAATGCCGCCGTGTCCTCGTATCCGGTCGTGAGGGCGTGCCAGTCGGCCACGAAGAAGAAGCATTCATAGCGCGCCTGCAGATCGAGCCAGTTGACCAGCGCGCCGTGGTAGTTGCCGAGGTGCAGCTGGCCCGTCGGACGCATGCCGGAGACCACGCGACGCTTCTGCCCTGGCCTGGCCGACATGCCGGTGCTCCTAGGAATCCAGCCCGAAAATGGCCGTCAGCAGTCCGCGAAGATAACCGATCGGCGGGCCGATGAGCGCCGACAGCAACCCCGGGATCGCCACCATCGCGAGCACGATGAACAGGCCGAAGGGCCGGATTGCGTCGAGCAACCGGACGACGGGCCCGCGCGGCAACAGGTTGGACAGCAGCTGCCCGCCGTCCAGCGGCGGAATCGGGAGCAGGTTGAAGATGGCGAGCAGCAGGTTGATCGTGATGCCCACCGAAGCCATCGATCCGATCCACGCGCCGGCCACGCCGAGCTCCAGCCGTTGGCTCAGCATCATCAGGAAAGCCCAGCCGACCGCCATCGCGATGTTGGCGCCCGGGCCTGCGACGGACACCCAGACCATGTTGCCCCTGGGGTCGCGCAGGTTGCGCGGATCGACCGGGACCGGCTTGGCCCAGCCGAACAGGAACCCCCCGAGCCAGAGCAACAGGGCAGGCACCAGCACCGTGCCCACGGGATCGATGTGACGGATCGGGTTCAGGCTCAGGCGGCCCTGCGCCTCCGCCGTGCGGTCACCGAACATGCGCGCGACCCAGCCGTGCGCGACTTCGTGCAGCGTGATCGCAAACAGGATCGGAATGGCGGCAATCGAGACGATCGTCAGAAATGCCGCTAGGTCCATGGAACGTCCCATCGGGCGGCAATTATACGGCGCGCGGTGCGGCGCTGCCGGTCATTGGAATGGCCGGGGATCGCCCTTGCCGGCGCGCAACAGCACTGGCGCATCGCCCGACAGGTCCACGATCGTGCTCGGCTCGAGTCCGCAATTGCCGGCGTCGAGGATCAGATCCACGGCGTGGCCGATGCGTTCCTCGATTTCGCGGCCGTCGGTCAGCGGCACTTCGTCGCCCGGCAGCAGCAAGGTCGTACTCATGAGCGGTTCAGCCAGTTCCGCCAGCAGCGCGCGCACGACCGGATGGTCCGGCACCCGGATACCGACGGTCCTGCGGCGCGGCTCGAGCAGCCGGCGCGGCACTTCCCGGGTTGCGCGCAGCACGAACGTGTAGGGCCCCGGCGTGAAGGCCTTCAGCAGGCGGTACTGCCAGTTCTCCACGCGCGCGAAGCGGGAGATCTCCGAGAGATCGCGGCAGATGACGGTGAAGAAGTGCCGCTTGCCCGTCTGGCGGATGCGCTGGATGCGCTCCATCGCTTCCTTGGCGCCGATTGCGCACGCGAGCGCATAGCAGGAGTCGGTCGGGTAGGCGATCACGCCGCCGTCGCGCAGGCAATCGGCCGCCAGGCGCAGGTGCCGTACCTGGGGCGTGGTCGCATGCAACTCCAGCCGCTCGGCCATGGTCCATTATGGACTGGCGGCGGACCAGCGCCCTTTCGGCTATGATTGCCGCCCTCTTCCGTCGGTCCCGCGCATGCAGCTGCTGTTCGATTTCCTCCCGGTCATCGCGTTTTTCGTCGCCTACAAGCTGGCCGACATCTACGTGGCGACGCTGGTGATCATCGTCGCGACCATCGTGCAGGTCTCGGTCCACTGGATGCGCACGCGACGGGTCAATCCGATGCATCTCGTGTCCGCGGGCCTGGTGCTGGTGTTCGGCGGCCTGACGCTCGCGATCCGCGACGCCGCCTTCATCATGTGGAAGCCGACCATCGTGAACTGGCTGTTCGCCGCGGCCTTCTTCGTGAGCCCATGGCGCCGGTTCGGCGGCCAGCCGCTGGTGCAACGCCTGATGAGTTCGGGCCATGCGCAGCTGGGCCTGTCGCCAGCGCGCTGGCGGCGGCTGAACGCCATGTGGGTCGCGTTCTTCATCGTCATGGGTGCGGTGAATGTCGCCGTATTCCGCTATTTCGACGAGGCGACCTGGGTCAACTTCAAGCTGTTCGGCATGCTCGGCCTGACGCTGGCCTTCATCGTCGCACAGGGATTCTGGATCGCCGCGCAGGCCCGCCATGATGGAACTGCCGCGGGTTGAGCGCATCCGCGCCATGCTCGAGGCCGCATTCGCGCCGGCCGTCGTCGCGGTGGACGACGACAGCGCGCGCCATGCCGGCCACGCCGGCGCGCGGGACGGCGCCGGGCACTTTCGCGTCCGGATCGAGTCTCAGGCATTCAGCGGGCGAGGCAGGCTCCAGCGGCACCGCATGGTTTACGAGGCCCTGGCGGCAATGCTGCCGGGGGAGATCCACGCACTGAACATCGACGCACGATCACCCGACGACGACCAACCATCGAGGAACTCATGAGACACAAGCAGGCAATCACGATCACCCTGGCGGGTTTGCTGCTCGCCGCCGGCTGCACCAAGGCCGAGACTCCCGCGGAAGGTGCGGCCAGGCCGGTCGCGATCGTGGACGGCAAGCCGATTTCGACCGAGGTGTGGCAGCTCTACGTGAAGACGCGCCACCAGGGCAAGACCGTGGACCAGCTTTCGCCAGAGGAAAGCAACGAGGCTCTCGAGGAGCTGATCGGGATGTACGTCGGCGCAGCGGAGGCCGAGAAACAGAAGCTTGCCGATGGCGAGCCTGGCGCCCGACTCGAGCTGGTGCGCAACAGCGCACTCGCAGAGATGCTGTTCCGCAAGGTTTCCGAGGGCAAGGAGCCGACCGAGGAAGAGCTGAGAGCCGAGTACGACGCCCGTGTCGCGGAATTGCCGAAAGCCGAGTACCACGCGCGGCACATCCTCGTCGACGACGAGATGAAGGCGAAGGACCTGATCGCGCAGATCGACAAGGGCGCAAGCTTCGAGACGCTGGCCAAGGACAATTCCTCGGATGGCTCCGCCGCCGAAGGCGGCGACCTCGGCTGGTTCAGCCCCGGCCAGATGGTGAAGCCCTTCTCGGACGCCGTCCAGCAACTCGAGGTCGGCAAGTACACCGCCACGCCGGTAAAGTCAGAGTTCGGCTGGCACGTCATCAAGCTCGAAGGGACGCGCCCGACGACACCCCCGCCCTACGATGCGGTCAAGGCGCAGCTCGGGCCGCTGGTGAAGCAGAAGCAGTTCGAGGCACACCTGAAGGAGCTGGTCGGGAAGGCCAAGGTCGAGCGCAAGCTCTGATCGCGCTCATTCGGCGGGTCGAAAGTACCGTGAGTACGTGCGGTTCATCGGATTGATGGGCGGCGCCTGCACCCGCGGCTGCACCAGGCGGCGGGTGACGTAGAAATAGACCGGCAGCAGCGGATAGTCCTCGAGCATCAGGGCTTCCGCCTGCTGCAGCGTCTCGCGCCGGCGCGCGGAATCGGTCTCGTTCGCGGCGGATTCCAGCAGTCGCGCGTAGCCGGCATTGACCCAGCGGCCGAAATTCTGCGGGCTGCCCTCCAGCATCGTATCCAGAAAGGACGAGGCGTCGTTGTAGTCGGCGGTCCAGCCCACGCGGACGACGTCCCACTGGCCCGGATCGGCGCGCGCGGCCAGATATGCCTTGAACTCCATCTGCACCAGCTCAGTCTCGACGCCGAGCGCTTCCTTCCACATGGCTGCGATCGCGACGCAGACTTTCTGCACCAGCTCGTTCTCGTTGTAGAGCATGCGAAGCCGCAGCGGACGCTGCGGCGTAAACCCGGCCGCGGCATAGAGCGACCTGGCGCGCGACAGGCGCTCGTCGCGTGACGCCCGGCTCCAATCGTAGCGCGCCGGCGCGTAGTTCCACACGCCGTCCGGCACCAGCGAGTAGGCGGGCACTTGCCCGGCACGCGCGATCGTCGAGGCGATCGCTTCGCGGTGTAGCGCGAGCGACAGCGCCTCGCGCAGCGCCGGCCTGCCACGCAGCACGCCGCGATCCGTATTGAACGAAAAATAGAAGGTCGCAAGCCAGGGCCGGTGCTGCAGCCCGGAAACCGGATCGCGCGCGAGCTGCTCGAAACGCTGCTCGGGGACGCTGTTCGTCACGTCCAGCTCGCCCGCGCGGAAACGCGCGTATTCGGCATTCTCATCCGGCACGAACTCGTACCTGACCGCGTCGTATGCGACCGTCGCTGCGTTCCAATAGTGCTCGTTCCGTTCCAGATACAGGCTCGAGCCGGGCACGAGCGCGGCCAGCCGGTACGGCCCGTTGGTCACCGTAGTCCCCGGTTCTGAGAAGCGCCCTTGACCCGAGAGCGTCGAAACATGCACCGGCGAGGCCACGGTATTGGTCAGTATGTCGGGAAAGTACGGAACCGGCCGCGACAGCCGGATTTCGAGGTGGTGGTCGTCCGGCGCGCGTACGCCGAGGCGATCGGGCGGCAGCTCGCCGCGCAGGATCTCCGGCGCATGGACGATGGCGCGCAGCAGGTCGGCCGCGCCGGATGCGGTTGCGGGATCCAAGGCCCTGCGCAGCGCGGCAACGAATTCGCCGGCCGTCACCGGGTCGCCGTTGGACCAGCGCGCGCTTTCCCTGAGTGCAAACGTGTAGGTCTTGCCGTCAGCGCTGACGTCCCAGGATTCCGCCGCAGCAGGTACGACCTTGCCTTCAGGATCGCTTGCGACGAGGCCTTCGTAAAGGTCGCGCAGAACATCATACGAGAATCCGTCTTCCGCTCGCTGCGGGTCCAGTGAACCGGGTTGACCGCCGAGGCCACGGCGCAGGACCAGCGGTTCAGCAGTTGCTCCGGGCGCTTGCGATGAACCGCGATCGGCGCAGGACGACAGCACGGCCGCGGTCGCGACGAGAATGAGACATGCGAGTCCCACCCGCCTGGAGTCCACGGAGATTCTCCGCGAATGCATCAGTTATTGGCCCGCAATCCGTGACGAGGATTGGGGCAAGCTTACGACATTCGATTAAAACGCTTCGCAGGCACTATATGGCGACTGCACCTAAGCCCGCAGGACGGCGAAGCGACTAACGACAGAATCAACGTGCGCGAAATTCAGCCTGCAGAGCTTCCTGTACCAACCGACGCATCTGGGCTACCTGTACCTACCGAGGCCTCCGGACTTCCTGTGCCTACCGATGCTTCTGGGCTACCGGTACCAACCGATGCATCGGGACGACCGGTACCAACCGAGGCCTCCGGACTTCCTGTGCCTACCGACGCCTCTGGGCTACCAGTGCCAACCGATGCTTCGGGGCGGCCGGTACCTACTGACGCATCGGGTGTTGCCTGCACAAGACGCTCGACAAGAATCTCTCCGGCGACCGAGGGCTGCGTGCCAACTATGGCGGCCGTAGAACCAACTCTTAGGCTTGCGCTAGATGAATCAAATATCAGCGACGATGCATCGAGTCGCAAGCTTCCGATCGCCACTATTCCAGTCCGACGATTCAGCGAAGTCAGTTGCCCTCGCAGATAGACTTTGGAGGCTCCCTGAATGTACTGGCCTTCGAGCACAATTGCCGCATCGACAACATACTTTCCGTCGATTAGCTCTCCAAACAGCGCAACAGGCGCTCCAATTTCTGCTTGGTCAACAAAACGAGAATTTGCGGCACCTACAACCAGTTCAAAATTCTGACCCAGCACGGAAACCTGAAGATCGGACTCGTGGATCTGATCAAGTCGTCCAATGGCTA
>DASTOQ010000016.1:0-20195 GCA_035720205.1 Steroidobacteraceae bacterium | reverse complement strand
CTCCCAATCGCGTGGGGCGATAGCGAATCGCAAGTGGCAGCAACATCGCTACGAGAAGCCATATCACCAGCTTCCAATACAAGGGATCGATGGCGTAACGGTACACGGGCGTTAAACGCTCGGGTTCAGCGGTGGGCCGCGCAGCGGACCGTCCGCTGCAACCCGTTGTTAGCCGGGCACGCGCCGGTAGTGCATAGCGACTGCGCCGTTGCGGAGCGGCGTCGACGAGATCAGCTCGAGCCGTCGCGTGCTGGGTAGCCCGCTCTGGTAAAGGGTCGGGCCGTGACCGGCGATCCTGGGGTGGACGAGGAGCTTGTACTCGTCGATCAGATCCAGCCGGTCCAGCTCGGTCGCGAGCTTGCCGCTACCGAGGAGCACGCCGGCAGGGGTCGCATCCTTGAGTTTCTGCACGCACGTGCGCAAGTCGCCGGCGATGTGATGGCTGTTGGCCCACGGGAAGTCCGTTCGCGTCGACGACACCACGTACTTCGGCTTGGCCACCAGCTTGACCGCCCACTCGCGCATCGCCGGCGGCGCCTCCTCGTCGCCGCGAGCGACCGCCGGCCAGTAGCCCTCCATCATCTCGTAGGTGACGCGGCCCCACAGCATCGCCCCGACCTCGTCCATGAGGCGGCTGAAGAAAGCGTGTGTCTCGTCGTCTGCGATTCCCTCCTGGTGGTCGACGCAGCCATCCAGGTTGACGTTGAGGCTGAAGGTTAGAAGTCCCATGCGAGTTTGCTCGGAGTTGGGCGTTCCGCTGGATTGTCGCTTGTCGATGAGTATCTCGCAGCGGCTAACGCCGCAATTGAGCGGCGGCGCGCCGCAGGCGCGATAATGGTCCGCGCGCTTGCGGCGCGCTCGCTCGACGCTGTCACGGAGCGCTCCAATGCATAGTTGGAGCGCACAGATCTTCGCAAACAAATCCTTTACGACCAACCTTGGAAAGCGGCCCATCACGGCCCTTGCTTCTATCAATGACTCCGGTGAGAGTCGGAATGGCTTGACGCATCAGGTTTTGGGCTGCGCGCTCCAACAGTTTGGTGAATTCGAAGTTTGCGCTTATCCACACAATGCCATTGACTTTGCTGCTGAACGTGTCAGCAAAGATCTTGGAGCCATATTCGTGTACGGTGAAAGAGACAGTCATCTCGGCCCAGTGTGTGGAAATCACGCCACCAGGATAGGCGCCACACGCAAGCGAGTGAAGTGAACCGCTCACTAGTATTGGGATGGATTGCCGCGGATCCGAAGCGCGATAAGTTGCTGTGTATCCATCCGCCATCAGCTCCGCCGAAAGGGCAGTTGTGAGCCACTTCGCTGGGATCTGGCCTTCCTTCAGAAAAATCTGTGGAGAGTTGGACATACACAGCTCCGCTTTGCGCGGCCTGTCGTCTGCGAACTCATCCACGGCAATGGAAACGGACTTATCGGCTTGTCGGCGCGGCGGCGCCTCATAGCTGAGACTGATGTGACGCGGTATCAAGCCGCAGCCAGCGAGAGCGCCGAGGGCAACAACCAATGTAGATCTTAGATACAAGTTTGATTGCCGAGCCTCGCAAATGTGATAGAACTGGGTCAGTTCAAATACCAGAATACTCGTAGAGTGCGGAACCGCATGGAATGCGCTCTAACGTCGCAGTTCAGCGGCATGGCAAAGCGGCGCGCACACGGCATCTATTCTTCGTGAAGATTGCGACGCATCAATACTCCGGGCAATACAACGGGCGGCTTGAGCTCCATATTCATCTCCCGGATGCGCACGAAACCCAATGCGCGGTAGAACTTCTCAGCGTTTAGGCTGGAGTAGCACTCGAAGGCCCTCACTCCAGCAGCCCGTGCAGTACGGTCGCAAGCCTCTAGAAGACTCCGGCCAATACCACGTCTCGTCCAATCTGGATGTACCGCGAAGTGGCGAACGTGGCCAAGCCCTGGTTCGACGCTTTTCGTTCCCGGACGTTCGGGGGTCCAGCCACCACAACCGACCAGGAATCCGGTGGCCAGTTCAGCGACGTAGTACGTGCCAGAGCTTAGGAGGGATGGGTTGGCTTGCGTCATCAGCTCCAACGCAGGAGCGAGTACCTCTTCATCGTAAGCTGACCTCATGAGCCTGGGATACGACGCGCGCAGTAGCTCACTAACGGCCTCGGCGTCGCGCGGTGTTGCGACCCTCAAATCGTAGCGCCAGTCCACGGCAATGCTCGTCGACCAATGGCTGGCGTAAAACGTCCGCGATCAGCGGCGGCGCGCAGTCGGCGCGTCGCTTGCTGACCGAATCCTGTCTGCGCCTGTTCCTGTCCTTGCAAGCGGCGTGCCGATGCTTGCCGACCGCTGCATCGCCTAGTTAGGCATTGGATCCTGTCGGTGCGCGCTGCTAGGCGTGTGGGTAGAGTCATCATCAAACGCTACCGGCAAAGTCTGCGCATTTGAGCAGTTCTAACGGGCGGGCGGTTCTGCGTAGTAAAAACGACTGCGCCACCAACCCGTCGATGCATCACCATACTGAAAGAGCACAATCCTTTCATCGAGGTTCGTGTCAACATGAACAGCCAAAAACGATCGTCCCAAACGCCTCGGGCCAAAGGTAATATCGACGACACGGGAGTCGAGAATCTGGTACCGCACAACGCTCGTGCCGCCGGGAAAAGTCTCCTGTTTGAACATTTGGGCGATGAGTTCTTCCGCATTGGCCGTTGCCGGCAGGTCGAGTTTTGGAAACTGACCGTATTGCGGCACCCCGCCCGGCCACTCCGCCGACCCTGCAAGCCTTTCCAGCAGCCTGTCGATCTTGTCGGGCCCGGTCGATTCACATGTGGCCACCAGGCCGCCGGCATCTGCGGCGACCGAGTACCGAAAAGCTCCACTCTGCTCGATGAGTTCAACCGAATAGACTTGTCCTGCGCCAGCCTCAAAATTCAGCATGCACGTATAGCGTGGCTCACCACAGGTCCAACAACCGGGTCTGGGTTTATCGCCTACCAGCAAGCGAACGGTCCCTGGCTGGACCTTGATTTTGCGAGGACTTCCTTTCCAAAAGCTGGGCGGCGACCCATTCAACTCGAGTAGCGACGCTGTCGGCAAGAACCACTGCTTTGGTTTTGCGATCTTGATTTCCGCGTAACGTTCCGATTCTGATTCTTCGCTACGGGCGGGCGGGCAGTCGCTGCCGAAAATCGTCAAGAACGTGAGAGAAGTAACCATGGTATTGAGGCGACGCATGGAGAATACCCTGCTCAGGTGTGCCTAACGTCTGCGTTGACCGGGCCGCGCGGGGCCGTTGCAGCGCGCCGCGGGCGTAAAATCTCTCCGCGCGCCTGCGGCGCGCCACCCGCGACGTTTCACGGACCGCTCCAACGCTTAGTTAGGCCCATGCGGCAATTTCTCTCGAATAAGCGTTCCTTTGTGGTCGAAGTATTCAACATGGCCGTTTCTGTATTCAGCGGAGTCGATGTAGCCGTCGGCAACAGGCCAGGTGAAGTCATCGACAACGATCCATTGGCCCTTTTCCGGGACAAGAGTCACCCAGCGATCTTGCTCCATTTGAGGCACCTCTATCGAGAACAAGGCCAGCGTCTTGTCCAGCTGATGAGCGCTGAATCCGTACCCAGGGAACATTAGGTTGCTCAAGTAGGAAAAGGCCTTCTTGCGCGATGCAAAAGCGCGAGGCACGGGAGCGCTTCTTACCAACTCGGCGATTCGAGGGATTTGGTCCTCGGGAAGGTTGTCGGGGTCATCCTTATAGGCATCAAAGTCGGCGTACATCCGATTGAGTGGAATCGTCGTCCCAAGATACTCAATGGCATTGAACTCGTCGTCAGAGCTAAGAGTTAACGTGGAGTAACCCCAAAGAAGTCCTGTCAGAGCGATAAGCCAGCAAACACGTGTCAGCATGGGCCTAACGTCCGCGATGAGCGGCCGCGCGCAGTCGGCGCGCCGCTTGCTGATCGCAACCCATCCGTGCCGTTGCCTGTCACTGCAAGCGGCGTGCCGACACGCGACGACCGCTGCATCGCAAAGTTAGGCAGCGCCTGCGCATGCCGACGCCCTTCATGGGTAGCCAGCTCACAGGTTTGGCGGCGTGTCCCACGTATGCCGAAGCCCACTGTACTGCTGCTCCGCGTCATTCTGCGCCGCCTCGAGCGTAGGATGCCAACGGCGCGAAATAGGTATCCAGTCATCCCCACAGGCGATCAGGGCGAACCCGGGCGGATTCGAAATCTCGCAAATGGCGACGCCCCAGACCAAGCCTGACGCAGCATCGGAGCTCGAATCTCCCGTACCCATAGCAGTTGGCTGGTGCCGTTCGTCAATTTGGCTGTAACGCACAACCTTTGATGCGGCAACGACAGTGGGAATGTTCTCAGGACGCGGCACGGTTTCTTCGCGCTGCCTAACGTCCGCGTTGAGCGGGCCGCGCGAGGCGCTCGCTAGGCGCCGCGGGCGCTAAGATTTGCCGAGCGCCTGCGGCGCCCACCGCCAGACCTGTCACGGACCGCTCCAACGCGTAGTTAGGTGCCACCCGCATCGATTTGCTCACTTAGGCTTTTTGGGCTCCCAGAGCTCTATTGGGTTGCCCTCTGGATCGTGTAACCGAGCAAAATCCCCGTTGGGATGGCTTTGTGGCTCGTCAACCGTAATGCCGGCTGCGCGCAGCTGAGCAACCATTGCTTTTAGATCTGCCACCCGGAAATTGACCATCCAGCTTTGCTCCAGCTTGCCGAAGTACGTTGTGTTCTTTTCAAACGGGGCAAACACGGTTGGGCCTGCATCTTGATGCCAAGGCTCCTGTTGGTAGCTTGTGGGCACGAGCGAGATACCAAGTTGCGTCTCGTACCACTTCGCAAGGCGCTCGGGATTCTCGGACCTGAAAAACAGGCCGCCAATGCCTAGAACTTTCTGCATGTGGTGCTCTTTAGGCGGCTCCGCCGCAGAGGGAGCCCCGAGTGTGAGGACAAGGAGTGCCGCAAGGTTTGAGAGGCGCAATAGATTTTTCATGTGATGTCCTAGCCGTGATAAAGCGGCGTTAACGGTTCTCGGATTGCAAGCGCGTTTCTGTGGCACCTAACTACAATTAGACATGAAAAGTGACATCTAACATCCCCTCCCCGGCCGATATACCACGACCGCCCTCCAAAGCAAGAAAGGCCCTCCTCGCGGAGAGCCTTTCAACTCGCAATTGGCGCGCCCGGCGGGAGTCGAACCCACGACCTACGGCTTCGGAGACCGTCACTCTATCCAGCTGAGCTACGGGCGCATTTCGGGCCGGCTTCGGCAGCATCCCTGGCCACCTGCGAACGATCCGGGCCGCGATTCTAGCGGCCATGCAGGCCGAGCGTCCAATGTGAGCCTACCGCCGCCGGGACGCGGCCCGCTATAATTCGCGTTCCCGGAACCCCTGCGCAAGAGCATCCCGATGGCGAAGCCCGACCGGCATTTCATGAACGTTTTCAGTGCCGTGCTCGGCATCCTGGTCGCGATCTCTCTGGTGCTGATCGGCGTTTCCCGCTTCGCGGACAGCGGCCCCAAGGGCGCCCGCGACACTGCCGATCCGCTGATGCAGGCCCAGGCCCACGAGCGCATCAAGCCCTTCGGCCAGGTGGCGGTGGCGGGCCAGGACAACTCGACGCTGGCACCGGCTCCCGCGCCGGCGCCGCCGGGCGGCGGATCGGGCACGCCCGCCGAACCCGCGGCGGCCAAGCCGGTGGATGCCAGGATGGTTTACGAAACTGCGTGCATGGCCTGCCACGGCATGGGCCTGGCCGGCGCGCCGAAGACCGGCGACAAGGGCGCCTGGGGTCCGCGCATCGCCGCGGGCAAGCCGACGCTCTACAAGCACGCGATCGAAGGCTTCCAGGGCTCAGTCGGGTTCATGCCGGCCAAGGGCGGCCGCGCGGACTTGTCGGACGATGCCGTGAAGGCCGCCGTGGACCACATGATCGCGCAGCTCCCGTAGCCCGTTAGTCAGCCCGCCGCCGCCTGAGGCTCCCGGTCCAGCCGCCGGTAGCCGATCGCCTCCGAAAGCTCCGCAACGCCCACCCGCTCGGCATCCGCGAGATCCGCAATCGTGCGCGCCACGCGCTGGATGCGGTGGCAGGCGCGCGCGGAGAGCCCGAGCCGGCGCGTCGCGGAATCCAGCAATGCATGTTCGCGGATTCCGAGCCCGCAGGCGCGCGCGAGCGCGGTCGGTTCGAGCGCTGCGTTCAGCGCGCCACGATGCATCTGCCGCTCGCGCGCGGCGGCGACGCGCTCCGCCACCGCGGCGCTGCCCTCGCCCGCCCGCGCGCTCGCGCGCAGCACCGAGTATTCCTGCCGCGCCACCTCGACATGCAGGTCGATGCGATCGAGCAGCGGCCCGGAGACCTTTGCGCGGTAGCGCCGGATCAGCGGCTCGCTGCAACGGCAGCGCCCGCTGGGATCGCCGGCGTAACCGCAGGGACAGGGGTTCATCGCCGCGACCAGCTGGAACTGCGCCGGGAACTGGCCGCGCCAGGTGGCGCGTGCGATGCTGACGAATCCCGTCTCCAGCGGTTCGCGCAAGGCCTCCAGCACGTCGCGCCGGTACTCGGGCAGCTCGTCCAGGAACAGCACGCCGCGGTGCGCGAGCGAGATCTCGCCGGGGCGCAGGCGGCCGCCGCCGCCGATGACGGCCGCGGCCGAGGTGCCATGGTGCGGCGCGCGGTACGGCCGTCGGCGCCACTCCGCCACGGGCGGCAGCGGGCGCACCAGCGAATGCAGCATCGCGCACTCGAGCGCTTCCGCATCGGACAGCGCGGGCAGGATTCCCGGCAACCGCTGCGCGAGCATGCTCTTGCCCGCGCCGGGCGGGCCGATGAGCAGCAGGCTGTGGCCGCCGGCCGCGGCGATTTCGAGCGCGCGCTTCGGCCCGAGCTGCCCGCACACGTCCTCGAGATCGGGCGATGCGGGCCGGTAGTCCGGCAGCGGCAATCCCGCGGCGAATTCGAGCCCGACGCCGTCCTGCAAGGCGTGTCGCACAGCATCGAGCGAGGCCGCGCCCGCAACCACGGCGCCCTCGGCCGCGCGCGCTTCGTCCAGGTTCGCGCCGGGCACCACGACGCGGTGCCCATCCCGTGCCGCGTGCGCGCTCGCGGCCAGCGCGCCGCGGATCGCGCGCAGCTCGCCCGACAGCGACAGCTCGCCGTAGAACTCGGTGCTCGCAAGCCGCTCGCCAGGCAACCTGCCCGCGGCCGCCAGGATGCCGAGCGCGATCGGCAGGTCGAAGCGCCCGCCCTCCTTGGGCAGGTCAGCGGGCGCGAGGCTCACCGTGATGCGCCCGGGCGGGAAATCCGCGCCGTCCTTGACGATCGCCGCGCGCACGCGCTCGCGGCTCTCGCGCACGGCGACCTCTGCGAGCCCGACCACGCTGAGTTGCGGCAGGCCGCCGCCGCAGTGGACTTCCACGCGCACCAGCGGTGCATCCAACCCGAACTGGGCGCGCGACAGCACGGTCGCGGGGTTCACGGCGCGCTCCGGTGCGATCCGGGTTTCATGGCGCGCGCCCGCGCGCCGCAGCGCTC
Source organism: Steroidobacteraceae bacterium (assembly GCA_035720205.1). Lineage (GTDB taxonomy): Bacteria > Pseudomonadota > Gammaproteobacteria > Steroidobacterales > Steroidobacteraceae > SCUD01. The sequence continues at coordinate 12,663 of DASTOQ010000016.1, read as the reverse complement.
AGCCCTTGGGCTTGCGCGCCTCGAGCGCGGCCAGGCGCTTCTCGAGCTCCTCGAGGCGTTCGCGGCTCCGGCGCAGCACGCCCGCCTGGATGTCGAATTCCTGGCGCGTGACGAGGTCGAGCTTCGCGAGCCCGCTCTGCAGCACGGCCTTGAAGTTCTGCTCCAGGTCGCTCTTGAGCGCCGCCAGGCCGGGCGGCACCGAGTCCGCAAGCCTGCGGGCGAGTTCGTCGAGCGACTTCGGATCGAATGCCATGCGGGACCTCCGGTGAACCACAATCTTGCAGCAGCCGGTCGCGACTGCGCCACGACGGTGCAGCCGCGCGCCGCCGGCCGGCCGGCGCCCATTGTAACCCCATGATTTCCATGCGTTCCCTCCATGGCACGGATGCTGCAACGCCGATTCAAACGCTATCCGTTTCCGGCCGCGGGCGGCCGCGGTGAATCTGGCCCGTGCCGGCAGTTTTCGACCGAAGGGAGGCCCGACGTGCAAGAAGCCCTGCCAGCGATCGACAGCGGCGACACCGCCTGGATGATCGTCGCGACCGCGCTCGTGCTGCTGATGACGATCCCGGGGCTCGCGCTGCTCTACGCCGGCATGGTGCGGGTCAAGAACGCACTCTCGGTGCTGATGCAGTGCTTCGCGATCACGGCGCTGGTCTCGGTGCTCTGGGTCGTGTACGGCTACAGCATCGCCTTCGACACCGCGGGCATGACCGCGGGCGAGGTCGGGCTGCGCTCCTTCATCGGCGGGCTCGGCAAGGCCTTCATGGCGGGCGTCACCGTGGACTCGGTCGTCGCCACCATTCCCGAGTCGGTGTTTGCGACCTTCCAGCTCACCTTCGCCATCATTACGCCCGCGCTCATCGTCGGCGCCTTCGCCGAGCGCATGAAGTTCGCGGCGCTGCTGGTGTTCACAGCGCTCTGGTTCACCTTCGTCTATGCGCCGATGACGCACATGGTCTGGAGCGGACCCGGCGCGCTCATGTGGGACTGGGGCGTGCTGGACTTCGCGGGCGGCACGGTCGTGCACATCAATGCGGGCGTTGCGGGCCTGGTCGCCGCGCTCATGATCGGCCGCCGTCACGGATATCCCGGCACCGCCATGCCGCCGCACAACCTGCCCTTCACGGTGATCGGCGCGGCATTGCTCTGGGTGGGCTGGTTCGGGTTCAACGCCGGCAGCGCCGTCGCCGCGAATGGCACCGCCGGCATGGCGATGCTGGTGACGCAGGTCGCGACCGCCGCTGCCGCGCTGTCCTGGATGGGCTTCGAATGGGCCGCGCACGGCAAGCCGAGCGCGCTCGGCATCGCGAGCGGCGCGATCGCGGGACTGGTGGCGATCACGCCGGCCTCCGGAACCGCGGGCCCGGCCGGTGCGCTCCTGATCGGCATCAGCGCCGGTGTGCTCTGCTTCCTGGCCGCCACGCGCCTGAAACGCCTGCTGGGCTACGACGATTCGCTGGACGTGTTCGGCGTGCACGCGGTGGGCGGCATCGTGGGCGCGATCCTGACCGGCGTCTGCGCGGGCGCGCTCGGCGGCGCCGGGCTTGCGGAGGGTGTCACGATCGGCGGGCAGGTCTGGATCCAGCTGAAGAGCGTGCTCTTCACCATCGCCTGGAGCGGCATCGGCAGTTTCGTCATCCTGAAGCTTCTCGACGCCACCATCGGCCTGCGCGTCTCGAAGGAGCAGGAAACCGAGGGCCTCGACCTCGCACTGCACGACGAGCGGGCCTACAACCAGTAGCCGGGGCCGTCACCGCCTGAACCCCGCGGTGAGCCGTTTGACCTATCCGGTGCTGTGGCGGGGCGAGGGGCGCTAAACTGCCGCCTGGGTCGGGCCTCCAATGTGACGGGCGTCAAAGGTTTCGGGCGCCGGATTGGCCACACTGTGCAAAGCCGGGGGTGACATATGTCTCGGATTCACAAGGTCCTGATGGCGGTCCTGATGGCGGGCCTGACCGCGGTGGCCGCGGCGGAGACCGTCTACAAGTGGGTGGATGGCCAGGGCCAGATCCACTACTCCGACCTGCCGCCGACCCGTTCCGATGCCAGGATCCTGGGCATCGTGCATAGCGCCGGCGTGATCGAGGACGAGGAGTCCGGCAACGACGACGACGACTACGATGACGCGGGCGACAACGGCGCCGCCACCGCGCCTGACGGCATGACCACCACACCCGAGCCGCCCGTTTCGCGCGAGGCGATGCAGGCCGCGCTGAACGACGCCGAGAAGGCCAAGGTCGAGCAGTGCAAGATCGCGCAGGATCGCTACCAGCGCTACATCGAATCGCGCCGCCTGTTCCGCGAAGTGGACGGCAAGCGCGTCTACCTCTCCGACCAGGAGCTCACCGAAGCCCGCGCCCGCGCCAGGCAGGCCGTGGACGATTACTGCCGGTAGCTCCCCGAAGCGGGCACAATGGGGCCCGCCATGAACGTCGGATTCATCGGTCTCGGCGCGATGGGCCAGCACATGGCCCGCAACCTGCATCGCGCGGGCATGCTCGCCGGCGCCTGGAACCGCAGCCACGCCAGGACTGAAGCGCTCGCGGCCGAGACCGGCTGCCGCGCATTCGCGAGCCCGGGTGAACTCGCCTCGGCCTGCGATTTCATCGTCAGCTGCATCTCCGCCGACGACGACCTGCTGGCGGTGGTTGGCGCGATCCTGCCGGGGCTGCGCCGCGGCGCGATCGTGATGGACTGCTCCACGGTTGGCGCGAACACCGCGCGCCAGTGCGCGGCGCTGGTCGCGGGCGCCGGCGGCAGCTTCCTGGACTGCCCGGTGAGCGGCGGCGTCGAAGGCGCGAAGAACGCCGCGCTTGCGATCATGTGCGGCGGCGACGAGCAGGCGTTCGAGCGCGCGCAGCCGGTGCTGGCGGCGCTCGGCAAGGTCTTCGTGCTGATGGGTCCGTCGGGCGCCGGCCAGGCCACCAAGGCGACCAACCAGATCCTCTGCGCGGGCGCGATCCAGGCCGCGGCCGAAGCGATGGCTTTCGCGCAGGCCGAAGGCCTGCCGCTCGAGAAGGTCATCGACATCCTCGGCAGGGGCGCAGGCGCCTCCTGGTATTTCGTCAACCGCGCGCCCTTCATGGCGCGCGGCGAATACCCGGCGGGATTCCGGGTGCGGCTGCACGACAAGGACTTGCGCATCTGCCGCGAGATGGCGGCGAGGCATGGCGCCCGGCTGCCCGTGGTCGAGGCGACGATCAGGGATTACGAGCGCCTGCAGGCCGCCGGTCACGGCGAGGAGGACATCTCGACGATCTTCCGCCTGAAGGCGCCGCTCTTCACGCGCAAGGGCTGAGGCCGTGGAATCCACCGGCACCTACCTGCTCCGCCGCCTGCGCCCGGCTTTCTACCTGCCCGACTTCTGCCGCGCGCAGAGCGTGCTCGCGGTCGTGCTGATCGCGGAGCTGGTCGCCATGCTGCTGACGCTGGCGCGGCACGGCATCACCGAGGCCTACTGGCCGGACCTCGCCCGGACTTCGCTGTTCCTGCTCTGGGCCGGGCTCGGCATCGCGGCGCTGCTGTGCGCCTTTCGCGGCGTGCTCGGCAGGATGGACGTGGCCAAAGGTTCGATCCTCGCGCTCGTCCTGATGCTGGCCGTCACCGCCGCCGTGACCGAGGGCGCCTGGTGGTTCAACGACCGCGCCAACCAGATGCTCGGCCTCGCGCCCGCGCCGCTCGTGGACCACCTGAAGTTCCTGTTGCGCAACCTCGCCGTCTGCGCGATCGCCGGGGGGCTCGCGCTGCGCTATTTCTACGTCGCGCAGCAGTGGCGCGCGAATGTCGAGGCCGAGGCGCAGAGCCGCGTGCGCGCCCTGCAGGCGCGCATCCGCCCGCATTTCCTGTTCAACAGCATGAACACCATCGCCTCGCTCACGCGCAGCAACCCGCGCCTCGCCGAGCAGGCGATCGCGGACCTGTCGGACCTGTTCCGCGCCTCGCTGCGCGAGCACCACGGGCGCATCCCGCTGGCGCACGAGATCGAGATCGCCCGCGCCTACGAGCGCGTCGAACGGCTGCGCCTCGGCGACCGCCTGAAGGTGGACTGGCAGATCGAGGACCTGCCGCTCGACGTCCAGGTCCCGGCCCTGATCCTCCAGCCGCTGCTCGAGAACGCCGTCTACCACGGCATCGAGCCGCTCGACAAGGGCGGCACGATACGGGTCACCGGCAGGCGCAAGGGCGCGGCGGCGGTCATCGCGATCGGCAACCCGGTGCAGCCGCAGATCGTCGCGCGCCGGCCCGGCCACCAGATCGGCCTCGAGAGCGTGCGCCAGCGGCTGGAGCTCATGTTCCACGGCGAGGCGGGGCTGGAAGTCATCGAGACGCCGGAGCACTTCCTCGTCACGCTGCGCTTTCCCGCGGGCAGGCCGCCGCCGTGATCCTGCGCGTGCTGGTGGTGGACGACGAGCCGCTCGCGCGCGAGCGGCTGTCGCATTTCGTCGAGGAGCTGCCGGACACCGAACTCGCGGGCGTTGCGGCCAACGGCGAGGAGGCACTGTTGCTCGCCGGAAGGCTGAAACCCGAAGTCGTGCTGCTGGACGTCCGCATGCCCGGCATGGACGGGCTCGAGGCCGCGCGCCACCTCGCGCGCATGCCGGAGCCGCCCGCCGTGATCTTCACCACCGCGTTCGAGGAGCACGCGCTCGCCGCGTTCGACGCGCAGGCCGCCGGCTACCTGCTGAAGCCGGTGCGCCCGGAAAAGCTGCAGGAAGCGCTGGCGCGCGCGCGCACGCCGACGAGGGCCCAGCTCGCGCGCATCGCGGAAGGCGCGGCCGGCGGCCCGCGCACGCGCATCGCGGTGCGCACGCGCGAGGAGCTGCGCCTGATTCCGGTGGAGAGCGTGCTCTGCTTCATCGCCGACCAGAAGTACACGACGCTGCGCCACACCGGCGGCGAGGAACTGATCGAGGAGCCGCTGAAGGCGCTGGAGGACGAGTTCGCCGCGCGCTTCGTGCGGATCCACCGGAACGCCCTCGCCGCCGTCGAGCACATCGTGGGCATGGATCGCGACGCCGACGGCCGCCACTACGTGCGCCTGCGCGGCGGCTCGACCCTGCCCGTCAGCCGGCGGCTGGCGACGGAGGTGGCGAAGCGGCTGCAGGGCTGATCGCCGGCGCCGCCCTGGCCTTCAGGCCGCAGCCGGCGTTGCCGTGTCCTGCCGGAATCCCCGCCAGGTGCGCATCGTGAACGCGCCGATGCCGGCCAGGAACAGCAGGAATACCGCGAGCCCGCCGATGAACGGCATCTGCTTCACGATCGCGAGCACGACCAGCGCCAGGAACATGAACAGCAGGCGCCACCAGCCGGACTCGAGCTTCGACGCGCCGACCTTGCCGAGCACGAAGTCGCCCAGGAAGATCGCGCCCACGAGGTAGCCGAGCAGCAGCAGCAGCGCATAGCCGAAGCCGAGCAGCAGGGCGAGCGGGATGCCGATGATCGTGACCAGCAGGACGATGATCGCGAACGGCACGCCGATCAGCATGATGCAGCCCATGCCGAGGCTCTGCAGCGGCTTTGCCTCCACGGTGCCCGCGGCCTCGCGGCTGAAGCGCGGCATCGCGAGGATGAGCAGCGCGCCGATCAGCACCATGCCGAGCGACACCGTGATGCCGCCGGCGATCGCCGCGCCGTGGCCCAGCCTGCGCAGCCACCGCCGCTCGCGCTCCACCTCCATGACCCCGCCGCTGACCTGCGCCTGCGGGTCCACGATCACGTCGCTGCCGCTGCGGTATTCGACGCGGCCCGCGATGCGCGCGTCCGGGCCGATGCGGATGTCGTCGCCGGCGACCTCGACGTCGCCGCCGATGGTGCCGTTGATCACGATGGAATCGCCGAACACGCGCAGGCGGTCGCCGACCTCGCCCTCGACCTCGATCGTGCCGCCGGCAAAGGTCGCGCTCTCCTCGAGCCGCGCCGTGCTGGCGACGCGGATCTTGCCGCCGGCCGCGCGCACCCGGCCGTCCACCCTGCCCTCCAGCCGCACGTCGCCGCCGGCGGCGAACAGGTTGCGTTCGATCGCGCCGCTGATCACGACGTCGCCACCGGTGATGAACGCGCTGCGGCGCACGCGTTCGCGCAATTCCACGCGGCCCGCGGCCGCGAATGCGTTGCCGTCGATGGGCTCGTCGAAGACGACCTCGTCCCCGGCCGACAGCCGCGTGTCGCCGATGGACGCGCGCGCCGTGTCCTGCGCGGTAGCCACGGGAATTCCGGCCAGCAGCAATGCGACGGCCGCGATGATCCTGCCCATGATGCGCTCCCCTGTCCCCTGCCATCGTGATCCTACGCCATGGGCGGCGCATGGCAAAATGCCGGGATGACCGGGGAAGTCCGCATCGCCACGCGCCGGAGCCGGCTGGCCCTCTGGCAGGCCGAGCACGTGGCCAGCCGCCTCGCCGCGACGCATCCCGGGCTGGTCGCGCGGCTGGTGCCCCTGGTGACCGAGGGCGACCGCATCCAGGACCGTTCGCTCGCCGCCGTCGGCGGCAAGGGCCTGTTCATCAAGGAACTCGAGACCGCGATGCTGGCGGGCACGGCCGACATTGCCGTGCACTCGATGAAGGACGTGCCGGCCGAGCTGCCGGAGGGTCTCGGCATCGCTGCCGTGCTCGAGCGCGCGGATCCCCGCGACGCCTTCGTCTCCGGCGCGGCCGCCAGGTTCCGCGAGCTGCCGCGCGAGGCGCGCGTCGGCACCTCGAGCCTGCGCCGGCAGTGCCAGATCAAGCGCGCCCGGCCCGACCTGTCGGTGATCGTGCTGCGCGGCAACGTCGAGACGCGGCTGCGCAAGCTCGATGCCGGCGAGTTCGACGCCACCGTGCTGGCGATGGCGGGACTCGAGCGGCTCGGCCTCGCCGCGCGCGTACGCGAGCAGCTTTCGCCGCGCCAGATGCTGCCGGCCGTCGGCCAGGGCGTCATCGGCATCGAGTGCCGGGTCGCGGATTCGCGGATACGCGACCTGCTCATTCCGCTGGAGCACGGGCCGACGCGCGTGCGGCTCGAGGCGGAACGCGCCTTCTCCGGGCGCCTCGGCGGGAGCTGTCAGTCGCCGATCGCGGCCTATGCGGAACTGGATGGCGGGATGCTGTCGCTGCGGGGGCTGGTCGGCGCACCGGACGGGACCCGGGTGTATGAAGACCGCATCGAGGGCCCTGCATCGGAAGACGCGTCATTGGGCGTGCGCCTCGCGGTGCGCCTGATGGAAGCCGGCGCCGCGGCCCTGCTGGCCGAGCTTGCCGCGGGACGCCACTGAAGTGGCGCGGCTGACCGGCATCGGCGTGCTGGTGACGCGCCCGGAGCACCAGGCCGAGCATCTGTGCAAGCTGATCGAGGCCGAGGGCGGCGCGGCCGTGCGCTATCCCGCGCTTTCGATCAAGGCGCGGCCGGACCGGGCGGCCGTGCGCGCGGCGATCGGGCCGGCGGATCGCTACGACGTCATCCTCTTCGTGAGCGCGAACGCCGTGCGCTTCGGCGCCGACCTGCTCGGGCCGCCGCGGGACCTGCCGATCGCGGCGATCGGGCCGGCGACGGCGGCCGCGCTCAACGCCGCGGGATATCGCGTCGCGCTGATGCCGGCCGAGGGCATGGACAGCGAATCGCTGCTGGCGCTGCCGCGGCTGCAGCACATGAACGGCCAGCGCGTGCTGATCGTGCGCGGCAGCGGCGGGCGCGAGCTGATCGCCGACACGCTGACCGCCCGCGGCGCGATCGTGCAGTACGCCGAGGTGTACCTGCGCGAACCCGCGAAACCTCCGCCGCCGCTCCAGGAGGAGATCGAGACGCTGTGGCGGCAGGGCGGCCTGAAAGTCTACGTCGCGACCAGCGTGGAGGCGCTGGAGGCGCTCATCGGCATCGTCACGCCGCGCTGCCGCGACCTGATGGACTCCACCGCGCTCGTGACCGGCTCCACCCGTGTGGCGGAAGCCGCCGCCCGACTCGGCCTCGGCTCGCCCATCGTCCTCGCCGACTCCCCCGACGACGTCTCCCTCACCGGCGCCCTCATCCGCTGGCGCACCGGTTCTTAAAAGGGACGCGTCCATTTAAATAAATGGGGACGCATCCAATTTACCTTGATTGCACCGCAGCGTGCTCGTTGACTAAACGTATTTAAATGGGATGCGTCCCCATTTATTTTAAGCGGGGGCGTATTCGAAGGAGTCGAAGTAGATGCGCTCGGGATCGGCGCCCTGCGGCGGGAGCGCCGTGCGCACGGCATCGATCATCGCGGGCGGACCGGCGGCGTAGATGTCGTAGCCGGCGAGGCCCGGGACCTTGCGCAGCACCGCCTCGTGCACGAGCCCGTGCTCGCAGGCCGCCCCGGCCGATTGCTCCGACAGCACCGGGAAGTACCGGAACCGCGGCTGGCGCGCGGCCAGCAGCTGCAGCCAGCCGTGCTCATAGAGGTCGGCCTCGGTTCGCGCGCCCCAGAACAGCGTCACCTCGCGCTGGTTCTCCTTCTCCAGCACCTGCCGCAGAATCGCCTTGAGCGGCGCATACCCCGTCCCGCCGCCGATCAGCAGCATCGGCCGCTCGCCCGGCCGGTAGTAGAACTGGCCCAGCGGCCCCTCCATGTGCAGCAGCGATCCGGGCATCAGTTCGGTGAACAGCTTCTCGCTGAACGCCCCGCCCGGCACGCGCCGCACGTGCAGCTCCAGCAAGGCGCCGTCGTGCGGCGGATTTGCCAGCGAGTAGCTGCGCCGCCGCTCGCCGGGCAGCATCACGTCCACGTACTGGCCGCTCTGCCAGGTGAAGGACTCGACCGCCGGCCAGCGCAGCCACACGCCCATGACGTCGGCAGCGAGCCTTTCCATGCGCTCGATCCGGCACGGCAGGCTCTTGATCTCGACGTCGGTGACGTGACGGATCTCGCGCGTCTCGATCACCAGGTCCTCGACCGCGCGCGCCTGGCAGATCAGCGCGTGACCCGCAGCTTCTTCCGCTGCCGTAATGCCGATCGGCCGGCCGTGGGGATAGGCGAATCGCCCCTGCAGCACCCGCACACGGCAGGTGCCGCAGGAGCCACCCTTGCAGGAATGCGGGAGATTGAGGTGCTGGCGCAGCGCGGCCGTGAGGACAGGCTCGTCGACCCGTGCCTCGAAGTCGCGGTTCGACGGAAGGACCTTGACGCGCACGCAGGCATTATCGCCGGATCGCGCACAGCGGTCGAAAAAAAGCCCCGCGTCGGAGGCGCGGGGCCAGTCGCCCAATGAACGGATGCCGGCGGCCAAGGGCGCCGCCGGGGGATCCCGGAATCAGTCCTTGATGCTGTGATGGTTCGGCACGACCGGCAGCAGGAAATGATCGGACACCCACTCCGCTACCTGTTCTCCCTGCTTGCGCGCTGCAGTATCCGCGAAACGGAAGTGGATTCCGAGCAGCACGCGCGCATCCACGACGTCCTGCGCGGCCTCGGAGAACCTGCGGTACCTGCGCGTCCGCTGCACCACGTTCGGCGCGTTGCTGGTCACCTCGAAGTCGAGCCAGTCGCGGTTGAAGAACAGCGCCATCGACCGCAGCATCGCCGCGGAGATGTTGTTCGCACCCGACGTGTAGTCCGGGTAGTTCGGGTTGTTGATCAGCGACTGCCATGCCGGGTCACCCGCGGTCATCGGGTTGCCGTCGGCATCGCCCTCGTTGATCGCCGTGATCGGACGCCAGTAGTTGTAGTGCACCTTGCTGTCCCAGGCGGTAATGAGCGCGTCCGCGCCTGCGAGATTCATGAGCGCGAAGAGGCGCGCACGATCACCGATCTTGTGCACGTGGTTGGTGGCGATGGCCCGGGCCGCCCGGTTCCACTGCACGGCGAAATTGTCGGTCCAGAAGTACGCGAGGTCGGTTTCCTCGGCCGTGCGGGTGCTGCCGGTCAGCGCGCCCTTGGCCTTGACCTCGTTGTAGTCGATCGCATAGCGCAGGCTCGTCAGTGCCGGCGGCGGCGGCGCGCGGAAACGCGAAGGCCCCGTCATCGTGAACGGGTCGAAGGAGCCCATCCACGGCACCGCCATCGGTGAGAACGCCGGCGGTGCGCCCGGCAGGAAAGACGGCGTCGGCCGCCACTGCCCGATCTCGGTGCTGCCGACGTAGGGGGCCGGCAGCGGATTCGGGTTCAGGCGCCGCAGCGTCGCAATCCTGGCGGCAACCGCCTGTCCGACCGCGACGCCCGGATCACCGGTGAGGCCGTTGTTGGCCAGGTAAGTCGAGAGCGCGGGATCCAGCGTCGCGGCCTGGGCCGGATAGAAGGCGACGAGCACCCCGTGCGTCGCCGCCGCATACGCGGCCGATTGCGAACCTTGCGCGCCGTCGACTTCCGCGAAGTACGGCTCGAAGCGCCGTTCGATGGCCTGCACGGCATCGTGGCCGGCCGCGGCCACCAGCCCCAGGTCCATCTGCCCGATCGGTCCGGGCCGTCCTGCGGCGACTGCGGCTGCGGCGATCTCGTTCCATTCCGTTACGGCATCGGCCGCGGCCAGCCCTGGCACGACGAGCAACGCGCTCGCCGCCAGGGACGCGATTCGATTCCTTGTTTTCATTGCGATTTCCCCTATGTTCGGCCGACTTGTCTTAATCCGGCGGGGCCCCGCCGGACTCCTCGTCGGCCAGCGGAGGAGATTCCTGCCGGCTGCCGCTCACGGTCCTGATGAAACCCTGATATCGACCTGATATCGTCCCGATCCAGATCACGCTGGGCGCCCGGTCTGCGGGGAACCGATGGACGCGCCAACAAGAGACAACATCGGGCATGCCTTCGAGCACGGTTTCCGGCTCGACCGGCTGCGCATTGAGCCAGTCACCGGGGAAGTCGTCGGTCCCGGCGCCCGCGAGAAGCTCGATCCCAAGGTCATGGGCGTCCTGTTGCTGCTGGCGCAGCATGCCGGCCAGGTCGTGTCGCGGGACGACCTGCATGAACAACTGTGGCCCAATGCGGTCGTCACCGACGACGCGCTGACGCGCTGCATTCACGAACTGCGCCGCCAGTTGAGCCGCGCCGGCGGGGACGATCGTTATCGCACGCTGATCGAGACGCTGCCGAAACGCGGCTACCGGCTGAATGGCGCGGTGGCGGCGCCCGCTCTGCCGGAAGTCGCGCCGCCGCCGCAGAAGGCAAGGCGCGCCTGGATTGCGACGGCCGCTGTCGCGGCCGGCGCGTCGCTGATCCTGCTCGCGCTCATGCGCGGCGAGGATCCGGTGCCACCACGGGCCGCCGCGGTCCACTCCATCGCCGTCCTGCCCTTCGTGGACATGAGCGAGGCGCAGGACCAGGGCCACTTCGCCGATGGCATCGCGGACGAGATCCTGAACCGGCTGGCGAAGTCCGGCGGGCTGCGCGTGATCGCGCGCACGTCCTCGTTCTCGTTTCGCGGCGAGGAGGTCGACATACCGACGCTCGCCGCGAAGCTGGACGTCAGCCACGTCCTTGAAGGCAGCGTGCGCCGCTCGGGCGACCGCGTACGCATCATCGCGCAGCTCATTTCCGCCGCCGACAACTCCCATGCCTGGTCGGAGACATACGACCGCGACATGGGCGAGCTGCTGAACGTGCAGGAAGAGATCGCGGAAGCAGTCGCAGCCGCGCTGCGTATCAGGCTCGCCGGCGCGTCACCCGGATCGAGCGCTCCGGTGAAGCCCGATGCCTACGAACTCTTTCTCCAGGGCCGCTTCTTCTTCAACCGGCGAGCCCCCGGAGACATCGAGCGTGCCGCCCAGTATTTCCGCGACTCACTCGCGCGCGATCCATCGTACCCGCGCGCCTGGGCGGCTCTCGCGGGAGCGTACAACCTGCTGCTGGTCGACAATGAGGGTGCCGAGGAGACGTTGCGACCCCTGCAGGGCGAGGCCGCAATGAGGGCCGTGGAACTCGGTCCCGTGCTGGCAGTCGCCCACGCGCGCCTCGCGCAGTACTACTTCGAGATCGGGGATCGCGAGAAAGGCGAAGAGCACTTCAGCAGGGCCAGGGCGCTGGATCATGATGATCCCCTGGTTCTGGGCTTCTCCAGCGACATAGCGGTGCGAAGCGGCGACTTCGACGGCGGCGTCGACATCTGGCGCCGCCTGGTCGAGCAGGACCCGCTCTCGGCGACGGATCGCCAGAACTATGCGCACTTCCTGCTTTGGGCTGGCAAGGCGGAAGAGGCGGCGGTGCAGTTCCGCAAGGCTCTGGAGCTGAACCCGCAGTTGCACTGGGACTCCCGGTTGGGGCTGGTGCGCACCCTGGTCCTTCAGCGCCGCCACTTGGAAGCCGCGTCTGAGTGCGGACTTCTGCCTGCGGGCCTGCCGCAGGACCACGGACTCGCTTTCCTGCACGAGGCGCCGGGCCGCGGTCCGCAAGCGGATGCCGCGCTGGAACGTCTGTTGCGGGCCGGCGACGAAGCCGACAGGATCGTGGTGGCCGAGGCATACGCACTGAGGGGCATGACCGACGATGCTTTCGCCACCCTGGCGGCCGCGAGGCGGGCGGCACAGGATCCCTCCATTGCGGCGCGAACCGTTCGCGCGCGCATCCATGAGTTCCGGATGGACGTGCTGCGGTCTCCATTCCTGTCGCCGCTGCGTTCCGACCCGCGCTGGCAGCCGGTGATCGCCGAGCCGCGTTGATAAAGGGGACGCGTCCAATTAAATCCAATTGGACGCGTCCCCTTTATCAGGGAAGCAACAGCGTGCTCCCCG
>DASTOQ010000015.1:0-5328 GCA_035720205.1 Steroidobacteraceae bacterium | reverse complement strand
CACCGACTTGCCTGGAATCACTTCGACAACGCGCACGCTGATGGCGGACAGCGCGCGCGCCAGGTCCTTCGCCAGCGCGCTGATCTGGCTGACCTTGACGCCGGGCGCGGGCTTGAGCTCGAAGCGGGTGACCACCGGGCCGGGCTGCACCGCGACCACTTCGACCTCGACGCCGAAGTCCTTGAGCTTGATCTCCACCAGCCGCGAGATCGCATCCAGCGCCTCGGTCGAATAGCCCTTCTCGCGCGCCGGCGGGTCGTCCAGCAGCTTGAGCTCCGGCAGGTCGCGCATCGCCGGCCTGGAGAAGAGCGCGACCTGTTTCTCCTTCTCGGCGCGCGCCGATGGCTCCGGCACCGGCGGCGCCGGCGGCTCGATGCGCGGCGGCAGGCGGGCGGCGGCCTTCTTCTGCACCTCGCGCACCACCGCTTCGCGCGCCTCGCGCGATTCGCGCCCCGCCGCCTGGTCGCGCTGGCGCGCCGAGCGGCGGCTGATCCAGGCGGCGCCGGCCAGCACCCAGTGACCGATGAAGTCCATGATCCTCGGCCACGACACGCCGGTGAAGAGCTGCACTCCCGCGAACCACAAGGCGAGCATCACCAGCGTCGCGCCGAGCAGCGCGAGCAGGTGCTCGAGACCCTCGCCGGCCAGGTTGCCGAGGACGCCGCCCGCCCCGGCCGGCAGCGGCGAGCCGGGATAGTGCAGCGTCGCCAGGCCGCAGCTGGTCGCCAGCACGAGCACCAGCCCGATGGTGCGCAGCGCGACCGTCGAGCGGCTCTGCCCCGGTTCATCCGGCGCGCGCTTGAGGCCGACCCAGGCGCAGAATGCGATCGCCACCGGGAACAGGTACGCTGGCCAGCCGAACAGCAGCAGCAGCAATCCCGCGATCCAGGCGCCGGCCGGCCCGATCAGGTTGCCGACCTGGCCCGGTTCGCCGGTGTAACTGAAGCTGCGGTCATAGGCGTCATAGCTCGAGAGCGCAATCAGGATCACGAGCGCGAGCGCGGCGAGCAGCCAGAAGGCGGTCTCGCGCAGCGCGCGCGCGAATACCGGGTCGAGCTTTGCGCCGGGTCGGGCAGCGGCGGCGGTCTTGGCCAAGGACTCAGAATCCTGTTCAGGAAAGATCTATAAGCACTTGATTATAAGAACGTTGCAATTGGTCCGGCAAGAACCCATGCACGGACTTTAGGATGCAGGACTATACATGACGACCCCCCGCCATTCGCGCCTCATCATTCTCGGCTCCGGTCCGGCGGGTTACGCGGCGGCGATCTACGCAGCGCGCGCGAACCGCAAGCCGCTGCTGATCGCCGGCCTGCAACCCGGCGGACAGCTCATGACCACGACCGAAGTGGACAACTGGCCGGGCGACGTGGAGGGCCTGCTCGGCCCCGACCTGATGGACCGGATGCGACGGCATGCGGAGCGCTTCGGCGTGGAAATCGTCCATGGCCAGGTCACGCGCGTGGACCTGTCGCAGCGTCCGTTCATTCTCGACGGCGACGACGGCGCGTATACCTGCGACGCGCTCATCGTCGCGACCGGCGCCTCCGCGCGCTATCTCGGCCTCGACTCCGAGACCCGCTTCCGCGGGCGCGGGGTCTCGGCCTGCGCGACCTGCGACGGCTTCTTCTACCGCGACCAGAAGGTCGCGGTCGTCGGCGGCGGCAACACCGCCGTCGAAGAGGCGATCTACCTCGCCAACCTCGCCTCGCACGTCACCCTGATCCATCGCCGCGACAAGCTGCGTGCCGAGGCGATCCTCCAGGACCGGATCCGCGCGCTGGCGGATGCGGGCAAGGTGTCTTTCCTGTGGAATCACGAGGTGGTGGAAGTCCTGGGCGATGACGGCGGCGTGACCGGCGCGCGCCTGCGCGCGACCGGCGGCGGGACGCGCGCGATCGAGGTCACGGGCCTCTTCATCGCGGTCGGCCACACGCCGAATACGGAGCTCTTCACCGGGCAGCTCGAGATGAAGAACGGCTACATCGTGGTCAAATCGGGCAACTCCGGTGACGCGACGGCGACCAGCGTGCCGGGTGTCTTCGCGGCCGGCGACGTCGCCGACCATGTCTACCGCCAGGCCGTGACTTCGGCCGGGACCGGTTGCATGGCCGCGCTCGATGCCGACCGCTACCTCGAGCGCCTGGGCGGCGGCTGACGCCGGGCCATGACGACGCGCGTCGCACGCTCGCTCGCCGGGGTGGACGCCGCGTCGTGGAACGCCCTGGCGGACGGCGGCTCGCCGTTCCTGCGCCACGAGTTCCTGCTCGCCCTCGAGGCATCCGGCTGCGCGACGCCGGAAACGGGCTGGGACGCGCATCACCTGCTGCATTTCGATGCGACCGGCGCCCTCGACGGGGCGATGCCCTTGTACCTGAAGCCGCATTCCTGGGGCGAGTTCGTGTTCGATTTCGCCTGGGCCGAGGCCTACCAGCGCGCGGGCATGCGCTATTACCCCCGCCTGGTCTGCGCCGTGCCGTTCACGCCGGCGAGCGGGCCGCGCCTGCTCGCGCGCTCGGAGCCGGTGCGCGCCGAACTGCTGGCCGCCGCGCGCGGGCTGGTCCGCGAACTGGGGGCCTCGTCGCTGCACGTGCTGTTCCCGGGGGCGGGCGATCGCGAATCGCTGGCGGCCGCGGGTCTCATGCCGCGGCTCGACTGCCAGTTCCACTGGCGCCATGAGGGGCACCGGGACTTCGACGACTGGCTCGCGTCGTTCACGTCGGAGAAGCGGAAGAAGATCCGCCGCGAGCGGCGACGCGTGGCGGAATCCGGCCTGCAATGCCGCCGCCTCGCCGGCCCGGAACTCGACGCCGCGGCCATCGAGACGCTCTATCGCCTGCATGCGCTCACCTTTGCGCGCTATGGCAACGCGCCCTACCTGAATGCGGATTTCTTCGCGCGCATCGCGCGCACGATGCCGGAGTCGCTGGTGGTCGAGTTTGCGGAGCTCGGCGGCGAACCGGCGGCCTGCGCGGTGTCGCTGCGCGGCAGCGAGGCGCTGTTCGGGCGCTACTGGGGTGCTGCCGCGGACTTCCACAGCCTGCATTTCGAGCTCTGCTACTACCGCGGCATCGAGTACTGCCTGCGCGAAGGGCTCGCGCGCTTCGAGCCGGGCACCCAAGGCGAGCACAAGCTGCTGCGTGGCTTCGTGCCGACGCCGGTCTGGTCGCTGCACGACATCGGCGATGCGCGCTTCGCCGCGCCCATCGGCGCCTGGCTTGCGCGCGAACGCCGCCGGCGCCGCCGGTGGCTGGCGCAGGCGGTGCGACACCTGCCCTTCCGGCGCGAGGACATCCCCGCTAGGCTGCCTGCCGATGTCCGGGATTGCCTGGCTGCAGAAGACTGACCCGCCCGGCGCCTTGCCGCCGACTTCGCGCGCCTTGCGGGAGCCCAACGGGCTGCTGGCCGTCGGCGGGGCGCTCACGCCGGAGTGGCTCATCCATGCGTATCGTCACGGCGTTTTCCCCTGGTACTCGGCCGAGCAGCCGATCCTGTGGTGGGCGCCGGACCCGCGCGCGGTGCTGCTGCCCGGGGAGTTCAGGGTTGCCAGGAGCCTCGCGCGCTCCATTCGCCGCCGCGGTTACGAGACACGCATCGACACCGCGTTCGAGGCGGTGATCGAGGCCTGCGCCGGCCCCCGGCACGGCAGCCCCGGCACCTGGATCACGCGCGAGGTGCGTGCGGCCTACGTGGAGCTGCATCGGCGCGGCATGGCGCATTCCCTGGAGACCTGGGCCGGCGACGAACTGGTCGGCGGCCTCTATGGCGTCGCGCTGGGGCGGGTGTTCTTCGGCGAATCCATGTTCACGCGCAGCACGGATGCCTCCAAGGTCGCGCTCGCGCGGCTGGTCGAGGAGTGCAGGCTCCGGGGCGTGCCGCTGATCGACTGCCAGATGCCCTCCCCGCATCTCGCGAGCCTCGGCGGCCGCAACCTGCCGCGCCGCGAGTTCGAGCAGCGGCTGGCCCTCCTCGTCGCCGAACCGGCCCCGGTGTGGCGCTGACGAGACATTTCATTGCGCCCCAGCACCGGCTCCGGCACAATCCGCGCGGTTTTGGCAACGGCAGCACCGGATGGCGAAGGAAGAAGCAATCCAGATGGACGGCGAGGTCGTCGAGACCCTGCCGAACACGACCTTCCGCGTGAAGCTGCAGAACGGCCACATCGTGACCGCGCACATCTCGGGCAAGATGCGCAAGCACTACATCCGCATCCTGACCGGCGACACCGTCACCGTTGAATTGACGCCCTACGACCTCAGCAAGGGCCGAATCGTCTATCGGGCGCGATAGGAGGGGACAGTCCGCCTTTTCCGCTGCGCGGAAAAGGGGACAGTCCCCGGTGCGGTCCTAATCCTGACTCAGCAATTCCGGGGTGCGCGCCGGACGGCATGTGAGCGCGAGGCCGCTGCCGTCGGCAGCGAGCGTCACCCGGACGCTGCCGCCGCCCGCCAGGCTGCCGAAGAGGAGCTCCTCGGCGAGCGGGCGCTTGACGTGCTCCTGCAGCACCCGCGCCATCGGGCGCGCGCCCATCTTGGGGTCGTAGCCCTTTTCCGCGATCCAGTGCCGCGCGGCGTCGTCCACGGTGAGCGCCACTGCCTTCTGCTCGAGCTGGGCCTCGACCTCGAGCAGCAGCTTGTCCACCACGCGCTCGATCGTGGGCCCGTCCAGCGGCGCGAACTGGATGATGGCGTCGAGGCGGTTGCGGAACTCCGGCGCAAAGATCCGGCGCACCGCCTCCATCCCGTCCGGCGCATGATCCTGCTGCGTGAAGCCGATGCTGGCGCGGCTCATCTCGGCGGCGCCCGCATTCGTCGTCATGACGATGATGACGTGGCGGAAGTCCGCCTTGCGGCCGTTGTTGTCGGTGAGCGTGCCGTGGTCCATGACCTGCAGCAGCAGGTTGAACACGTCCGGGTGGGCCTTCTCGATCTCGTCCAGCAGCAGCACGCAGTGGGGCTGTTTGGTGATCGCCTCGGTCAGCAGCCCGCCCTGGTCGAAGCCCACGTAACCCGGCGGCGCGCCGATCAGGCGCGACACCGTGTGCCGCTCCATGTACTCGGACATGTCGAAGCGCAGGAACTCGACCCCGAGCGCGATCGCGAGCTGGCGCGTGACCTCGGTCTTGCCGACGCCGGTCGGTCCCGCGAACAGGAAGCTGCCGACCGGGCGCCGCTCGTTGCCGAGCCCGGCGCGCGACATCTTGATCGCGGCCGCCAGCGCGTCGATGGCGGCGTCCTGCCCGTAGATCACGAGCTTGAGGTTGCGCTGCAGGTTCGCGAGCATCTCGCGGTCCGACAGCGACACGTTCTTCGGCGGGATGCGCGCGAT
>DASTOQ010000014.1:0-12218 GCA_035720205.1 Steroidobacteraceae bacterium | reverse complement strand
GGTCAAGGTTGTCGCGTCGGCCATGGTGAACGGCACGTCCAGGATGCGGGCGAGCGTCTGCGCAAGCAACGTCTTGCCGCAGCCGGTCGGCCCGATCAGCAGGATGTTGCTCTTGGCGAGCTCGACCTCGTCCTTCTCGGCGCGGTGGCGCTTGTCGCCGGGCCGGGACTGCAGCCGCTTGTAGTGGTTGTAGACCGCGACCGCGAGGATCTTCTTGGCCCGGTCCTGGCCGATCACATACTCGTCGAGGACCTTACGGATCTCGTGCGGCTTCGGCAGCCGGTCGCGCGAGCGCTCCTGCTTCTCCTCGAGTTCCTCGCGGATGATGTCGTTGCAGAGCTCGACGCACTCGTCGCAGACGAACACCGAAGGACCGGCGATGAGCTTGCGGACCTCGTGCTGGCTTTTGCCGCAGAAGGAGCAGTACAGCAGCTTGCCGTCGTCGTGCTTGCCCCGCGTATCGTCCACCATGCCGTGGTCCTCGTTGGCCGCCGCACCGGCAGGCGTCTTATAGCACGCCGGTTTCTGCCGGTAAATTCCTTTCTATCTCAGGCGCTTGCCCGATCTATCTTGAGCAGAGTCTCACTCACTGCTGGCCAAGGTGCGGCAACTCGCCGCGCTTCGCAAGGACGCCGTCCACGATTCCGTAGTCGCGCGCCTGCTCGCCGCTCATGAAATTGTCGCGGTCCGTGTCCTTGCGGATGGCCTCGATGGGCTGGCCGGTGTGCCGCGACAGGATCTGGTTGAGGCGGTCGCGGGCGTCCAGGATCTCGCGCGCGTGAATCTCGACGTCGGTGGCCTGGCCGTGGAAGCCGCCCAGCGGCTGGTGGACCATGATGCGCGAGTGCGGCAGCGCGAAGCGCTTGCCCTTGCTGCCCGCCGCCAGCAGCACCGCGCCCATCGACGCCGCCTGACCGACGCAGATGGTGCTGATGTCGGGCTTGATGAACTGCATGGTGTCGTAGATCGCGAGCCCGGCGGTCACCGCGCCGCCCGGCGAGTTGATGTACAGGTGGATGTCCTTGTCCGGGTTCTCGGACTCCAGGAACAGCAGCTGGGCGACCACCAGGTTCGCCATCTGGTCCTCGACCTCGCCCACGATGAACACCACCCGCTCCTTCAGCAGCCGCGAGTAGATGTCGTAGGCGCGCTCGCCGCGGGCGGTCTGCTCGACCACCATCGGCACCAGGTTCAAGGCCTGCGTCTCGTGCTTGCCGCTCACCGCTTCACCTCATTCCTCGGACGCCGCCTCGGCGCCGAAGTTCATGATCGCCTTGAAGGTCGACGTCTCTTCCGTGACCTGCGCCCGGCCCACCACCCAGGCCACGGCGTCGTCCTCCAGCACCGACATCTGCAGCTGCCGCGTCGCGGCCTCGTTCTGCAGGTACTGGCGGCGCGCCTCGTCCGGGTCGGCGAAGCCCTCGACCACCTCGTCGAGCCGCGCCTGCAGCTGCGTCGCGTCCGGCCGGATGCCGGCCTGGCGCACGACCTCGTTCAGGATCAGCCCGAGCGCGACGCGCCGGCGCGCCGCCTGCTCGAAGGGACCGCGCGGCGGCAACTGGCGCGCATCGCGCGCGCCCATGCGCCGCAGCATTTCCATCTGCATGTCGCGGATCTCGGCCTCGACCAGGGCGTTCGGCACGGCGACCGGATTGGCGGCCAGCAGCGCATCCATGACCTGGCCCTTGACCCGCGCCTGGATGGCCTGCGCCAGCTCGCGCTCCATGTTGGCGCGCACCTCGGTGCGCAGCGCCGCCACGCCGCCCTCGGTGACGCCGAAGGCCTCGCAGAATCGGTCGTCCACCGGCGGCAGCTGCGCCTCCTCCACCTTGCGGACGGTGGCGCTGAAGCGCGCGGTCTTGCCGGCCAGCGCCTTGGCCTGGTAGTCGTCGGGGAAGCGCAGGTCAAACTCGCGCGTCTCGCCCGCGGTGGCTCCCCGGATGCCGGCCTCGAAGTCCGGCAGCAGCCGTCCCGCGCCCAGCACCACCGCCAGGTTCTCGCTCTTGCCGCCGTCGAAGGCCTCGCCGTCGATGCGGCCCTCGAAGTCGAGCGTGACGCGGTCGCGGTCCTGGCAGCCGCGCGTGACTTCGGTCCAGTCCGGCCGCTGCGCGCGCAGGCTTTCGATCATCGCATCGACGTCCGCCTCGGTCACCGTCGCCGCCGGGCGGGTCAGGCGGATCGCGGCCAGGTCCTGCAGCTGGACCTGCGGGTAGATCTCGAAGGTCGCGACGTAGCGCAGGTCGTCGGGCTCGGCCGATTTCTGCGGCTCGATGCGCGGCCCGCCGGCCGGCATCAGCTTCTCCTGGCGCAGCGCTTCGGCGAAGGTCTCGCGGATCAGGTCGGAAACCACCTCGTCGCGGACCTGCGGGCCGTAATGCTTGCGCACGATGTGGATCGGCGCCTTGCCGGGGCGGAAGCCCTTGATGCGCACCGTGCGGCTGACCTTGAGCAGGCGCGCGTCCACCTGCTGCTTGACCCGGGTCGCCGGCACGGACACCTGCATGCGCCGCTCCAGGCCCGATAGCGTCTCGACTGAAACCATCATCTGTCCGGACACCTCGTGGTGCGAAAGGAGAGACTCGAACTCTCACGGGTTGCCCCACCGGAACCTAAATCCGGCGCGTCTGCCAATTCCGCCACTTTCGCATCTGGAACCGGCCGGAAACGCAACGCCCGCGTTGTTTCCAGCCGGCAAGTATAGCTTAAGGGTCGGCGTCTCCCGGGCGGCGGCCGGCCCGCCGCCGGCGGACCCAGCGGGTGCGCAGGAACGCGAGCAGGCTCGGCAGGACGAAGGCGGCCAGCACGGTGGAGGTCATCGCCAGGCGACCGGTCACGATGCCGCGGTATACCGCCAGGTAGTAATAGAGAATGGTGGCCGCGGCCGCCGCGATCGCGCCGAACTTGAGCGCGGCGAGCGCCGACTCCAGTGGCGTCGGGTCGTCCTCGGCGGTCGGCCCGCCGGGCCAGTGGTACGTCGGCTCGGGTATGTCTCGCCTGGGTTCCATCTGCGTTGCCGGCGAATGCCCCGCAGCACCGGCTGCGGGGCCTGGGATGGTGGGCCATGTAGGACTCGAACCTACAACCTACGGATTAAGAGTCCGGAGCTCTACCAATTGAGCTAATGGCCCGAAAATCTGGGGCGAGCGACGGGATTCGAACCCGCGACGGCCGGAATCACAATCCGGGGCTCTACCAGCTGAGCTACGCCCGCCATCGAAAACCTTGCGCCGTCATGTCCCCGGCTCCTGGTGCGCCCGGCAGGACTCGAACCTGCAACCGCCGGCTTAGAAGGCCGGTGCTCTATCCGGTTGAGCTACGGGCGCTCTGTCCTGCCCGAGGCGCCGCCCCTCCGAAATGGTCGGGGCAGAGGGATTTGAACCCCCGACCCTCTGCTCCCAAAGCAGATGCGCTACCAGACTGCGCCATGCCCCGCCAGAAATCCTGCCGGCCGCGGCCGCGCCGGCCCACCGGCCTGCGCGCGGGCCCGCATCTTACGTAGGCACCCTGGAACCGTCAATTTTGAGCGGGGCTGCCCCTGCGCCCTCCAGCCGGCCAGGAGGGTGCGCGTTCTTTTCACGCCACAGTAGGCATTCAGATCGCGAACGGTGTAGATTCCCGGCGGTAGCAGCCGCGTTGCGGTTGTTGTTTCTGAACCAACAGGGGATTCATCCATGATCAAGCGAACACCGCTCGCCTATGCCATCAGGCTCGCGATCGGAGGAGCGGCCGGCTTGTCGGCGGCTTTGGCTGCGCCCGCGGTGCTGGCGCAGGGCGACGAGGAAGGAGTCGTGGTCATCGGATCACGCATCGCGCGTAGCGCGGATTTCGAAGGCCCGTCGCCGATACTGACAGTCGACCGCGAGGCGATCGAGAATTCCGGCTATCAGAACCTGCAGCAGTTGCTCGAGAAGATCCCGGTCAACGGCAACGGCGCGTTTTCGACGCGCGGCAACAACCAGGACTCGACCGCGAACGGCGCCGCCTCGATCAGCCTGCGCGGCCTCGGCGCCGACGCGACCCTCGTGCTGGTCAATGGCCGGCGCGTCGCGATCAGCTCCTTTGCGGAGAGCGTCACCACGAACTTCGTGGACATCAACACGATCCCGGTCGCCGCCATCGAGCGCGTCGAGGTGCTGAAGGACGGCGCTTCCGCGGTGTACGGCTCCGACGCCGTTGCGGGCGTGATCAACATCGTGCTGCGCAAGGACTTCGACGGATTCGAGGTCACGGCCGGCTACGGCGACGTCACCAGCGGCAGCTCGTCCGAGACCACGGCCTCAGCGATCTGGGGCACGAGCGGCGACGACTCGAACGTCACCATGATCTTTGACTACTTCAAGAACAGCACGCTGTTCAACTTCGAGCGTGGCCGCATCGGTTCGGCGGACAATTCGGCGTTTGGCGGCGCGGATTTCCGTTCTTCGCGCGGCTATCCCGGCCGCTTCTTCGTGGACGACGGCATGGGTGGAACGACGATCCTGCGCGACCCGGCCTGCCCGGTGGGCAGCATCGCCGGCCAGACCTGCCTGTATGACTACGGCCCGTGGAACCTGCTGGTCCCCGAGGCGGAGCGCACCGGCATGTTGCTGCTCGGCCGCAAGGGCATGGGGGCCGGGATCGAGCTGTTTACCGAGATTGCGGTACAGCACAACACCTCGATCGCGCAGGGCGCGCCGACGCCGCTCGACGAGACTGCCGGCCTCACGCTCAACAACCATCCCGACGATCCGTTCGGTGGCGACGCGACCGGCATCAGCCGCTACCGCACGGTGGACGCCGGCGCGCGCCAGTGGGACATCGAGACCGACAACCTGCGCGCCGTGGTCGGCCTGCGCGGTGAGTTCAACGACTGGAGGTGGGAGGTGGGTGCCCAGCGCGCCCGCAGCGAATCCACCCAGACGGGCGACAAGACCCAGGGTTGGGTGCGAACCGACTTCCTGCAGCAGCAGTTGGACCTCGGCCTCTACAACCCTTTTGGAGGCGTCCAGAATCCCGCCAGTGTGATCGATGCGATCACGACCAACCTGGTGCGCCAGGGCAAGTCGAACCTGAGCCTCTACGACGCGACCATCACGGGCCCGCTGTTCGAAATGGGCGCCGGGCAGGTGATGATGGCCGCGGGCCTCGAATACCGCGACGAGCGCATCACCGACGTTCCGGACGACCAGTTCCAGCGTGGCCTGATCTTCGGCACCGAGTCGGTGTCGGCGGCGGCACAGCGTGACAACTGGTCGGCGTTCGTGGAGTTCTCGTTCCCGCTCCTGGAGACACTCGAGCTGCAGGTCGCCGGCCGCTACGACGACTACAGCGACTTCGGCGATACCACGAACCCGAAGGTCGCCCTGCGCTGGGCGCCGATGGATTCGTTCGCGCTGCGCGCGTCCTGGGGCGAGGGTTTCCGTGCCCCGTCGCTGGCCCAGATCGGCCTCGGGCCCTCGCAGGAATCGGAGTTCTTCCAGGACACCTTCGGCTGCGCCGACAACCCGGTGTACTGCGCGAACACCGACTTCCAGATCAACTTCTCGGGCAACCCGGACCTGCAGCCCGAAGAGTCGGAGACCTTCAACATCGGCGCCGTCTGGCAGCCGACCGGCGCGACCAGCGTCTCGCTCGACTTCTGGGACATCCAGCAGGACAACAAGATCGACGAGGTGCCGCGCATCTTCATCTACAACCAGGAGTGCAACAACCAGGCCAGCACGGTCTGCGTGCGCGGAGCGCCGCTGCCCGGGGACACCCTGGGTCCGCTGCAGTTCATCAGGAGCAGTTTCCGCAACATCGGCAGCCAGTCCGCACAGGGCGTCGATCTCGCCGTGTACCACAACATGGGACTCGGCGACGGCAGCCTGACGCTGGGCCTCGACTGGACGCACCTGCTCGAGTTCGACAAGGTCCTGCTGGGTTCGGACGGCTTGACCTTCGAGACGCAGGAGTTCGCGGGCGAGTACGAGTACCCGGAGGACCGGATCGCGCTCACCGGCGACTACCGGCTGGGCGATTGGGCTGTCGGCACGCGCGTGAACTACATCAGCTCGTTCAACGACTGGCGCGACCTCTCGCCATCGGCACTGGCCCCGGTGGGCAGCGTGGACTCGTTCACGACGGTGAACTTCCAGTTCGCCTACACCGGCTTCGAGAACACGAAGATCTCGCTGTTCCTCGACAATGCCTTCGACGAAGAAGTGCCGGTCTGCGTGTGCGACGGCGACACCGACGTCTATGGCTTCGTGTCGGCGATCCACAACCCGCGCGGGCGGTTCTGGAGCCTGCGCACCACGTACTCGTTCCGCTGAACGCGGCCTCGGGTGCGGCGAAAGGGGCGCTTCGGCGCCCCTTTCCTTTGGGCGCCTACTTCCGCCGCCAGGTCGTGCCCGCGGCGCCGTCCTCGAGCACGATGCCGCGCGCGGCCAGCTCGTCGCGGATCCGGTCGGACTCCCTGAAGTTGCGCGCCTTGCGCGCGGCGATGCGCGCCGCCACCAGCTTCTCGACCTCCGCGTCCCCGATCGGCGCCGCCTCCGCCGCGCCGCCGGTGATCTCGGAGCGCGCCGACAGCCATTCCTCGGGTTTGCGCTCCAGCAGGCCGAGGTGGCCGCCGAGGTGCACCAGTTCCGCCGCCAGCCGCGCGGCGCGCTGCGCATCGCCCGCGGTTTTCGCGACATTCAGCTCGCGCGCCAGCGACTGCAGCGCGGCCAGTGCTTCCGGCGTGTTGAAGTCGTCGTCCATGGCCGCGGCGAAGCGCAGCGTCGCCTCGGACGCCTGCACCTCGCGCGCCGGGGTAACCCCGCGCAGCGCAAGATAGAGCCGCGTGAGCGCGGCGTCCGCCTGGCGCAGGTTGTCCTCGGCATAGTTGACCGGGCCGCGGTAGTGCGACGAGAGCAGGAAGGCGCGCAGCACCTCCGGGCGCAGCTTCGGCAGCACTTCGCGCACGGTGAAGAAGTTCCCGAGCGACTTCGACATCTTCTCCTCGTTGACGCGCACGAAGCCGTTGTGCATCCACACCCGTGCGAACGGCGCGTCGCAGGCCGCGCAGGACTGCGCGATCTCGTTCTCGTGGTGCGGGAACTTGAGATCCATGCCGCCGCCGTGGATGTCGAAAGAAGGCCCGAGCAGCGCGACCGCCATCGCCGAGCACTCGATGTGCCAGCCCGGCCGGCCCGGGCCCCAGGGCGATTCCCAGGCCGGCTCGCCGGGCTTGGCGCGCTTCCACAGCACGAAATCGAGCGGGTCGCGCTTGCGCTCGTCCACTTCAACCCGCGCGCCGGCGCGCAGGTCCGCGGGATTCTTGCCGGACAGCCGCCCGTAGCGCTCGAACCTGGCGACCGAGTACAGCACGTCGCCGCTCTCGCCGACGTAGGCGAAGCCTCGCTCGCGCAGCCGCTCGATCATCTGCACGATCTCGCGGATGTAGGCGGTCGCCCGCGGCTCGTGGTCGGGCTTCTCGATGCCGAGCGCGGCGAAGTCCTCGTCCATGGCGGCGATGAAGCGGGCCGTGAGGCCCTCGACCGACTCCCCGCGCTCCTGCGCGCGCTGGATGATCTTGTCGTCGACGTCGGTGATGTTGCGCACGTAGTTCACGCGCAGGCCCTTGACGCGCAGCCAGCGCCGCACCACGTCGAAGGCGATCTGGGAGCGCGCGTGCCCGACGTGGATGTAGTCGTACACCGTGATGCCGCAGACGTACATGCCGACCTGGCCCTCGACCAGCGGCGTGAACGGCTCCTTGCGGCCGGTGAGCGAATTGTGGATCTGCAGCATGGGGCCTCAGTGCATCCGCGCGGCATTCGCGAGCCGCTCGCGCACCAGCGCCGGCGGGATCGCGGGCAGCAGCGCCGCCAGCTCCGGGCCGTCATGGCGCCCGGTGAGCGCGATGCGCAGCGGCCGGTAGATCTCCCTGCCCTTGCGGCCGGTGCGCGCCCTGATCTGCTCGGCGAGCCGCGCGAGGTCGCCGCCGGTGTCGTCGAACGCGGCCAGCGCCGACTCGAAGAATCCCGCGCCCGCGGCGGCGACCGCGGCCGCGTCCTCGCCCGTGAGCGGCGCGAGCTCTCCGGACAGCACGGCGACCCAGCCGGCCGCCTCCCCTGGCAGCAACAGGTTGCCCTGCAGCAGCCGGGCCGTCTCGACGCGGCGCGCCGACGGCCAGTCGGAAGGCAACGCCGGCGCCAGCCATTCCGCCGCCTGCGACGGTGACAGCCTGCGGACTGCCTCGCGCTGCCAGTGGTCGAGCTGCACCAGGTCGAAGTGCGCGGGCGCGCGGCCGAGCTTGCCCGGGTCGAAATGCCGCGCGAGTTCCGCGGGCTCGACCCAGGCGTCCGGCGCCCCGTGGTGCCCGAGGCGCAGCAGGTAATTGGCGACGGCGCCCGGCAGATAGCCCCGGCCGCGCAGCTCCCCGACCGTGATGCTGCCGCGGCGCTTGGACTGCGGCGCGCCGCCGGCGTCCAGCAGCAGCGGCAGGTGGCCGTAGCGCGGCGCCGCGAGCCCGAGCGCCGCCAGCAGCAGCAGCTGGCGCGGCGTGTTGCTCAGGTGGTCGTCGCCGCGCAGCACGTGGGTGACGCCCATGAGCGCATCGTCGGCGGCGTTGCAGAAGAAGAACACCGCCGCGCCGTCGGCGCGGCGGATGACGAAGTCGCCCAGCGCCGCCGCGTCCGTCTCCTGCGGGCCGCGCACCAGGTCGTCGAAGCGCACCACCTGCCGCTCCGGCAGCGCCAGGCGCAGCGCCGGCCGCAGGCCCTGTGCCGCGCGCGCGGCGCGCGCGCCGGCATCCAGGCCGCGGCAGGTGCCGGGGTAGCGCGGCGGCTCGCCCCTGGCGAGCTGCGCACGGCGCGTGGCGTCGAGTTCGGCCGGCGCGCAATAGCAGGGATAGGCCTGGCCCGCCGCCTCGAGCTGCGCGAACAGCCGCGCGTAGATCGCGCCGCGTTCCGACTGGCGGTAGGGACCGCGGCCGTCGTCATGATCCGGGCCCCCGTCCCAGCCGAGGCCGAGCCAGGAGAGATCCGCCAGCTGTCCGGCGACGAACTCCTCGCCGCTGCGCTCGCGGTCGCTGTCCTCCACGCGCAGCAGGAAGCGCCCGCCGCTGCGGCGCGCCAGCAGGAAGCTGAACAGGGCCGTGCGCGCGTTGCCCGGATGCAGCGCGCCGGAGGGACTGGGCGCAAAGCGCGTGACGGTCGGTTCCATCGCCGGCACAGTCTACGGGATGGTCTCCACCGACGGCAGGGTGTCGCGCGCGCACGCCGCTGCTATCCTTGCGCCCACCATGAAGCCGAATTGCCTGCCGTTGCTGCTGCTGACGCTGGCGCCCGTGATGGCGGCCGCCCAGGGGTCCCCGACGCTCGCGCCCCGGGTCCAGCTGGACACCACGATGGGCACGATCGTGGTCGAGCTCGACGCCGTGCGCGCCCCGCTCTCGGCGGAAAACTTCCTGCGCTACGTGCGCGACGGCCACTACGACGGCACCGTCTTCCACCGCGTGATCCCGAACTTCGTGATCCAGGGCGGCGGCTTCGACGACAAGCTGGCGCCGCGCGCCGGCCGCGCGCCCATCCCCAACGAGAGCGGCAACGGGCTGTCGAACCGCCGCGGCACGCTCGGCCTCGCGCGCGAGGACAGCCCGCACTCAGGCTCGGCGCAGTTCTACATCAACCTGATCGACAACGGCGGTCTCGATCCGCTGCCGACCCGCTGGGGCTACGCGGTCTTCGGCCGGGTCGTCGAGGGTATGGAGGTCGTGGACCGCATCGCCTACCTGCAGACGCGCGTGGTCAAGGACTTCGCCGCCGACGTGCCGGTCAGTCCTCCCGTGGTCCGGCGCGCCTTCGTGGTCGGCGAGGCGGCGCCCGCGGCGGACCCGGCGCCGTGAGCGCCTGGTTCGCCTCCGACCTGCACCTCGACCCCGCCGCGCCCGAGATCGCCGACCGCTTCATCCGCTTCCTGGCGGGCCCGGCGCGCGAGGCGGACTCGCTCTACCTGCTCGGCGACCTGTTCGAAGCCTGGGTCGGCGACGACGATCCGGAGCCCGCCCACCGCGGCGTGACGTCCGCGATCGCCGCGCTCGCCGCCAGCGGCACGCTCGTCTGCGTGATGCGTGGCAACCGGGACTTCCTGATCGGGGAGCGCTTCTGCGCCGACAGCGGGGCGTTGCTGCTCGAGGATCCCGCGATCGTCAGCATCGCGGGCACGCGGGTCATTCTCACCCACGGGGACGGCCTCTGCGTGGACGACCGCGCCTACCAGCGCCTGCGCGCGCTGGTGCGCGATCCCGCGGTGCGCGCGGGGTTCGCGCGCCTGTCGCTCGACCAGCGCCGCCGCCTCGCCGGCGAGGCGCGCGCCGGCAGCCGCGAGCACCTGGCGACCGCCGCGGAATACATCACGGACGTCAACCCGGCGGCGGTGGAGGCGCTGTTCCGCGCCGCGGCCACCGACACCATGATCCATGGCCACACGCACCGGCCCGCCCTGCACGAGTCCGTGGTGGACGGCAGGCCGGCCCGGCGATACGTGCTGGGGGACTGGCACGCCACCGCCAGCGTGCTGCGCTGGGATTCCGGCGGCCCGCGGCTCCTGCCCTGCCCGGCCTAGGGCCGCCCGCCGTCAGCGCCCGGCCTCGTCGCGCTCGAGCTCGCGCACCTCGTCGAGCAGCCGGTCGGCGCTCGCGTAGCGCCGCCGCGGGTCCTTCGCGATGCAATTGTAGAGCAGCCCCTCGAAGCGCTTCAGGTGCGCCGGCAGCTCCGGCAGCGGCGCATGCGCATGCTTGTAGATCACCTGCATCGGGGTGCCGGCGACATACGGTTTCCGGCGCATCAGCATCTCGTAGAAGATGATCCCGAGGCTGTAGATGTCGCTGCTCGCGTCGGTGTCGCGGCCGTGGCCCTGCTCCGGGCTCATGTAGTAGGGCGTGCCGAAGATCTCGCCGTCGGCGCTGATCGAAGCCGCGAGCGACAGCTGCTTGGACAGGCCGTAGTCGATCAGCGCCACCGACGATTCGTCGCGCACCATCACGTTGCCGGGCTTGAGGTCCCGGTGCAGCACGCCCGCGCCGTGCAGCACCACCAGCGCCTCGGTCATCTGGCGCAGGTAGGCGAGCGCCTGGACCGGCTCGATGCCCGCCTTGATGCGCGCGCGCAGGTCGCCCTTCGGGAAGTACTCCATGGCGATGTAGGCATGGTCGTCGGCCACGCCGAAATCGTGCACGTGCGCGACATTCGGGTGCGAAATGCCGGCCGCGATCTGGTACTCGCGCAGGAAGCGGTCGAATGTCCGCTCCCCGCCGCCGCTGTCGGGCGGCTGGTGCAGCACTTTCAGCACCACCTTCTCGCCGCTGCGCTCGCTGCTGGCCAGGTAGACGCTCGAGACCGGGTTCTCGGCGATCTGGCTCACGAAGCGGTAACCGCGGATGACCGCGTCGCCGAAGCGGCTGGCGCGCGGCGCCTCCTCGCTGCGCGGCGACGGGCGCGACGGCTGGCCGCGGCGCGCCTGCGCCGAGCGCAGCGCGGCGACCAGGCCCGCGTGGTCGATCTTGCGCGCCGACAGGCAGCCGTGGGCGCCGGCGGCGATCGCCTGCTCTTCGGCCTCCGCAGCCGGATTCGAGAGCAGGTAAATGATCGGCGGGAAAGCATTGCGCCGCGACAGGTCGCGCAGCCAGTCGAGACCCGGCTCTCCGCCCGGTGTGTCGGCGAGCAGCACCGCGTCGTAGGCGCTGCCCGAGAAATCGGCCGGCAGGCGTCCGGCCGACGCCGGGTCGTACTCGGCGATGGCCGGATCGTCGAAGCCGGTCGCGACGTGGTGCGCGAGCAGGCGCCGGAAGTCGCTCTGGCCGGCGATGATCAGGACCCGCACGCTCATGCGGCTATCTTAGCGGCTGCCGCAACGCCAGCACGATGTCGCCGACGTTGGTGCCGGTCGGTCCGGTGTAGACGAGGTCCCCGGCCGCCTCCAGCAGCGTCCCGCTGTCGGCCGCGGCGAGTCCCGCTTCGACGTCGAGGCCCGCGTCCTCGATGCGCGCCAGCGTATCGCCGTCCACGATGGCGCCGGCATCGTCGCTCGCGCCGTCACGTCCGTCGGTCCCGGCCGCGAGCAGCACGTACTCCGGGTGGCCGGCGATCAGGCGCGCGGCGGCGAGCGCAAGCTGCTGGCAGCGCCCGCCGCGGCCGGGCCGCGCGGGCAGCCGCACGACCGTTTCCCCGCCCGCGACCCGCAGCGCCTGCGGCATCGTCGCGATCTCGTGA
>DASTOQ010000013.1:0-4490 GCA_035720205.1 Steroidobacteraceae bacterium | reverse complement strand
GGCCGTCTGCTCGTGACGGATCAGCTCCACCATGTGAATGTCGAGCTCGCGGCAGAAACGGGCGGCGAGGCGGGGCAAATCGTCGAGCATCCAGCCCGGCACGACGATATCGATGTCGCTGCGGATCGCTTCGGGGTAGTCGCGCGTGTCGCCTACCACGCAATAGGCCACCTCGCAGTGATCGAGATACTGGAACAGGCACTGTGCGACGTACTGGCGATCGTTCATCGGGGTCAGGCAGCCAGCCGCTCGTACTGCCGGAGCGCGCTGGCGGCGATGTTTTTCCATTGCAGGTTGGCGAGTGCGTAGCGGCGCCCGCGCAATCCCATTTCGCGCCACTCGGACCGGCGCCGCAGCAGCGCGGCCAGTCCCTCCGCGACGCCGGCCACGGTCGGCTTGACAGTGACGCCGCAGTCGCTCGCCCGCACGTGGCGCGCGATGCCGGCGATCTCGGAGACCAGCAGCACGCGCGCGGCCAGCATCGCCTCGAGCGCGGCGAGCCCGAAGCCTTCGAACCGCGAAGGCAGGCAGAAGACGTCGTGGTCCGCGATGATCCACGGCGCGGGCCGCCGGTAATCCGGCCCGTGAAATGCCACCTTGCTGGATATCATCCTGCGCGCCGCGAGCTCCTCGAGGCGGGCGCGGTCGCCCCAGTCCGGTCCCTGCACCGTCAGCCGCGCGGCGGTCAGCGCGGCAAAATGCGGGAACGCATCGATCAGGATGTCGAGCCCCTTGTTCCAGGAGTCGATCCGGCCGAGAAACATCAGGCTCACCGGCTCTCTTGCGGAGCGCCACGCGAGCTGCGACTCCGGCGGGGCGCTGCCCGGGGCGACGCCGTTCAGCGTCTCGATCACGCGCGTGCCGATGCCGAGCCCGCGCAGGCAGTCGGCGTGCTGGATGTCGAGCACCTGCACCGCGCTCGCCCGCGCGAGCAGCCTGCGCTCGAACAGGTACCAGTAGGGCCATTTCAGGTGCGCGTTGCGGCTGAACACGGCGCTGTCGTAGGGATCGTGCGGCGCCACCACGTAGGGCACGCCGAGGCGGCGCAGCCACCGGCCCATCGCGTAGACCGGCGGATGAAACATGCCGTTCACCAGGCACAGCCCGGGGCGCGAAGCGAGATGCTCGGCGACATGGCGTTTCAGGCCGGGAGCGAGCGAAAAGGTCCGGTACGGATGGCGGTTGGCGAAGCACTCGACCGCGTAGCCGCGCTCGGTCGTAATCGAGCTGCGCGCCGGGCCCTCGCACAGCACCGCGACACGCGCCCCGTTTTCCGCGAGGCCGGACGCCAGCCCGCCGACGGCTATGGAGGTCCCGTCGTTCAGCGGCGCGCCGGCCGCAGGAAAGTGCTTGAGATACAGCATTACCTGCATGTGGTCTCCGCCCCGGCGAGCAATTCGAGCGAGCGGCGCACCCGCGCCCGGTCCGCCCAGATCGGGGAGTGCACGAGCGCGCGCCGCTGCTCGGAATAAAGCTCGCCGTAATCCGCTTGCGCGAGCCAGTCCATGAGCTGCGCCTGGTCGGCGACATCGTACGCGCAGCGCCGGATGCCGAGAGTCGCGAAGTAATTGCGCAGCTTCGGGCCGGCGGAGAAACCGACGACCGGCGTCTGCTCGGCGAGCGCGAGGATGGCGGCATGCAACCGGGTCGAGACCGCCACCGCGCTCGTGCGCAGCATCGAAGAGAGCTGCGCGAGATTGCCGGGAAGGTGCAGCTCCGCGCCGACGGCGTCGATCCGCCCGAACACGCGTTGTGCGGCGCGCGCGTCCTCGGCCGTCCCGGTCGTGAAGATCCGGATTCCGGCGCGCCGCCCCTGCGCTCGGCGCGCAAGCCGGCTGATCAGCGCGACCAGCGCGTCTTCGTAGTGTTCCTGCGCCCCCGCCCACGGTCCCGGCAGCTGGCTCACGTTGATCGCATAGGAATGCCGCTCCTGCGGGGAACCGCCGCCCTCCATGATGCGCGACTCCCACAGGCAAAAATCCCCGAACACCGGCGGCGGCGCGCCGATGACGGCCGCGAGGCGCCCGGCCGTGGCGTGATCGCGCACCGCGATGACTTCGCAGGCGTCGAGGAATTCGCCGATCATGCGGCTGCCCGGCGCCGACCACTCGCCTTCGACGCTGCAGCCCAGGCACACCAGCGGCTTGCCGAGCCGGCGCGCCGCGCGCGCCAGCCGGACCAGCGATTGGGGAAAATGCAGGTTGGCGTCCGACAGCAGCGCGCCGCCGCCCACCACGATGGCCTGCGAATGCCGCAGCCGCGGCGACAGCGCGGCGATCCGCACCCGCTGGCGCGCCCCGCGCAGCACGCGCTTCAGCGGTGGCACGCGACCCAGTACCCCGACCACCCGGCCAGGAACGGGCGCGGACGCCGGCCGGTTCGCCGCGTCCGCGGGCACCGGCGTCAGCGTCGAAAGCCCGTAGGAGCGCGCGTCCCAGCCGCATTCGGAGAAAAACCGCAGGACGCCGTCGTGAATACCGCGGTCGCCCAGGTTGGACGTGTTCCACTCGCCGAAAACAGCGGCCTCGGGCCGTGCGCGCCGCTCGTCACCGGCCGGCAGCGTGGCAGCGGCATTTAGCGGTGCGTTCATGAGGTCTCCTTCGCGACCGCCGGGCGGTCCTGTTCCTGCCGCATGCGCGCCCGGTACGCGCGGCGGGTCGCGATCAGCAGCGCCGAATTGATCACGATGCCCGACAGCGGCACGCCCAGGATCCCCAGGTACCAGATCAGCGACGCTCCCACGGTGAGCAGCAATATCACCGGGATCAGGTAGGCGTAGAAAATGGACTTCGGCGAGCGCAGCGCGAGCAGACCGATGTCGAACGGATACTTCGAGAATCCGATGCACTGCGCGACCGCCGCGAGCGCCAGGATCAGCGCGAGAGTCGTTCCGGCGAAACGACCGCCGTAGGCGAGATCCAGCACCTGGCCGGGAAACACCACGAGCAGAACGCAGAAGGGCGCCAGCGCGAGCAGCAGCATCCGCTGCGTCCGCCCCACCCACCGCGACAGCCCGGCCGCGCCACCCGCGTGATACGCAAGGCTGCCGCGCGAGGGCAGGTAAGTGAGGCACGCCTGCAGCAGGGGGTTCATCAGGTTGACGAGGTGAGTCGCCGCGCGATAGATGCCGACCTGCTCCACGCCGAGCATGAGTCCGACCACCCACGAATGCCCCTGCGCGCCGAACCATGCCAGCCCGTTCTGCGCCGTCAGCCACTTGCCGAAATGCCAGGCCTCGAACCACGCGTGCCGGTACGGGCCGAATCCCGTTCCCAGGAAGCCGACGTGATTGCGCAGCTGCCAGGCCCCGAACAGCGCGCCGGCGGCGGCCGAAAGGCCGAGCACCGACAGTGCCGAAGCCGGCGCTGCCCAGGCGGCCGGCAGCTGGATCAGCATGAGCGCGCCGAACAACTGCAGTCCATTGGTCACGCCGTCGTTGGCCGCGGCGGCCCGTGACTCACCGCGCGTATAGAGCACGCGGCGCGCGAAATCCTGCGCCATCCACGGCACGGCGGTGAGCGCAAGGGCGATCAGGACATCGCCGGTCGCCGGCGAGTACGCCGTTGCGATCAGCCACCCCACGAGGAAAAGTCCCGCGCAAACCGCGAGCCCGTACAGCACCTGCAGCACCAGCAACGCCCCCGTGAACCTGCGGTATTCCGGCGGTGCCAGCCCCGCCGCCAGCACGTTGTGGGGCTGCACGATCAGCGCATTCTGCAGGTTGGTGAGCAGCAGCAGCCCGGTGTAGGCAAGCATGAACGCGCCGAAGGTCGCGGCTTCCAGGTGGCGGGCAAACAGGAAGATGGTGAGGAAATTGGCCGCGCTCACCATGCACTGGTCGGCGAGCGCCCAGCCCGCCCGGCGCAGCGTCCCGCGCAGGCGCGAGACGTCGTCCGCGACGCGCGCAGCCAGGCGGGTCGCGGCGCGGCCGGCAGCGTCAGCGTGGGTGCCGGTCGCGACCGCCAGGCTCGCCGGAAACTTGAACGTCACCCG
Source organism: Steroidobacteraceae bacterium (assembly GCA_035720205.1). GTDB lineage: Bacteria > Pseudomonadota > Gammaproteobacteria > Steroidobacterales > Steroidobacteraceae > SCUD01. The sequence continues at coordinate 497 of DASTOQ010000013.1, read as the reverse complement.
TGTTCCGCTTCCGCCAGCCCGAACACGCCGTTCTCGAGGCACTTCCGGTAGGTCATCCGTATGCCCTCCTCCAGGCCAAGGCGCGACTGCCAGCCCAGTGCATTGAGGCGGCTGACATCCAGGAGCTTGCGCGGCGTGCCGTCCGGCTTGCTGGAGTCGAACGCGAGCCGTCCATCGAACCCCACCACGCGCGCGATAATTTCGGCGAGTTCCCTGATCGTCACATCGGTCCCGCTCCCGATGTTGTAGAGACCCTCGCCGGCGCCCCGTTCCATGAGCAGGATGCAGGCGTCGGCCATGTCTTCCACGTGCAGGAACTCCCGGCGCGGCCTGCCGGAACCCCAGACCGCGAGACTGCCCGCGCCTTCCACTTTCGCGAGGTGCGCCTTGCGCAGCAGCGCGGGCAGGACGTGGGCAGTGACCGGGTCGTAGTTGTCGTTCGGGCCGTAGAGATTGGTCGGCATGACCGCCACGTAGCGCGTGCCGTACTGCGCGTT
>DASTOQ010000012.1:0-10526 GCA_035720205.1 Steroidobacteraceae bacterium | reverse complement strand
CGGTTGCGGAACACGAACACCAGGACCGCGCCTGCGATGAAGCCGCCGGCGTGCGCCCAGAACGCGACGCCGCCGCCCTTCATGCCGAGGGTGCCGAGGCCGCTCAGCAGTTGCAGCGCGAACCAGTAGCCGAGCATCAGGAAGGCGGGCACGGCGATGGTGTTGACGTAGAAGCCGAGCACCACAAGCAGGTGCACGTGCACACGCGGGTAGAGCAGCACGTAGGCGCCCATCACGCCGCCGATCGCGCCGGATGCCCCGACCATCGGGATCCCGGAGCGCGGGTCGGTCGCGAGCTGCGCCAGCGCGGCCGCCACGCCGCACAGCAGGTAGAACACCACGAAGCGGACGTGGCCCATCGCATCCTCGACGTTGTTGCCGAAGATCCACAGGAACCACAGGTTGCCGATCAGGTGCAGCCAGCTGCCGTGCAGGAACATCGAGGTGAGGACGGAGTGCCAGGAGGCGTCCGCGGGCACCAGGCCGAGCCCGGCCACGGAAGCGCTGAGCGCGGGTTCGGTGCCGAGGCCCTGGAGCAGCACCCAGGAAAGCACGTTCGCGACGATCAGTCCGATCGTCGCGAACGGGGTCAGGAAGTGCGGGTTGTCATCCCGGATCGGGAACATCCGCCCGATTGTACGGATGCCCCCGGCGGGATGCCGGAGCGCGGATTCGGAGATTCGCCGCCAGTGCCGGTGCGTCGGGGGGAGGACGCTGCGACCGGTTCAGACGACAGTGACGGCGAATCTCCGGATCCGCGACCCGGCATCGTTCCGGCGGCTCACGTCTCGAGACGCCGGGCCGTGACCACGACCTCGGGCAGGACGTACGCGGGCTCGAAGCCCAGGATGTCCCGCTCGTACACCACGCGCTGGTCGAGCGCGAGTCCGGTGCTGACCAGGGTCGCGAGCGTGACGACCAGCGCCGCCGCGAGCCCCGTGTTGCGAAAGATCGAATACGCCTTCATTGCCTTGCTCCTTTGCTTGCGTGTTGCGGAAGGCCCGATGCCTTCCATCAATTTCCGGACGGGACTGTGGACTTCGCCGCCGCCCCGAACAAACGGGCTTTCTGATTCCCCGTTAAGGGAAACTTGATCACCCTGGCGGCGGCCGTCGCCGGCTGCAGCGCCGGCTCGAAACGCCGGCCGGCGATCAGCTCGGCATGACGCCGCTCGCCTTCCGCCAGCAGGTCCAGAAAACCCAGGAATCCCTGCAGATGTCCGCTCATGGCCTACTCCTCTGGTTTCCGGGAGACGGGCACCGCGCCAGTCCCTCCGTGGGCTAGACTCTGCGGCTACGGCGTTTGGCGAACAAACGCATAAACTCAACCTCGATTAAGGGAAACTTTCGTGCCCGCATCGGCCTATGGACGTTTGCCGCTCAATGCCTTGCGCGTGTTCGAGGCGGTCGCCACGCGCCTGTCCTTCGCCGACGCGGCCGAGGCCCTGAACGTCACGCCGGCGGCCGTTTCGCAGCAGATCAAGGCGCTGGAGGAATACCTGCAGGTCCCGGTGCTGCGCAGGAGCGGCCGCAAGGTGGAGCTGACCCCGGAAGGCGCGAAATTGCTGCCCGGCGTGCAGGCGGGGCTGGACTCGCTGGTCGCGGTGCTGCGCGAAGCGCGCCTGATGCGCGCCGGCGGCGTCGTGAACGTCAGCACGCTCTCCTCGCTGATGCAGAAATGGCTCACGCCGCGGCTGCACCGCCTGCACGCGAAGTTTCCGGACCTGCAGGTGGACTGGCACACCTCGCGCGAGGCGGTGGATTTCGGGCGCAGCGACTTCCACGCGGCCGTGCGCCTCGGGCAGAACGTCATTCCCGGCCTCGAGTACGAGCACCTGATGGACGAGTGGCTGGTCGTCGTCGCCTCGCCGGCGCTCTACAAGAAGCACGGCTCGATCGACGAGCGCGAGACGCTCAAGGGCATCCCGATGCTGCAGGCGAAGGACGAGCCCTGGTCGAGGTTCGAGAAGAGCGCGGCGCCGACGCCCTGGCCCGCGGGGCCGACCATCATCGACGACTCGGTGAGCGTGCTGACTGCCGTGCTGGAAGGGCTGGGCTACGCGCCGGCGCGCTGGTCCATCGCCGCGCACGACTTGCTGGCCGGACGCCTGGTGCTCGCGAGCCGCACGATCGTGCCGTCGCGCTTCCGCTACTCCTTCGTCTGTCCGCCCTCCTATGCGGAGCTGCCGAAAGTCTGTGCGCTGCGCTCATGGCTCAAGGAAGAAGCCGCGAGCTTCCCGACGCCTGACGCCTGGCTCAGCCAGAAATAGAGAGGACTAATTGGGGACGTTTCCCAATTAGTACGCAATTGGGAAGCGTCCCCATTTCATAAATCCTTGATCCGTCTGGGCGCGGCGTTTCACGCCACTGTCATGTGCCTGTCACAGGCGCGCCATGCGCGATTCCGACAATGGCGCCGCACCCAGGCGGTGCCCTATGAGAATCGCAGTCGTCACGGAAACGTATCCGCCCGAAGTCAACGGTGTCGCGTTGACGGTGCATGCGCTCGTCTCGCAGATGGCGGCTGGCGGTCACGAGATCACGCTGGTGCGCCCGCGACAACCGGGCGTGTCGGCGCTGCCGCGACTGCAGCCGATCGAGGAACTGCTGGTGCCGGGCGCCGCGCTGCCGAAGTACCCGGGTCTGCGCTTCGGCTTTCCGGCAGTCCGGCTGCTCGCCCGGAACTTCGGTGCGCGGCGCCCGGACGCGGTGTACGTGGCGACCGAAGGGCCGCTCGGCTGGTCCGCAGTGCGTGCGGCGCGCAGGCTCGGCATCCCGGTCGCCACCGGCTTCCACACGCGCTTCGACGCCTACGCGGGCGCCTACGGGCTCGGGCCGCTGACGCCGCTCGTGCGCGCCTGGCTGCGGCGCATGCACAATGCCTCCGGTGCGACGGTCGTGCCGACCGAGGAATTGCGCGGCTGGCTCGAGCGGCGCGGCTTCGAGCGCGTGCGCGTCGTTTCACGCGGCGTGGATACCGCGCTGTTCGACCCCGCGCGGCGCGATGCCGGCCTGCGCGCGCGCTGGGGCGTCGGCCCCGGCGGTCTCGCCGTCATCCACGTGGGGCGCATCGCACCCGAGAAAAACCTGGGCCTTGCGATCGATGCCTTCCGCGCGATCCGGCAGCGGCGCGCCGATGCGCGTTTCGTATGGGTCGGCAGCGGGCCGCTCGCGGATCGTCTCAAGCGCGAGCACCCCGACTTCGTTTTTGCCGGTCTGCGGCTCGGCGAGGATCTCGCCGGGCACTTCGCTTCCGCCGACCTGTTTCTGTTCCCGAGCCTGACCGAGACTTTCGGCAACGTGACGCTGGAGGCCATGGCGGCAGGCGTGGCGACGGTCGCTTTCGACTACGGCGCGGCGCACGCGCACCTGAAGGACCGGGTCCACGGGCGGGCCGTTGCCTGCCATGATGCGGCGGGTTTCGTCGCGGCTGCGGTCGAGACCGCCGCCGACGATGCCATTCGGCACGAGATGGGCCGGGCTGCGCGCCGCGCGGCGCTCGCGCTGTCGCCGGAGCGGGTGCTGCGCGAGTTCGTCGACCTTCTCGAGTCCCTGCCCGTGGAAGCACCGGCATGACCGCCGTCGAACTGCCGCTCTGCCTGATGTTGAATCGCTGGGGTTCACGCAGCTTCGTGCATGGCTTCTTTGCGACCGTCAGCCGGCTCGGCGACGGCATGTTCTGGTACGCGCTGATGACCGCGCTTGCGGTCCTTGGCGGTGCGCGCGGCGCACTCGCGGCGTTGCACATGGCGCTCACCGGACTGGGGGCGCTCGCGCTCTACAAGGGACTCAAGCGCCACATCCGCCGGCCGCGCCCCTGTGCGGCGGGCCGGGGCATCGTCGCCCTGGTCGCGCCGCTCGACCAGTTCAGCTTCCCGTCCGGTCACACGCTGCATGCAGTTGCCTTCACCGCGGTCGCCAGCGCCTGGTTCCCGGTGCTCGCGCTGCCGCTGTTGCCATTCGCGGCGCTGGTCGCGCTGTCGCGCGTCGTCCTCGGTCTGCATTACCCAAGCGACGTGCTGGCCGCCATCGCCATCGGCCTCGCCCTCGCCGGTGTCTCTCTAAGCCTCGCCTGAACGGTACCGGGTCGTAGACTTGTATATTTGGCGCCGCCAAATATACGAAATCCAAAGGGGACGCGTCCCTTTAGATTAATGGGATGCGTCCCCTTTAGAATTGGCGGGTGGGGAAGCGTGGAAAGCTGTACGTCATCGCCGCGCCGTCGGGCGGCGGCAAGACCAGCCTGCTGCAGGCGCTGATGAAGAAGCGCCCGGGGCTCGAGTTCTCGGTGTCCTGCACGACCCGCGAGCCGCGCGCACACGAGAAGGATGGCCGCGACTACCACTTCGTCACGCGCGAGGAATTCGAGCGGCTCATTGCCGCGGACGAGTTCATCGAGCATGCCGAGGTGTTCGGTAATCTCTACGGCACGCGCAGGAGCGTGGTCGAGGCCGCGCTCGCCTCCGGGCGCGACCTGATCCTCGACATCGACTGGCAGGGCGCGCGCCAGGTGCGCGAGCGGCTGCCGGAAGCGGTGCAGATCTTCATCCTGCCACCGTCGCGCGCCGAGCTCGAGCGGCGGCTGCGCGGCCGCGGCACCGACAGCGAGGACGTCATCGCGCGACGCCTGGCCGAATCGACCCTCGAGATGTCGCGCTGGCAGGACTTCGATTACGTGATCGTGAACCAGGTCTTCGACCAGGCGCTCGCCGGGCTGGAGGCGGTCTTCGACGGGCGCGGCGAGGCCTGCCGCAAGGACCGCCCAGGCCTGGCGGCAATCGCCGCCAGCCTGCTCGGCAGCTGACTCGGAGATTCGCTAGCATGGACGGCAGGTAGGGGGCAGGATCCGATGGCAGCCAAGGACCCGGGCGGAAACAAGACCAAGTCTGACCGCCGTTGGCACGCAGTCTCGGTGAAGCCGGGCCCCGGCGCCTGCGAGGCGGCAACATCCGGGACGACCCGCCGTTGGCTGTCGCGGGAGGCGCCGCAACTGCCCCTGCCGGGCTGTGACCGGCCCAGCCAGTGCCACTGCACCTACCAGCACCACGAGGATCGCCGCGCCGGCGGGAGGCGCACGGAGGAACTGGACGCCTTTGCCAGGCCGGTCCGTGTCACGACCGAGCGCCGCACCCGCCGGGATCGCCGGCAGCCGAAGGACTAGCCCCGGGCGGCAACCGGCGCTGGCCGGGAGACCCCGCCGTCCGGTATCATTGCCGGTCCAATTCCCTGAAATTACGGTCTTTTCCATGGCCCGCATCACCGTCGAAGACTGCCTGCATACCGTCGACAACCTGTTCGACCTCGTCCTGCTCGCCGCCAAGCGCGCGCGCAGGCTCACGAACGGCGCCGAGGCGCTGGTCGACTGGGAGAACGACAAGCCCACGGTGGTGGCGCTGCGCGAGATCGCGGAAGGCAAGGTCACCGTCGACCTGCTGTCCGAGCCGGATCCCGAGCCGGAACCGGAGCTGATCCCGGACAACCCGCTCGACCTCGGCGTGGATTTCCGCGCACCGCAACTCGGCCTGGGGGACTGACCGCGGGGCGCCCGGGCCCATGAGTTACGCGTCTTCCATCCTCGGGCTGTTGCCGGGCGGAAGACGCGCTCCCGGGATCGCGCAGCTGATTGCGAAGATCGAGGGTTACCTGCCGCCCGAGCAGGTCGAGCGCGTGCGCGAGGCCTTCGACTACGCCGAGGTCGCGCACCAGGGCCAGAAGCGCCAGTCCGGCGAGGCCTACATCACCCACCCGGTGGCGGTCGCCGACATCCTCGCCGACCTGCACCTCGACGGCCCGACGCTGACCGCCGCCATCCTGCACGACGTGGTCGAGGACACGCCCTCCTCGATGGCCGAGGTCGAGCAGAAGTTCAGCAAGGAAGTCGCCGAGATCGTCGACGGCGTGACCAAGCTCGACCAGGTCCAGTTCAAGAGCCGCAAGGAAGCGCAGGCCGAGAGCTTCCGCAAGATGATCCTGGCGATGGTGCGCGACATCCGCGTGATCATGGTCAAGCTTGCCGACCGCACCCACAACATGCGCACCCTCTCGGCGATGCCGCCGGAGAAGCGGCGCTCGGTGGCCCGCGAGACGCTCGACATTTACGCGCCGATCGCGAACCGGCTCGGCATCCACTCGCTGAAGCTGGAACTCGAGGAGCTCGGATTCCGCACGCTCTACCCGCAGCGCTACCGCGTGATCGAGCGCGAGCTCAAGCGCGCGCGCGGCAACCAGAAGGAGTTCCTGCCGAAGATCGTCAAGGCGCTGCGCCAGGCGCTCGCGAATGCGGGCGTGCATGGCACGGTGGAGGCGCGCGAGAAGCACCTGTTCAGCGTCTACATGAAGATGCGCCGCAAGCACCTGCCGCTCGCGCAGGTGGTGGACGTGTTCGGCGTGCGCATCGTCGTCAGGACCGTGGACGAGTGTTACCGCACGCTCGGCCTGGTGCACGGCCTCTACCGGCCGACGCCCGGGCGCTTCAAGGACTACATCGCGATCCCGCGCGTGAACGGCTACCAGTCGCTGCACACCACGCTGTTCGGGCCGAACGGCATCCCGCTGGAAGTGCAGATCCGCACCGAGGACATGCATCGCATGGCCGAGTCCGGCATCGCCGCGCACTGGCAGTACAAGACCGGCGACGCCGACGGCGCGGTGCAGCAGGCGCGCGCGGCCGAGTGGCTCAAGGGCGTCATGGAGTTGCACGAGGGATCGGCCGAGGAGCTGGTCGAGAGCGTGAAAGTGGACCTGTTCCCGGACAAGGTCTACGTGTTCACGCCCAAGGGCGACATCATGCGCCTGCCGCGCGGCGCCACCTGCGTCGACTTCGCCTACGCGGTGCACACCGGCGTCGGCCAGCGCTGCGTCGCCGCCAAGGTGGACCGCCGGCTGGTGCCGCTGCGCACGGTGCTGCGCAATGGCCAGACCGTCGAGATCGTCACCGCCAAGGGCGCGCAGCCGAACCCGGCCTGGGCGAGCTTCGTGACCACCGCCAAGGCGCGCTCGGCGATCCGCCAGTACCTGCGCACCCTCAAGCGCGGCGAAGCCGCGGAACTGGGCGGCCGCATGCTGAACCAGGCGCTGGAGGAATTCGAGCTGTCGATCAAGAAGCTGCCGGAGGGACGCCTCGACGAGGTAGCGCGCTCGCTCGCGCTCAAGGACGGCGCGGAACTGCTCGAGAAGATCGGCCTCGGCGAGCGGCTCGCGCGCCTGATCGCGCGCCGCCTGCTGCCGGCCGACGACGAGCGCCCGGAAGCGACCGCGCAGCAGCCGCTCGCGATCGCGGGCACCGAGGGCCTGGTCGTCAGCTACGCGCGCTGCTGCTTCCCGATCCCCTACGACGCGGTCGTGGCCTACCTGTCGAGCGGCCGCGGCATCGTGATCCACCGCGAGAACTGCTCCAACGTCGCCGCCTTCGGCAAGCAGCCGGACAAGTGGATCCCCGCCGTGTGGCAGAAGGACCAGCAGCGGCTGTTCACCGCCGGCCTCGCAGTGGAGGTGACGAACCGCATGGGCATCCTGGCGCAGGTCGCGACGCAGATCGCCGAACTGCAGAGCAACATCAGCCACGTCAACGTGGATTCCACGCAGGGCGACCAGTCCACGATCCTGTTCGAGGTCCAGGTCAAGGACCGCGCGCACCTGGCGCGCCTGATCCGCGCGATCCGCGGCATGAAGGACGTCCTGAAGGTCGAACGCAGCCTGGCCTGAGGCGCGCCGGGGTCCTTTCGCCGGCGCGCAGCTATACTTCCGCGGACTGCCGGGCGGGGGTGCCGTGCAACGGGACAGCCGCAAGATCGCCGCCATCCTGGCGGCGGACGTCGTCGACTACAGCCGGCTGATGGGCGCCGACGAAACCGGCACGCTCGCGGCACTCAAGCTGCGCCGCGACATCTTCGAGGAACGGGTCCGCGAGTTCGACGGCCGCGTGTTCGGCAGCGTCGGCGACAGCCTGATGGCCGAGTTCGCCAGCGCCGTCAACGCGGTCTCCTGCGCGCTCGAGATCCAGCAGCGCGTCGAGGCCGGCCACGCCGCGCAGCCGCCCGCCACGCGCATGCAGCTGCGCGTCGGCGTCAACCTCGGCGACGTCATCGAGGAGAAGGGCTCGGTGTTCGGCGACGCCGTCAACGTCGCGGCGCGGCTGCAGGCGCTCGCGAGGCCCGGCGGCGTGCTGATCTCGGGCCCGGTGTACGACCAGGTGCATCTGAAGGTTCCGGCCCGCTACGTCTCGGCGGGCACGCGGCAGGTCAAGAACATCGAGGAGCCGGTGCGCACGTTCGAGGTGCTGCCGGCGGCTGCGCCCGGCATCGCCGGGCGCCTGCAGGGCGCGCTCACGCACGCGCGTTCGCGTCGTGCGCTGCGGGCCCTGGTCGCGGTCGTGACGCTCGCAGGCGCGGCCGCGCTCGGGCTGTTCTGGCGCGACATCCCGGTTCCGGGGACCGGGCGCACGCTCGGTGCGCTGCTGGATCCACGGGAGCCGGACCCGGCGGCCAACTCGATCGCCGTGCTGCCGTTCGTGAACCTGAGCGGCGATCCGGCGAACGACTACCTCGGGGACGGGCTCGCGGAGGAGCTGACGAACCGCCTGGCGCGCGTCACGGGCCTGCGCGTGGCCGCGCGCACCTCCACCTTCGCGTTCAAGGGCGAGCCGCTCGACGTCGGCGCGATCGCCGGGCGGCTCGGCGTCAGTTACGTGGTCGAGGGCAGCGTCCGGCGCGACGCCGGCCGCGTGCGCGTCAATGCGGCCCTGGTGGAAGCCGCGAGCGGCAGCCAGCGCTGGTCGAACAGCTATGAATCGCCGTCGGGCGACTATTTCACCATCGAGGGAGAGATCGGCGCGCAGCTCCTGTCCGCGCTCGAGACGCTGCTGGGTGCGCAGGGTACGCCGGGCGCGCAGCTGCCGAGCGGCAGTGGCCCCGCCTACGACTACTTCCTGCAAGGGCTCGCCTATCTGCGCCAGCCGCGCAGCCAGAGGGCGCTCGATGCCGCCGAAGGGCTGTTCCGGCGCGCACTCACCGAGCAGCCGGGCTTTGCCCGCGCCCAGGCGGGGCTGTGCCAGACGTACGTCGAGCGCTATGCCCTCGAGCGCGTGCCGGCACGGGTCGCCGCCGCGGAGGAAGCCTGCGCCGGCGCGCGCGCGCTGGACAGCGATGCGCAGGAAGTGCACGAGGCGATCGGCCGGTTGCGCCTGGCCACCGGCGACGCGGCGGAAGCGGAAGCGGCTTACCGGCGGGCCCTGGCGCTCGCGCCACAGTCGCCGGACGCGCTGATGGGCCTGGCGCAGGCGCTGGCGGCGAGCGGCAAGGCGGCGGAGGCCGAGGAGACGTTCCGGCGCGCGATTGCCTCGCAGCCCAGTTACGCTGCCGCGCACAACGCCTACGGCAATTTCCTGTTCACGCTCGGCCGCGCGAAGGATGCCGTCACCGCATACGAGCGCACCACCGAGTTGACGCCGGACAATCCCGATGCATTCAACAACCTCGGGATCGCCTACATGCTGACCGGCGATTTCGACCGGGCCAGCCGTGCCCTGGCGCAGTCGCTGGCCATCGAGCCGCGCCGTGGCGGCTACGGCAACTCGGGCACCGTCGAGTACTACCTCGGCCGCTACAAGTCGGCCCAGGACATGCTCCGGAAGTCGATCGAGCTGGTGCCCACCGACCACCGGGCCTGGGGCAACCTGGCCGATGCCCTGCGATTCGATGCGCAACCGGATGAGGCGCGCCGGGCCTACCGCAAGGCGCTCGACCTGGTGGAGGGCGAACTGGCCGTCAACCCGAGCCACGCTGTCAACCAGGCACAGGCGGCGTATTATGCAGTGCAGCTCGGCGATTCGGGCCGCGCCCGGCGCGGCATCCAGTCGGCGCTGCGGGAAGGGGATGAAATCACTTACGTTCACTACTATGTAGCGTTGGCCGAGCTCGGGCTCGGCGACGAGGCGAAGGCCCTCGCCCACTTGCGGCGTGCGCGTGAGCTCGGGTATCCGGAGGTACTGCTGAAAGCCGCGCCAGAACTCGGCGACATCAAGAAAATGCTTTAACTACGGGGGACGAATCATGGCGAATCAGTTGACGGCTCGGAACGACAAGTCAGGCATTGTCACCGCCCGAAACCTGGCCCTGACCGTCGCAACGGTCGTGGCAGGTCAGGTCCTTGCTTTCGCGGCGGCCGCTCAGAATGGCGAGGTCGTAGGACCCGGCGCAACGACCAATCCGATCTTCTACCCGGAGTCACTATTCGTGGCGTTTGTCGTAGGAGTGGTCGTGGGCATGGCCGCCGTAGGCGTCGGAGCGAAAGTCATCAAGAGGACCGGATGAGGGAGGAGTAACGCCCGCCGCCCTCACCGGCCCTGCGCGACCGCCCTGAGCGACAGCTCGTCCAGCACGGTCACGTGACCGCGCCCGAGCTCGACCCAGCCGTTCGTCTTCCAGGCCTGAAGCTGCTGATTGACGGCCTGGCGCGTGACGCCGAGGAATCCCGCGAGGTCCTCCTGCGAGATCCGCAGGGTGGGCCCGCCCTGGCCCTGCTCGCCGT
>DASTOQ010000011.1:0-14455 GCA_035720205.1 Steroidobacteraceae bacterium | reverse complement strand
TGAGGCGCGCCGGGCCTACCGCAAGGCGCTCGACCTGGTGGAGGGCGAACTGGCCGTCAACCCGAGCCACGCTGTCAACCAGGCACAGGCGGCGTATTATGCAGTGCAGCTCGGCGACTCAGGCCGCGCCCGGCGCGGCATCGAGTCGGCGCTGCGGGAAGGGGATGAAATCACCTACGTTCACTACTACGTCGCATTGGCCGAGCTCGGGCTCGGCGACGAGGCGAAGGCCCTCGCCCACGTGCGGCGCGCACGTGCACTGGGGTATCCGGAAATGCTACTGAAGGCCGCGCCAGAACTCGGCGACATTAGAAAAATGCTCTAACCACGGGGGACGAATCATGGCCAATCAAATGACGATTCGGAACGATGCGGCAAGCAGGATCACTGCGCGAAGCCTGGCCCTGCCCGTCGCGGCGGTCGCGGGAAGCCAGTTCCTGGCCTTCACGGCGCTCGCTCAGGGTGGCAGTGATACGGTAGCGCCGAGCGACCCCGATCCGATCTTCTACCCGGAGTCACTATTCGTGGCGTTTGTCGCAGGAGTGGTCGTGGGTATGGCCGCCGTAGGCGTCGGAACGAAAGTCATCAAGAGGACCGGATGAGGGAGGAGTAACGCCCGCCGCCCTCACCGGCCCTGCGCGACCGCCCTGAGCGACAGCTCGTCCAGCACGGTCACGTGACCGCGCCCGAGTTCGACCCAGCCGTTCGTCTTCCAGGCCTGAAGCTGCTGATTGACGGCCTGGCGCGTGACGCCGAGGAATCCCGCGAGGTCCTCCTGCGAGATCCGCAGGGTGGGCCCGCCCTGGCCCTGCTCGCCGTGAAGCTGCGCCAGGCCGAGCAGCCGCTTCGCCAGGCGCGCGGGCGCGTCGAGCAGCGCCGCGTCCTCGAGCAGGCCGCTGGTCCAGCGCAGACGCTCGCCGCACAGCCGGAGCAGCTCGAGCGCGACTTTCGGCTCTTTCTCCAGCAGGCCGAAGAGATGCTCACGGCGCAGCGACACGAGTTCACAGGCGGTCACCGCGATGGCAGTCGCGGTGCGCGTGCCGCCGTCGAGCAACGCGATCTCGCCGAAGGTGTCGCCCGGCTCCATGATGTTCAGAAAGATCTCGCGCCCGTCGGGAGCGCCGGTGCTGATGCGCACCTTGCCGGCGACGACCGCAAACAGCGCATCGCCCGGATCCCCCTGGCTGCAGATCACTTCTCCCTGGTCGTAGCGGCGCTGCGTCGCGAGCGCGGCCATGCGCTCGAGCGCCGGTGCCGCCAGGCCCCGGAACAGCGGGCTGCGCTGCAGCATCATTCGTCCGGCGAGTGTCGTCATGCAGGGCTTCCGCAGTTGCGCCGCATGGCGCCGGGTGCATGATACGCCCCATGCCGCGCTGGCCCGTCTTCATCCTCGCCCTGCTGCTGGCCGTACCGGCTGCCGGGGCCGGTCCGGCGTACCGGTTCACGGACGTGCCGCGTGTCGTCGTCTTTCCCGACACCCACGGCGCCTACGAGGAACTGGTGTCGCTGCTGCGCGAGACCGCGGTCGTCGACGACGCGTTGCGCTGGCGCGCCGGCGCGACCCACCTGGTCAGCCTCGGCGACCTGCTCGACCGCGGACCGGATTCGCGCAAGGTCCTCGATCTGCTGATGCGCCTGGAATCCGAGGCACGCCAGGCTGGCGGCGCATTTCACATGGTGCTCGGCAACCACGAGGTCATGAACATCGTCGGCGACCTGCGCTACGTCAGCGCGGAGGAATTCGCGTCGTTCGCGGGACCAGAGGACGACGCGCTGCGCGAGTCCCGGTGGCGGCGGCGGCTGGCGCAGGACCCGGGGGCATCGCGCGCCTCGTTCGACGCCCGTTTTCCGCCGGGCTATTTCGCCCATCGCCAGGCCTTCTCAGCGGCCGGCGAGTACGGCGCCTGGCTGCTCGGCCAGGCGTTCCTGATCACGGTCAACGACAGCGCCTTCGTCCACGGCGGCCTGCCGGCGATGGTCACGCGCCTCGGACTGGAAGCGACCAACCAGGCGCTGCACGCGCAGCTCGCCGACTACCTGCGCGCCTGGGAATCCCTGGCGCCGGGGCTGCCTGGCGACAATGTCGAGTTCCGCCAGCGGCCGGATGCCGTCGCCGCCCTGGGCGACGCGCAGTTGGCGGACTCCTTTCGTTCGCTGCAGGACGCCGAGGTCTTCACCACCCGCGGCCCGACCTGGTACCGCGGGCAGGCCCTGTGCAACGCGCTCGACGAAGCGGACAACCTCGCGGCCGTGCTCGACCGGCTCGGGGTCGAGCGCGTCGTCGTCGGCCACACCACCTCCCCAACCCGCCGCGTGGCCACGCGGCTCGACGGGCGCGTGGTGATGCTCGACGCGGGCATGCTCCGCTCCGCTTATCGCGGCTCCCCCGCCGCACTGGTGTTCGAGGCCGGCCGCTGGAACGTCGCCTACGCGGACCGTCCCGGGGAGCGCTCGCCACCCCCGCCGCTGCCGCGCATGATCGGCGCGCGCCCCGCGGGCATCGACGACGACGCGCTCGAGTCCTGGCTGGCCGAGGCGGAGGTGGTCCGGGTCGAGGAGCTCGCGGCCGGCATCACCAACCCGCAGCGGGTCACGTTGCGCAAGGATGGCGTCGAACTGCGCGCGGTATTCAAGCAGCTCTCCACCGACTTCGGGGAGCAAAACCGGCAGAAGGCGCTCGACATCGCCGACCGCTTCCAGTTCGAGCTCGCCGCCTACCGGCTCGACCGCCTGCTCGGCCTCGACATGGTGCCGGTGACCATCCCGCGCGCGATCGACGGCCGCAAGGGCGTGCTGCAATTCTGGATCGACGGCGCCATCAACCTGCGCCAGATGATCGAGCAGAAGCTCCAGCCGGAGGGCTGGTGCCCCGCCGCCGACCAGTACAACCTGATGAACGTCTTCGACGTGCTGATCCACAACACCGACCGCACGCAGGAGAACGCGCTGTTCACGCGCGACTGGACGCTGGTGCTGATCGACCATTCGCGCGCATTCGCCACCTACACGAAGAACCCGCGGCTGCTCTATCTCGAGGAGCCGCGGCTGACCCCGGCGCTCGCCGCGCGGCTGCAGGCCCTCGACCGGCCTGCGCTGCAGGAAGCGCTCGGCCCCTGGCTGCACCGCCGCCAGATCGACGCGATCCTCAAGCGCCGCGACCGCCTACTGGACCAGCACCGCGCGCGGTCCGCCGCCGGCCACGATGCCGTCGGCCAGTGAGCCGCGCGCCGTATCGTAGCGGCGCGCGTACTCGCGCCCGATGAGCCACGCGACCAGCGCCATGGTCGCGCTCAGCACGAAGATCAGCCAGACGAACCTGAGCCGCAGGTCGTCGAAGAGCATCGAGCCGGCGAACACCGAGGCCGTCGAGAGCAGGTCGCCGACGCGGTAGAAGAACGTGTCGATCGCGGTCTTCGCCTGGTACTTGACCTCCCGGCTCGCCGGCAGCAGCAGGGCGTTGCGCGTCGTGTTGAGCAGCGAGTAGTCGAAGCTGCGCTGCACGATCAGCACCGACTGCAGCAGCAGGAACGCCGGCACGATCCCGACCAGCAGGTAGCCCGCGACGAACGCCAGCGGCGTCACCATCAGGGCGCGCGCCAGGCCGGCCACCTGGATGATGCGGGACACGAGCAGTAGCTGGATGAGGAACCCGGCGAGCGTCACGGCCGAGCAGTAGTCGGCCATGAACCGGCCGATGTACGAGGCCTGGTCCTGCGGCGCCTCCAGGCGCGCGACTTCGACCAGCCAGGCCGACAGCACGAAGTCCCCGGTCGACGTGATCCAGTTGAGCAGCACGACCAGCGCCGCGATGCCGGCCAGGTAGCGGCTGCGGCCGATCACCGAGAAGCCGCCCAGCCAGCGGCCTGGGCCGCCGGCGGCCGGCGCAGCTTCCGTCTCGGGGCTTGCGCTTTGCGCCCGCGCCGGAACCGTGGCGCGCGCCCGGCCGCTGAGTGCGATCGCGCAGGCGAGCGCGGCAGCGGACGCCAGCATCAGGCCGTAGGGACCCAGCAGGTCGAACAGCGCCGACGCGATCCGCGCGCCCGTCAGGGCGCCGCCGGATACGCCGACCGCGATCAGTCCGAACAGCCGCTGGCCCGCCTTCACCTCGAACAGGTCGGTGGCGTAGGCCCAGAACTGGGTCACCGCCATCACGCTGAACAGGCTGCCCCACACGAAGAATGCAAAGCCGAACTGGCGGCCGGCCTGGCCCAGCAGCCAGAACGCCAGCAGGTTCACGATGAAGAACGCGTTGACGCGCTGGTACAGGCGGCTGCGGTCCATCCGGCGCGTCAGCACGCCGTAGAGCGGGATGATCACGATCAGCAGCGCGGCCTGCACGGCGACCGCGTAGCTGCGGAACTCGGCGCCGCCCTCGGTCAGGATCAGCGCTTCGCGCACCGGCCGGATCAGGTACCAGGCCACCATCAGCGCGAAGGCCTGCAGGCCGAGGATCGCGACGCAACGTCCCTCGCCGGGCTCGATCCGGGTGAAGAGCGACAGGAATCGCTCGCCCCGGCTGAAGAAACGCCCGGCCGCGGCCGGCCGGGCGTGAGGTGCGGACATGCTTCAGCCCTCGCGGACGGAAGAGATGTCCTTGCGCGCATCGACCGTGGCGATCTGTGCGGCCGCGGCCTGCTCGTCGAAGCGCAGCAACTGCGCCGGCTCGAACGAGGCCACCAGCGAGGACACGAGCACCGTGGTGACGGCGGCTGCCGCCAGCCCGGCTGCGAAAGAACGGCTGCGTGAGTGAAGTCCGGTGTTCATCTTGATCCTCCTCGGGCCGGTAATTCGGCCCGGGAGTGATGCTGGGCCGGGCGGCGTCTTTCTTCTGTCATCCGCCGGACACAGGCGGCCACGGGGCCGGGGCGGGCCGGGACGCCGGAAACGCCCTATGATGTGGCCAGGCAAGGGCACGGACGGCGGTCCATGACGCGCAGGATCATCCACACCCCGGATGCGCCGAAGGCGATCGGCCCCTATTCACAGGCGGTGGCCGCAGGCGGGATGGTGTTCCTCTCCGGGCAGGTCGGGCTCGATCCCGCGACCGGCGAGCTGGTGCCGGGCGGAATCGAAGCACAGGCGCGTCGGGCGTTCGAAAACCTGCGCGCGGTCGCACAGGCCG
The DNA here is from genome assembly GCA_035720205.1 of Steroidobacteraceae bacterium. Classification (GTDB taxonomy): domain Bacteria; phylum Pseudomonadota; class Gammaproteobacteria; order Steroidobacterales; family Steroidobacteraceae; genus SCUD01. The sequence continues at coordinate 9,333 of DASTOQ010000011.1, read as the reverse complement.
CCGGCCCGGGCCTCGCCGCGGCAGTGCGGGTCACCATCTACCTGACCGACTTCGCCCACTTCGCGACGGTCAACCAGATCATGCAGGAGCATTTCCGCGAGCCCTACCCGGCGCGCGTGACGATCGGCGTCGCTTCGCTGCCGCGCGGCGCCGCGATCGAGGTCGACTGCATCCTGGCGTCGTGACCGCGACCGGAAAGCCGGTCACCGCGCTCAAGGGCGTCGGCCCGGCGCTCGCGTCGCGGCTCGCGAAGAAGGGCATCGTCGCGGTCTCCGACCTGCTGTTCCTGCTGCCCAACCGCTACGAGGACCGCACGCACGTGGTCAAGATCGGCGCGCTGCGCCCCGGCATGCGCGGCGCGGTCGAGGGCGAGATCGTGCTGGCCGAGGTCGTGTTCCGCCGGCGCCGGTCGCTGTTGGTGCGCCTCGCCGACGGCACCGGCTTCCTGACGCTGCGCTTCTTCCACTTCAGCGCCGCCCAGCAGCAGCAGCTGGCGCGCGGCACGCGCCTGCGCTGCTTCGGCGAGGTGCGGCGCGGGCCGCTCGGGCTCGAGATCGTGCACCCGGAATACCGTCGCGCGGATGCGCCGGACACGCAGGCGGTCGAGGGCGCGCTGACGCCGGTCTATCCGGCAATCGAGGGCGTCCAGCAGGGCAGGCTTCGCAACCTGACGGCGCAGGCGCTGGCGGCGACGGCTGAGGGCGAGCTGCAGGACTGGCTGCCCGCGGAACTGCGGCAAAGGCTACGGCTGCCGGGGCTGCAGGAGGCGCTCGCCTACGTGCATCGCCCGCCGCCGGACGCGAGCCTCGAGCTGCTGGAGTCGGGAGGCCACCCGGCGCAGCGCCGGCTCGCCTTCGAGGAGCTGCTCGCGCACCAGATCGCGCTGCGCGAACTGCGCCACGAGGTCCGCCGCGACCCCGCCCATGCGGTCGCGCCGAAGGGCGCGCTCGCCGCGCGGCTGCTCGCCGCCATCGGCTTCCCGCTCACCGCGGCGCAGCACCGCGTGCTGCGCGAGATCCGCGCGGACCTCGCCGTCCCCCACCCGATGCTGCGCCTGGTGCAGGGCGACGTGGGCTCCGGCAAGACCATCGTCGCCGCGACCGCCGCGCTCGACTGCGTCGAGGCGGGATTCCAGGCCGCGCTGATGGCCCCGACGGAACTGCTCGCGGAGCAGCACGCGCAGAATTTCGCGCGCTGGCTGGCGCCGCTCGCCATCGAACCTCTGCTGCTGACGGGCCGGCTCGCCGGGCGCGCCAGGCAGGCCGCGCTCGCGGAAGTCGCCGACGGCAGCCGCGCCATCGTCATCGGCACGCACGCGCTGTTCCAGGAGGACGTGAGCTTCGCGCGGCTCGCGCTGGTCATCGTGGACGAGCAGCACCGCTTCGGCGTGCACCAGCGCATGCGGCTGCGCGAGAAGGGCGCGACCGGCCGCAATCCGCACCAGCTCATCATGACAGCCACGCCGATCCCGCGGACGCTGGCGATGACCGCGTACGCCGACCTCGACGTCTCGGTGATCGACCAGCTGCCGCCGGGCCGCACGCCGGTGCAGACGGTGGCGCTGCCCGATGCGCGCCGCGACGAGGTCGTCGCGCGCATCCGCAGGGCCTGCGGCCGGGGCCGCCAGGCCTACTGGGTCTGCCCGCTGATCGAGGAATCCGGGCTGCTCGAGGCGCAGGCGGCGGAGGATACTGCCGCCGCGCTCGCGACGGCGCTGCCGGAAGTGAGCATCGGCCTGGTGCACGGGCGCATGCCGGCGGCGGCGCGCGAGCGCACCATGGCGCGGTTCAAGGCCGGGCAGATTGCGTTGCTGGTCGCGACCACGGTGATCGAGGTCGGCGTGGACGTGCCAAACGCGAGCCTGATGGTGATCGAGAACGCGGAGCGCATGGGGCTCGCCCAGCTGCACCAGCTGCGCGGCCGGGTCGGGCGCGGCAGCGAGGCATCCTCCTGCGTGCTGCTGTGGCACCCGCCGCTGTCGCCGCTGGCGAAGGAGCGCCTGGCGGTCCTGCGCGGCACGAACGACGGCTTCGAGGTCGCCCGGCGCGACCTCGAGCTGCGCGGCCCGGGGGAGCTGCTCGGCACCCGCCAGGCCGGGCTGCCGCAGATGCGGGTCGCGGACCTGATGCGCGACGCCGACCTGCTGCCGCAGGTCCGGGCCGCGGCGGAGATGATGCTGCGCTCGCATGCGGCTAACATTGCGCCGCTGAAGCGCCGCTGGATCGGCGGCGCAGCCCGCTACGGGAAGGTGTGAGCGTGTCCACGGCGATGCTGCCCGAAACGCACGCGGGGCCCGGCTGGAGCGAGCGCCTCGACGACTTCGCGCCGCCCGCGGGACCGGCGGCCGCGGCATGGCTGCGGGAGCCTGGCCTGCTGACCGAGCGGCTGCGCGCCTGTTGCGGCGGCCTGCCCGGCCTCGTGGTGGTCGCGGAAACGGAGGCGCCGCTCTCGATCACGGACGCCGCGCTGCTCGCTGCGCCGGGAAGCGCGGCATTCGTGCGCGAGATCGAGCTTACCTGCGACGGCCGCCCCTGGGTGTTCGCGCAGACCCTCGTCCCGCAGGCCACGCTCGCGCGCCACCGCTGGCTCGCCGGGCTCGGGCGCGCCGCGCTCGGCGAACGCCTCGCCTCCATCCCGGGCATCGAGCGCGGGCCGCTCGAGTTCGCGCGCCTGGTCGCCGGCGACCGCCTGTTCCATCGCGCCCTGCACGACCGGCGCGAAGCGCCCGCGGCGCTCTGGGCGCGGCGCTCGTGGTTCGCGATCGGCGGCGACCGGCTGCTGGTGCAGGAAGTATTCCTGCCCGAGGCGTATGCGTGAGCGCCGAAGGCCAGGCCATGCCGCCGCGCCCGCGACGCCGCCGCGACCCCGATTACAAGCCCACGTGGAAGCCGCGGATGCTGCGCGACGCCGCCGCTGCACTCGGCGGGACGCTGCGCGAGTATGCGCTCCTCATGCGGCTGCACCGGCCGATCGGCATTTGGCTGCTGCTGTGGCCGGCGCTCTGGGCGCTCTGGATCGCGGGCGAGGGCCGGCCGGATACGAGGCTGCTCGTGATCTTCGTCGCGGGCGTCGTCGTCACGCGCTCGGCAGGCTGCGTCATCAACGACTACGCGGACCGCGACTTCGACCCTGCCGTCCTGCGCACGCGCGACCGGCCGCTCGCCGCCAGGCGCGTGGCGCCGAACGAGGCGCTGATCCTGTTTGCCGTGCTCGGGCTGGTGGCGGTCGCGCTCGCGCTGCAGCTCGACCCGCTCGCGCGCCTGTACGCGGTCGTGGGCGCCGTGCTGATGGTCACCTATCCCTGGCTGAAGCGTTTCGTCCACCTGCCGCAGTTCTACCTGGGCGTGGCCTTCGGCTGGTCCATCCCGATGGCCTTCGCCGCGGTGACCGGCGATGTGACGCGCATCGCCTGGCTGCTCCTGGTCGCGGTCGTGCTGTGGGCGGCGGTGTACGACACGATGTACGCCATGGTGGATCGCAAGGACGACCTGCGCATCGGGGTGAAGTCCACCGCGATCCTGTTCGGCGACGCGGACCGGGTCATCATCGGTGTCATGCAGGCGATGGTGCTGTACGCCCTCTGGCTGGCGGGCGGCGAGGCGGGCTGCGGCTGGTGGTACCGCGCGGGGTTGGCCGCGGCCGCGGTCTTCTTCGCCTACCAGCAGTGGCTGATCCGCAGACGCGAGCCGGCTGACTGCTTCCGTGCCTTCAACAACAACCACTACGTCGGCATGGTGGTGTTCATCGGCCTCGCGCTCGACCATCTCTACCGCGCCGGCGGCTGAACGCCGTCGCCGTGGCCGCTGGCCCGTACCGCCGCCCAGATCTCGACATGCCGGCAGCCGGCGACTTTCAGTGCGCGCGCGAACGCTTCCGCAGTCGCCCCCGTCGTCAGGACGTCGTCCACGATCGCGACCGAGAGCGGCGGCACGCGCGTCGTCACCTCGAACGCGCCGCTGACGTTGGTCGCGCGCACGATCGCGGGAAGCGCTGCCTGCTCTTCCGTGTCGCGGATGCGCCGCGCCAGGCCGGCGTGCACGGGCAGGCGCAGTGATTCGCCCGCAAACTGCGCGATCTCGCGCGCCTGGTTGTAGCCGCGGCGCGCCTCGCGCGCGGGATGGAGCGGCACCGGTACGATCGCCTCCACGCGCGGGCGGCCGCGCTCCGCGAGACGCCGCCCCAGCAGCGTGCCGAGCAGGCGGCCCAGGAAGAGGTGGCCGCGGTACTTGAAGCGGTGGACCAGCTCGACCATCGGGAACTCGTAGCGGTACGGCGCGAATGCCGCGTCGAACGCGCGCGGGCGCGCGATGCATTCGTTACAGGGGCCCGCGCCGGCCGGCAGCGGGTGCGCGCAGCCCGGGCAGGCCGGCAGGTTGCGCGGCAGGTCCTGCTCGCAGCCGCGGCAGAGCTCGAACGCGGGCGCCTGGCCCGGATCGAGGCACAGGTAGCAGGAGGGCGGAAAGATCCCGTGGAACAAGGAGATGGACGCGTCGACCACCCGGCGCGCCATGCCCGGTTGCCAGCCTGTGATGGCCTTTGATTGCTGCGTCACCGCGCCATTCTGGGCGCGCGTCAGGGCCGCGGTTCGCGGCTAATTCGTCCGGTTCAGGCAGCAATGCGGCGGGCCAGCCGGCGGCCGCGGCTCGATATCATCGTGGCATGAACGGCGACGGCTGGCTGGATGCCGCTGCGGCCCGGCGCAATGCCGACCGCGCGAGCGCGACCTACGACGAGTACGCAGTGCTGCAGGCGCGCGTGCGGCGGCAGCTCATCGACCGCCTCGACTGGATCGCCTACACGCCGCAGGCCGTGCTCGACCTCGGTTGCGGCACCGGCCATGGGGCGCTGGCGCTCGCCGCGCGCTGGCCGGACGCGCGCGTCATCGCCGTGGATCATTCTCCCGGCATGCTGGCGCAGGCGGCGCATCACGACACCGCCGGCCGCTGCGAGCGGCTGTGCGCCGATGCGCGTTCGCTGCCGCTCGCGGATGCGAGCGTCGACCTCGTGTTCAGCAGCCTGATGCTGCCATGGTGCGACGACCCCGACGCCGTCTTCGCCGAGATGGCGCGCGTGTTGCGCCCGCGCGGGCTGTTCACGTTCACGACGCTCGGCCCCGATACGCTCGTCGAGCTGCGCGACGCCTGGCGCGCCGCCGACCCGGGTGAGCACGTGATCCCCTTCACCGACATGCACGACATCGGCGACGGGCTGGTGCGCGCCGGGCTCGCGGAGCCCGTGCTCGACGTCCTGCGCTACACGCTGACCTACCCGGACCTGCGCGCGCTCGCGCGCGACCTCCGGGCGACCGGCGCCGGCAACGCGAGCGCCGGCAGGCCGCGCGGCCTCACCGGCCGCGGCCGCTTCGCCGCCGTCCTGCGCGCGTACGAGCGCCATCGGCGCGACGGCGTGCTGCCCGCGAGCTGCGAGGTGATCTTCGGACAGGCCTGGGGCGCAATCGCGGACCGCCGCCCCCGCACGGGCGGCGAAGTGACGATCCCGCTGGCGCGCATCCGGCGGCGCTGATGCCGGCGCCCGTCTTCCGCGCCACCGGCCTCACCAAGACCTACCGCATGGGGGAGGTCGAGGTGCACGCGCTGCGCGGCGTGGATCTCGAGTTGTATCCGGGCGAGTTCGTGGTGCTGCTCGGGCCGTCCGGTAGCGGCAAGTCGACGCTGCTCAACATCCTGGGCGGTCTCGATGCGCCGACGGCGGGCGTCGTCGAGTGCCGCGGCCATCCCCTGACCGGCGCCGGCGACGAGGCACTCACGCGGTTCCGGCGCGAGCACGTTGGCTTCGTGTTCCAGTTCTACAACCTGATCCCGAGCCTCACCGCGCGCGAGAACGTCGCGCTGGTCACCGAGATCGCGCGGCAGCCGATGGATCCCGCCGACGCGCTCGGGCTGGTCGGCCTGCGCGACCGCATGGACCACTTCCCGGCACAGCTCTCGGGCGGCGAGCAGCAACGCGTCGCGATCGCGCGCGCGATCGCCAAGCGCCCGGACGTGCTGCTGTGCGACGAGCCGACCGGCGCGCTCGACTCGCCGACCGGAATCCTGGTGCTGCAGGCGCTCGAGCGCATCAACCGCGAGATCGGCGCGCTCACGGTCGTCATCACGCACAACGAGGTGATCGCGCGCATGGCGGACCGCGTGATCCGCCTCAAGGACGGCCGCATCGCCGGGATGGAGCACAATGCCATGCGCGCGGACCCGCGGGAGCTGTCCTGGTGACGGCGCTGCACCGCAAGCTGTGGCGGGAGTTGCGCCAGCTGCGCGGTCAGGTGCTCGCGATCACGCTGGTCATGGTCGGCGGCATCAGCACCATGGTGATGGCGCAGACCAACTACGCCGCGCTCGCGGAGACGCGGACGCTGTATTACGGCGAGTACCGTTTCGCCGAGGTGTTCGCCCGCGTCAAGCGAGCGCCGCTCACGGTCCTCGAGTCGGTGCGCGCGATTGCGGGCGTGCGCGAGGCCGAACCGCGGGTGACCGGTTACGTCACGCTCGAGGTTGCGGGCTTCGAGGAACCGGTCAACGGCCAGGTCATCGCGCTGCCGCGCCCGGGAGATCCCGGCCTCAACCGCCTGTTCCTGCGGTCCGGCCGCCTGCCGGCCGGCGGCGGCGAGGTGGTCATCGGCGAGGCCTTCGCCGAGGCGCACGGGCTGCGTCCGGGCGACGCGCTCATCGCGATCCTGAATGGCCGCCGGCAGCGCCTCGCGATCAGCGGCGTCGGCCTGTCGCCCGAGTACATCTACCAGATCCGGCCCGGCGACGCGTTCCCGGACTACCAGCGCTTCGGCGTGCTGTGGATGGCGCACGAGCCACTGGCGACGGCCTTCGACATGGACGGCGCCTTCAATGACCTGACGCTCACGCTCACGCGCGCGGCGCGCGAGGAGGACGTCATCGGCGCGCTCGACCTGCTGCTGGCGCCCTACGGCGCCGTCGGCGCCAATGGTCGCGAACTGCAGCTCTCGCACCGTTTCCTCGACGAGGAACTCGGCCAGCTCGAAGTGATGACCACGCTCTTCACCACCATCTTTCTCGGCGTGGCCGGCTTCCTGCTCAACGTCGTCGTCGGACGCCTGGTCGGCACCCAGCGCGAGCAGATCGCGGTGCTGAAGGCCTATGGTTACGGCCGCCTCGAACTCAGCCTGCACTATGGCCAGCTGGTCCTGCTGATGGTGGGCGTCGGCGTGCTGCCGGGCCTGGCGCTCGGCGCCTGGCTCGGCCGCGGTCTCGCCGACATCTACATGGACTTCTTCCGTTTCCCGTACCTCGAATGGTCGTTGCAGCCATTCGTGATCGCGCTCGCCTGCGGTTTCGCGCTGGCGGCTGCCGCGATCGGAACGATCAGCGCGCTGCAGCGCGTGTTCCGGCTCGCGCCCGCCGAGGCGATGCGCCCGGAGACACCGCCCGTGTACCGGCCCTCGCTCGCCGAGCGCGCGGGTCTTTCCGCCCTGCTCGACCCGGCCGCGCGCATGATCCTGCGCAATCTGGGCCGCCGCCCGCTGCGCTCCGCGCTGTCGGTGCTCGGCATCGGGCTCGCGGTCGGGATCCTGGTGATGTCACGGTTCCAGCGCGGCGCGATCGAGGAGATGATCGACGTGCAGTTCGGCTTTGCGCAGCGCGACGACTTCGCCGTCGCCTTCGCGGAGCCCACCTCCTCGCGCGCCGCCTTCGAGCTCGGCGCGCTGCCCGGCGTGCGCTCGGTCGAACCGTTCCGCAGCGCCGCGGTGCGGCTCAGCAACGGCCACCGCGAATACCGCACGGCATTGCAGGGCCTGCCGCACGGCGCCGATCTCAAGCGGGTGCTGGATGCCGGCCTGCAGCCGACGCCGCTGCCGCAGGACGGGCTGCTGCTGACCGATTACCTCGCGGACCTGCTGCGCGTGCAGGCTGGCGACACCATCGACGTCGAGTTCCTCGAGGGCCGCCGCCGCACGATCGCGGTGCCGGTGGCCGGCACCGTGCATGAATACCTGGGCGTCGGCGCCTATGCGCGGCGCGAGACCGTCAACCGGCTGCTCGGCGAGGGCGCAGCGCTGTCCGGTGCCTGGCTCCTGCTGGAACGCGGGGCCCGTGCCGGCGTCGTGTCCGAATTGCGCCGGCGTCCCCGGGTCTCGGCCGTGACGGATCGGGCGGCGATGGTGCAGAGCTTCCGGGACACGATGGCCGAGACGATCCTCACCTTCACCCTGGTGGTCACGCTGATGGCCGCCAGCATCGCGGTGGGCGTCGTCTACAATGCTTCCCGCATCACGCTCGAGGAGCGCGGCCGCGAGCTCGCGAGCCTGCGGGTCCTCGGCTACACGCGTCGCGAGGTGCGCGCCTTGCTGCTGGGCGAGTTGTTCACGCTGGCCTTCCTGGCGCTCCTGCCCGGCTTCCTGCTCGGGACCGGCATGGTGTGGCTGCTGGTGCAGGGTTTCTCGTCGGAGCTCTACCGCGTCCCGCTGGTGCTGTCCGGGCGGGCATTCGCGATCGCCGCGCTGATCGTGCTGGCCGCGACCGCGCTGTCCGGGTGGCTGGTCCGGCGCCGGCTCGACCGGCTCGACCTGGTCGCGGTCCTGAAACTGAAGGAAGGAGGATGCAGCTCGATCCGAAGCACCTGCGTTACGGCGCTGCCGCCGCCATCGTGGCGGCACTCGTCGCCGCTGCCGCCTGGCCGTCCGCGCGCCTCGTGGACAGCGGCCAGGCGGCACGCGGAGCCGTGCGCGAGACGGTCGAAGCCGAGGGACGCACGCGGCTGCGCGACCGTTACGTCATCGCTGCGCCGATCGCCGCCCTGGCGCGGCGCCTGCAGTTCGAGCCGGGCGACCCGATCGAGGCGGGCCAGGTGCTGGTGATCCTCGATCCCGTGACCACGCCGGCACTCGACACGCGCAGCCGCGCGGAAGCGGTCGCGCGGCTCGCGGCGGCGCGGGCCCGCTTCGCCGCCGCACGCGAACAAACCCGCGCGGCCGAGGCGGTCAGCGACCAGCTGCAGGCAGAGGCTGCGCGTCAGCGCGAATTGCTGACGCGCGAGCTGGTGGCTTCAGAGGCCGCCGAGCGCACCATCGCGGAGGCGCTGCGCGCGGAACGCGAGGCCGCGAGCGCGCGGTTCCAGGAGGCGACCGCGCGTCACGAGGTCACGGCCGCGGAAGTCGTGCTCGCGCGCGGCAGCCGCGACAAGCCCGGCGACGCGGCGCTCGAGCTCGCGGCGCCGGTCGGCGGCGTCGTGCTGCGGCGCCATTTCGAGAGCGCGCGCCCGGTGCAGGCCGGCGAGGCGCTGCTGGAAATCGGCGATCCCGCCGGCATGGAGGTCGAGGTGGACGTGCTCTCCGCGGACGCCGTG
>DASTOQ010000010.1:0-8094 GCA_035720205.1 Steroidobacteraceae bacterium | reverse complement strand
ACGCGCAGCATCGAGTACCACATCGTGGCGGGCATCGCGGCCTCGTTCGCGATGGGCGTCGCGCTGACGGAATCCGGCGCCGCCGCGCTGATCGGGGACGGGCTGGTCTCGCTCTCGGCCGGCAATCCCTTCGTCGTGCTGGCGGCGCTCTACGTCGTGACCGTCGTGGTGACGGAGCTCATCACCAACAACGCGGCGGGCGTCGTGATGTTCCCAATCGCGATCGCGATCGCCGAGGCCGCCGGCGTCAATTTCATGCCGTACGTGATCGCGGTGATGGTGGCCGCGTCCTGCGGCTTCATCACGCCGATCGGCTACCAGACCAACCTGATGGTGTACGGCCCGGGCGGCTACCGGTTCATGGATTTCGTGCGATTCGGGCTGCCGCTCAACTTCATCTGCGGCATCATCACGCTTCTCGTCGTCCCCAGGGTGTGGCCATTTTGACCGGGCAATCCGCACGCATGACGCAGCTCCGCCGCCTGGAGGCGGAGGGCGTCTACATCATCCGCGAAGTGGCTGCCGAGTTCGACAACCCGGTGATGCTGTATTCGATCGGCAAGGACAGCTCAGTGCTGCTGCACCTGGCGCGCAAGGCCTTCCATCCGGGCAAGCTGCCGTTCCCGCTGATGCACATCGACACCACCTGGAAGTTCCGCGAGATGATCGCGTTCCGCGACCGCATGGCGCGCGAGCTCGGTTTCGAGCTGATCGTGCACGTCAACGAAGAGGGCGTGAAGGCGGGGGTCACGCCGTTCACGCACGGCGCCAAGTACACCGACATCATGAAGACCGAGGCGCTCAAGGCCGCGCTCTCGAAGCACAGGTTCGACGCGGCCTTCGGCGGCGCGCGCCGCGACGAGGAGAAGTCGCGCGCCAAGGAGCGCGTGTTCAGCTTCCGCGACGCGCAGCACCGCTGGGACCCCAAGAACCAGCGGCCGGAGCTCTGGAACCTGTACAACGGCCGCATCCACCAGGGCGAGAGCATCCGCGTGTTCCCGCTCTCCAACTGGACCGAGCTCGACGTCTGGCTCTACATCCACGTCGAGCAGATCCCGGTCGTGCCGCTCTATTTTGCGAAACCACGGCCCGTGGTGGAGCGCGACGGACTGCTGATCATGGTGGACGACGAGCGCATGAAGCTCCGGGAGGGCGAGCAGCCGCGGATGGAAATGGTGCGGTTCCGCAGCCTCGGCTGCTACCCGCTCTCCGGCGCGGTGCGCTCGACGGCCGCGGATCTCACCGCGGTGATCGAGGAGATGCTGGTCGCGCGCACGTCCGAGCGCGGCAGCCGCGCCATCGATTTCGACCAGGCCGCGGCCATGGAAATGCGCAAGCGCGAGGGGTACTTCTGATGGCGGCCGTCAGCCTGGCCGAGTTCCTGCGCCGCCACGAGGCGAAGGAGCTCCTGCGCTTCATCACCTGCGGCAGCGTGGACGACGGCAAGAGCACGCTGATCGGGCGGCTGCTGCACGACACGCAGCAGATCCTCGAGGACCAGCTCGCGGCGGTGACTTCGGACAGCCGCAAGTGGGGCACCACCGGCGACGACGTGGACCTGGCGCTGCTGGTGGACGGGCTGCAGGCCGAGCGCGAGCAGGGCATCACGATCGACGTCGCCTACCGGTATTTCGACACCGACCGGCGCAAGTACATCATCGCCGACTGCCCGGGCCACGAGCAGTACACGCGCAACATGGCGACCGGCGCCTCGACCGCGGACCTCGCGGTGATCCTGGTGGACGCCGCGCGCGGCGTCCAGGTGCAGACGCGCCGGCATGCCTGCATCGTCTCGCTGCTCGGCATCCGCCACGTCGTGGTCGCGGTCAACAAAATGGACCTCGTGGGTTACGACGAGGCCGTGTTCCGCCGCATCAGCGACGACTGCCTCGCGATTCCCGGCATCCGCGGCGCGGAGTCGCGCATCATCCCGGTCTCCGCGCTCAAGGGCGACAACGTCGTCGCGCGCGGCGGCGGCATGCCCTGGTACCAGGGCCCGACGATCATCGAATGGCTGGATGCGGTGAACGTGAGCGGCGACCAGCCGCTTGCCGACCTGCGCCTGCCGGTGCAGTACGTCAACCGCCCGGACGCCTCGTTCCGGGGCTATTCGGGCACCGTGGCCGCGGGGCGCGTGGCGGTCGGCGACCCGATCATGGCCGTGCCCTCGCGCCGGCTCTCGCGCGTGCGCGAGATCGTGCACTTCGACGGCAACCCACAGAGCGCCGCATCGGGCATGGACGTGACCGTCGCGCTCGAGGACGAGATCGACGTCAGCCGCGGCGACGTGCTGGTGCACCCGGACCGCGCGCCCTCGGTCGGGAGGATCTTCGACGCGCACCTGATCTGGATGAACGACTCGCCGCTGCTGCCCGGCAAGCAGTACGAGTTCAAGCTCTCGCACCGGTACTTTCGCGGCACGGTGGAGAGCATCCAGCACCGGGTGGACGTCAACGACCTCTCCGAGCACCCGGCGGCGGAACTGAAGCTCAACGAGGTCGGGCTATGCCGCATCGTGCTGGCCGAGCAGGCGGCCTTTGACAGCTATGCCACCTGCCGCGGCACCGGCGCCTTCATCGTGGTGGACCGGCTGAGCCATGCGACCGCCGGCGCCGGCATGATCCTGAGGAGCGCCGCGCCGCAGGGCGCGCACCACGACGTGTCGGTGTTCTGGCAGCCGACGCGCGTGCGCCACGAGCAGCGCGCGAACCAGAAGGCCCAGCGCCCCTGCATCCTCTGGTTCACCGGGCTCTCGGGCGCCGGCAAGAGCACGATCGCGAATGCCGTCGAGCAGGCGCTGTACCTGCGCGGCCATCACTCGTACCTGCTCGACGGCGACAACATCCGGCACGGGCTCAACAAGGACCTCGACTTCTCGGACGCCGGGCGCGTCGAGAACATCCGCCGTATCGGCGAGGTGGCGAAGCTGTTCGTGGACGCCGGCCTGATCGTGGTGACGGCGTTCATCTCGCCGTTTCGCAGCGACCGGCGCATGGTGCGGGAGCTGGTGGGAGAGGGCGAGTTCGTCGAGGTGTTCGTCAACACGCCGATCGAGGTCTGCGAGCAGCGCGACCCCAAGGGCCTGTACGCCAGGGCGCGCGCGGGCCAGATCCCGAATTTCACCGGGGTGACCTCGCCTTATGAGGCGCCGGAGGCGGCCGAGATCGAGATCGACAGCTCGAAAATGACGGTTGCCGAGAGCGTGGACCGCGTTATCCGGTATCTTGAGGCCCAGGGACGGCTGAAAAACTAGGTCAGGGATGCTGATTCCGGTCATTCTGTCGGGGGGAGCGGGCACGCGGCTGTGGCCGCTGTCTCGCGAGCTGTACCCGAAGCAGTTCCTGCCACTCACCGGCGAGCGCACGATGATCCAGGAGACGGCGCTGCGCGCGGCCGAGCTGCCGGGCGCGGCGGCGCCGATCGTCGTCTGCAACGAGGCGCACCGCTTCCTGGTGGCCGAGCAGCTGCGGCAGATCGGCGTCGCGCCGCAGGAGATCCTGCTGGAACCCGTCGGCCGCAACACCGCGCCCGCGGTCGCGGTCGCCGCGATGGCGGCCGTCGCGGCGGCGAAGCAGGGCGAGGAGCCGCTGCTGCTGGTGCTGCCGGCCGATCACGTCATCGAGGACCTGGCCGCGTTTCGCGAGGCCGTGGGGACGGCGCTGATGGCGGCGAAGCGGGGCCGCTTCGTGACCTTCGGCATCGTGCCGACCCGCCCGGAGACGGGCTACGGCTACATCCGCAAGGGCCTCGCGAGCGGGCCCGCGATGGAGGTGGCGGCGTTCGTCGAGAAGCCGGATGCCGCCGCGGCGGCGCAGTTCGTGGCCTCCGGCGACTACCTCTGGAACAGCGGCATGTTCCTGATGCCGGCCCGCGGCTACCTGGAGGAGCTGCGGCGGCTGGACGCGCCGATGCACAAGTCCTGCGAGCGCGCGTTTGCGGCGGCGATGCGCGATCTCGACTTCGTGCGCCTGGACCCGGCGGCGTTCTCGGCCTGCCGCGCGGATTCGATCGACTACGCCGTCATGGAAAAGACCAACCGCGCCGGCGTCGTGCCGCTCGCGGCCGGCTGGAGCGACGTGGGTTCCTTCGCCTCGCTGCAGGAGGCGCTGTCCGCCGATGCGACCGGCAACGTCACCCGCGGCGACGTGCTGGTGGAGGACTCGAAGGACTGCCTGCTGTACTCGTCGGACCGGCTGGTGGCCGCGGTCGGGCTCGAGGGGCACGTCGTGATCGAGACCAAGGACGCCGTGATGGTGGCGCCGAAGGCGCGCGTGCAGGACGTCAAGCGCCTGGTCGAGCGCCTGAGGCAGGCCGGGCGCAGCGAGCCCGGGCTGCACCGCGAGGTGTTCCGGCCCTGGGGCAGCTACGACAGCGTGGACGCCGGCCCGCGCTTCCAGGTGAAGCGGCTCACGATCAAGCCGGGCGCGAAGCTGTCCTTGCAGCGCCACCGGCACCGCGCGGAACATTGGGTGGTGGTGAAGGGCAGGGCGCGCATCACGCGCGACGCGGAAGTCTTCGAGCTGGCCGAAAACGAATCGACCTACATCCCCGTGGGCGCCGTGCACCGGATCGAGAACCCGGGCAGCGAGCCGCTGCAGATCGTCGAGGTGCAGTCCGGCGGCTACCTCGGCGAGGACGACATCGAGCGCCTCGACGACACCTACGGCCGGCAGGGCAGGACGGATTGACGTGACGGCCACGAAGAAGATGACGGTCCCGCTGCTCGACCTGAAGCCGCAGTACCAGGCGCTGAAGACCGAGCTCGACGAGGCGATGCTGAAGGTCGCCGCCTCGCAGATGTTCATCCTCGGGCCGGCGGTCAGGGAGCTGGAGGAGAAGGTCGCGGCCTACTGCGGCGCCCGGCACGGCATCGGGCTGTCGTCCGGCACCGATGCGCTGCTGGTCGCGCTCATGGCCTACGGCATCGGGCCGGGCGACGAGGTGCTGACCAGCCCCTATACGTTCTTCGCAACCGGCGGGACCATCGCGCGCACCGGCGCGAGGCCGGTGTTCCTCGACATCGACCCGGAGACCTACAACCTGCGCGCGGACCTGCTGCGCGACTTCCTCGCCAGGGACTGCGAGCGGCGCGCGGACGGTTTCTACAACCGCAGAAGCGGCGGGCGCGTGCGGGCGCTGATGCCGGTGCACCTGTACGGCCAGTCGGCCGACATGGACCCGATCATGACGCTCGCGCGCGAATGCGGGCTGCCGGTGATCGAGGACGCGGCCCAGGCGATCGGCGCCGAGTACCCGCCGCACCGGCGCGTCGGCGGCATCGGCGACGTCGGCTGCCTGTCGTTCTTCCCGACCAAGAACCTGGGCGCGTTCGGCGACGCCGGCATGTGCGTCACGAACGACGATGCGCTGGCCGCGAAGCTGCGGATGCTGCGCGTGCACGGCATGGAGCCGAAGTACTACCACGCGCTGATCGGCGGCAACTTCCGCATCGACGAGATCCAGGCCGCGGTGCTGCTGGTGAAGTTCCGCCACCTCGAGAACTGGCACGCGGGAAGGCAGCAGAACGCCGCGTATTATGACCAGGCGTTCAGGGCCGCGGGCCTTGCCGCCCGCGTCGCCACGCCGGCCGCGCGTCCCGGCTGCCGGCACATCTACAACCAGTATGTGATCCGCGTCCCGGATCGCGACCGGTTGCGTGCCTGGCTTGCGGAATGCGGCATCAGCACCGAAGTGTATTACCCTGTGCCGCTGCACATGTAGCAGTGCTTCGCCGACCTCGGATACCGGCCGGAGGACTGCCCGGAATCCGCTCGCGCGGCGCGGGAGACTCTGGCGCTGCCGATCTACCCGGAATTGAAGGAAGAACAATTGCAGTACGTCGTCGATTCCATCGCCGCGTTCTACGCCGGGGGCTGAGCGCATGGACCTCGCCGGCTGCTTCAAGGCCTACGACGTCCGCGGGCGGGTACCGGAGGAGCTGAACCCCGACTCCGTGTACCGCATCGCGCGCGCCTATGCGCAGTGGCTGATGCCGAAGCGCGTGGCGGTCGGGCGCGACATCCGCCATTCGAGCGTGGAGCTTTCCCAGGCATTGATCCGCGGACTCAACGACTCCGGCGTGGACGTGGTGGACATCGGGTTGTGCGGCACCGAGTGCGTCTACTTCGCGACGTTCTCGCTCAAGCTCGACGGCGGCGTGATGGTGACGGCAAGCCACAACCCGCCCGAATACAACGGCCTCAAGTTCGTGCGCGAGGACTCGCGCCCGATCAGCGGCGACACCGGCCTGCAGGACATCCGGGCGCTGGCGGAGGCGGGCATCTTCGAGCCGTCGCCGCGGCGCGGCAACATCGTGCCGTTCGAGATCATGCCGTCCTGGCGCGACCACGTGCTGGGATACGTGGACAGTGACAAGCTCAAGCCGCTGACGATCGTCGCGACGGCCGGCAACGGCGGCGCCGGCCTCGCGCTCGACATGCTGGAGGGCGCGCTGCCCTTCCGGTTCATCAAGATCCATCACCAGCCCAACGGGGATTTCCCGAACGGCGTGCCGAACCCGATGCTCGAGGAGAACCGCGAGGTCACGGCGCGCAACGTGCGCCTCGCCAAGGCGGACCTCGGCATCGCCTGGGACGGCGATTACGACCGCTGCTTCTTCTTCGACGAGGACGGGCGGTTCATCGATGGCTACTACGTCATCGGTCTGCTCGCGAGGGCATTCCTCGAACGCGAGCCGGGCGCCAGGATCGTCCATGACCCGAAGCTGACCTGGAATATCATCGACATGGTGCGCGCGCGGGGCGGCAAGCCGGTGCAATGCCGGTCGGGTCATGCCTTCATGAAGGACTGCATGCGCAAGGCGGACGCCGTGTACGGCGGCGAGACCAGCTCGCATCACTACTTTCGCGACTTCGCCTATTGCGACAGCGGCATGATCCCGTGGCTCGTGCTGACGCAGGTGCTGTGCCGCTCGGGCAAGCCACTGTCGCTGCTGGTCAACGAGCGCATGAAGATGTTCCCGTCGAGCGGGGAGATCAACCGCACGATCCGCGACGTGGGCGGGGCGGTCGAGGCGGTGCGCCAGCGCTTCGTGCCGGGCTCGGTCCAGGTCGAGCACGTGGACGGGCTCTCGGTCGAGCATCCGCGCTGGCGTTTCAATCTCCGCAGCTCGAACACCGAGCCGCTCCTGCGCCTCAATGTCGAGTCGCGCGGCGACCGCGCGCTGATGCAGGACATGACCGCCGAGATCCTCTCCCTCGTCGACCGCTACGCTTAAATGGGGACGCATCCCATTTAAAAAGCTGACGGCGACATCGCTGCGCCTTGCGCGAATCTAAATGGGATGCGTCCCCATTTAAGAGGTCAGGATCAATTTGCCGGCGGCGATGGTCAGGACCAGGGCCATCAGGGCCAGCAGCCAGCGGGTGGAGAGCTTCTGCAGGCCGAGCCAGGTGCCGGCGACGGCGCCCGCAAGCACGACCAGGACCAGCCAGGGCAGCTCGGCCGGCAGTGCGGCCCAGGTGGCCGTGCCGGCCGCCAGGGCAACGGCAGAATTGGCCAGGATAAAGGGGGCGGATATGCCGCCCGTATGCCGAGGCCCGGCCCAGCCGGCCAGCAGCACGATGGGCGAGAGGAAGATTCCCCCGCCGGTGCCGGTCAGGCCCGAGAGCAGCCCTATGAGCGCCCCGCAGACGATCGCAGGCGCGAGCGGGATCCGGGCCGGCGCGCCGGGCGCCTCGGGCGCAGGCGAGCCCCAGGCGCGCCAGGCCAGGACCACGGCCGAGAGCGCCAGCGCGATCCCCGCGAGGACGAAATAGAGGCCCGCCGTGAGCCGCAGCGCACCGCCCAGAGCCGCGAGCGGCACCGATCCCAGCAGGAACGGCCACAGCGCCCGCCAGTTGAAATAACCCGCCTTCCAGAACCGCCAGGTCGTGAACAGGGCGACCAGGATGTTGAGGGCGAGGGCCGTCGGCCGCATGGTCGCGGCCGATATGCCGACCAGGGCCATGGCGGCCAGATAGCCCGAAGCGCCGGCGTGACCCACGCTGGTGTAAAGCGCGGCGAGCGCGAAGCAGGCGGGCAGCAGGATGAGGAGCTGGTCGCTGGTCACTTAGGCCTGGCTCCCGAATCCCC
>DASTOQ010000009.1:0-3171 GCA_035720205.1 Steroidobacteraceae bacterium | reverse complement strand
GCCGCCGGCGCCGGTAATCATCACCACGCGGCCGGAGAGCCAGCCGCGCAGGCCCGCGGCGTCGAGCGCGACCGGGTCGCGGCCGAGCAGGTCGTCGAGCTCCACGTGGCGCACCTGCGAGACCGTGACGCGGCCGCTGACCAGGTCCTCGAACGAGGGCACCGTCAGCACCTTCACCCCGGCGCGGTTGCAGAGTTCCACCACCCGGCGGCGCACGACGTGGTTTGCCTCCGGCATGGCGATGATCGCCTGCGCGAACCCGAGACGCCTGCGCCATTGGGGTATGGCGTCGAGCCGGTCCAGCACGTTCACGCCGTGCAGCTGCCGGCCGATCTTCGCCGCGTCATCGTCGAACACGCCCACGACGATCCACTGCGGGCTGCGCGCGAGATCCTTGATCAGGTTGACCGCGGCTTCTTCCGCACCGATGACGACGACCGGCTCGCGGTCGCTCGACAACAGCCAGCCCGGCATCCCTTCCTTCCAGGCGCGGTAAGCGATCCGGCTGCCGCCCATGCTCATCATGAGCAGGATCGGGCTCATGATCAGCACCGAGCGCGGCACGGGAGTCTGCAACTGCAGCATGAGGAGCAGCGCCGGCGCGGCGACCGCTCCCACGCCCACCGCGACGAAAATGCGCCTCAAATCGGGGAGACTGGCGTAACGCCAGATGCCGCGGTAGAGACCGAGGCCCAGGAACAGGCCCGCGTGCACCGCGATCACCCACGGCAGGGTTTGCAGGGCGAGCTCCAGGTAATAGCCGGGGATGTCGAGGTTGAAGCGCAGCCAGAACGCGAGCAGCCAGGCGGCCGCGCAGGCGGTCACGTCGTGAGCGAAAGCGAGCAGCGTGCGCCAGTTGAGGTTCATGAGCATTCCGTGAAACGGGAAACGGGAAACGGGAAAAGTAATTGCCTTGTTTCCATGTCGGATCGTTCCCCCCGGGCGCGTGGATGCCGATTCACGTTTTACGATTCACGATTGACGAGCTGGAACCGGCGCCAGCCGCGCTCGATCAGGACGATCAGCACCACGTAGGCGAGAGCCGCGGCCGCGAGCGCGGCGGCCTGCATCTCCGTCGTCAGCGCCTGTCCCGCCAGCGCGAGCCCGCCGCACGCGAGCATCAGGCAGTACTCGGCGAGGGCGGTTGCGCGATGGCCCCAGCCCAGGCGCACCAGGCGCTGGTAATAATGGTCGCGGTGGGCCTGCCACACTTTTTCGCGGCGGACGAGCCGGCGCGCGAGCGTGACGCTCGCATCCACGATGAACGGCGAGAACACCAGCGGCGCGAACCACCCGGTCCAGTCGCCCTGCAGCCACCCGATCAATCCCAGCGCGGCCGCGAGGAAGCCGAGCGGCACCGACCCCGCGTCGCCCAGGAAGATGCGCGCCGGATGGGAATTGAATACCAGGAAAGCCGCCGCCGCCGCCGCGATGCTGAAATTCACCAGCGCGAATTCGGTGCTGCCGGCGAGCCAGGCCGCCGCGCCATAGCAGGAGAAGCCGATCACCGCCATGCCGCCGGCGAGCCCGTCCGAACCGTCCATGAAATTGTAGAGATTGGCCATCCAGGCGATGGCGAGAGTGGCGATCGCGACGGCGAGCAGCCCGTGGCCGGGAAGCAGAATGGCGGCAGCGAAGAGCGCGCAGGCGGCAAGGTGGACGGCGAGCCGCAGCAGTACCGGGATGCTGCGTGCGTCGTCCAAGAACGAAATCAGCAGCAGCACGCCGAAGGCGATCCCGAGCGCGGCCGGGAGATTCGGCGAGATAACGCCGGCGGCGAGCAGCACCCCGGCATGCAGCCCGAGCCCCCCGGTGCGCGGTATCGGGGAATCATGCAGCGAGCGGGCGGTGGGATGATCGAGGATCAGAGTGGAGAGACGGCCCCTGGCGAGCCACCAGATAATGAGCAACGCGGCAGCGAACGCCGTCAGCGGGGCCCACGAAGCGGGTTGCACAATGGCATCGGCCTGAGAGTGCTCATGCACTCGACTGCGAATAATACCATCGGGCGGTTTCAGCCAGCCCCTGCGACAGGGTGAAGCGCGGATGCCATCCGAGATCGCGCCGCGCAGCCGCAGCGTCCACCTGCAGCGAGCCGGCGAGGCGCGCCAGTTCCGCGCGCCGGCCGGCCAGCGTTGCGCCGATCATCAGCACGGCGGGCGGGCAGGGCAGCAGGCGCGGCGCGACGCCGAGCGCTCGCGCGAGCGCTCGCACGAGATCGGGCGTGGAGACGTCCTCGCCGTCGCTGATGAGATAGGTGCGCCCCGCGGCCCCCGGTGCGTCGATCGCCTTGAGCGCGACATCAACGAGATTGCCGGCGTAGACCAGGCTGCGGCGATTGGTGATTGACGCGAGCGGCAGCGGTACGCGGCGCGCAACCAAGTTCATCAACCGCAGGAAGTTGCCCTTCACGCCCGGCCCGTAGACGAGCGGCGGGCGCAACACCACCACTTCGAGCCCGGTTTCGGCGGCGACGCGGGCGAGCGCCTGTTCCGCCTCCCATTTCGAAATACCGTAGGCGTCACCGGGCCGCGGGGCGTCGTTCTCGGTGAACGGCCGCCCGGTTGCCTCGCCGTTCACCTTGATGCTGCTCACGAATACCAGCCGGCGCACGCCGCAGCGCGCCGCCTGCTGCGCCAGCCTGCGCGTGCCATCGACATTGACGCGCCGGTATTCGGCCAGCGGATCGGCGGCGGTTTCGCGCAGCACGTGGGTGCGCGCCGCGAGATGCACCACGGCGCTTGCGGCGTCGAGCGCCGCGCGCCAGTCGGTCTCGCCGCCGATATCGCCCACGGCAACGGCATCCGGGAGGCCGGGCTGCACGGCGCGCAGGGCGCGCTTCACCCGGCGGCCGGATGCCGCAAGGGCTTCGCACAGCATCCGGCCGACGAATCCATCCGCCCCGGTTACCAGCACGACGTTGTCGCCCGCCATTCGTTACCCGTCACCGCGGACAGTGCTCAAGCAGGGAAGCATGGGATGGATTGGTAGGCGTTGAGACGGCGGGTAAACTGGCTGCGCTGACTCCAGTGACGTGGGGAAGAATAGCAGATGTTTTTCGCATGCCGTCCGCCCTTCTCATGGAGAGGCCGGGCGCCTGTGCTAGCCTCTGCGTAGTCCGGAAAATAACCTCGCTTCCGATCGCGTCCGCCCAGCCCGGGAACTACCGTA
>DASTOQ010000008.1:0-3334 GCA_035720205.1 Steroidobacteraceae bacterium | reverse complement strand
GCAGCCGCTCGAGCAGACGCTCGGCAGTCGACTCGTCGTCGCCGCGCTCGACGGCGACCAGCACCATGAGCCCGGGCCCGATGCGCGCGACCTCGTCGCCGTCGATGCTGACGGCAGCCTCGGTGACGCGCTGGAGCAGGCCGATCATGCGGCTGCTATGTTATAGGCAGCGGCGCCGGATTTCCGGCGGCCGCCGGGGGGACCCGATGAAGAGACGCGACCTGATCAGGGGCCTCGGGCTCGGCGCGGCCGCTGTCGCCGCATCGGCCTGCGCCAGGAAGAGTGGCGGTGCCGGCCCGGGCCTTTCGAGCGAGACCTTCGAGTGGCGTCTCGTGACCACGTGGCCGCCCAACTTTCCGGGCCTCGGAACCGGCGCCATTGAATTCGCGCGGCAGATCGAGGATTGCTCGGGCGGCCGGCTGAAGATCCGCGTTTACGGCGACGGCGAGCTGGTGCCGGCGTTCGAGACCTTCGACGCCGTGTCGGGCGGAACGGCGGAGATGGGCCATGGCGCCGCCTATTACTGGAAGGGCAAGGTGCCGGCCGCCTCATTCTTCGCCGCGATGCCGTTCGGGTTCGTCGCGCAGGAGATGAACGCCTGGTTCTACCACGGCGGCGGGCTCGAGCTCTGGCGCGAAGCCTATGAACCGTTCGGCCTGCTGCCGTTTCCCTGCGGCAACAGCGGCACGCAGATGGGCGGCTGGTTCCGCAAGGAGATCCGCTCGCTGGCCGACATCCGCGGGCTCAAGATGCGCATCCCCGCGCTCGGCGGTGAAGTCATGGCACGCGCGGGCGCGACACCGGTGACCATGCCCGGCTCCGAGATCTTCACCGCGCTGCAGACCGGCGCGATCGATGCGACCGAGTGGATCGGCCCCTACAACGATCTCGCCTTCGGATTCCACAAGGCAGCCAGGTACTACTACTACCCCGGGTGGCACGAGCCGGGGCCGACGCTCGAGCTGATCGTCAACCGGCGCGCGTGGGATGCGCTGCCGCCCGACCTGCAGGCCATCGTCGCCACCTGCGCCAGCGCGACCAACGACCGCATGTCCGCGGAGTTCATGGCGCGTAACGCCGAGGCGCTCGAGACCCTGGTGCGCGAGCACGGCGTGCAACTGCGCGCGTTCCCGGACGACGTGATGGCGGCGCTGCGCAGCTACTCGGAACAGATCCTGGAAGAGAACGCCGCGCGCGACCCGCTGTTCCGGCGCGCGCTCGACTCGGTGCGGGCGTTCCGGGCGCAGATGACGCCCTATGTCGACATCGCCGAGCGCGCCTTCCTGAACGCGCGCGGCTGAGGGGCGTCAGCGGTAGATCAGTTCCGGCAGCCAGGTCGCGAGCCGCGGCCAGAACCACAGCACGACCAGCATCAGCAGTTGCAGCACCACGAACGGCACCACGCCGCGGTAGATGTGCGTGGTGCGCACGGTCGCCGGCGCGACGCCGCGCAGGTAGAACAGTGCGAAGCCGAAGGGCGGCGTCAGGAACGAGGTCTGCAGATTGACCGCGATCATCACGCCCAGCCACACGGGATCCATTCCCATCGCCAGCAGCACCGGCGCGACCACCGGCACGACGATGTAGGTGATCTCGATGAAGTCGATGATGAAGCCCAGCAGGAACATCGCGAGCATCACGGCGAGCAGCGCGCCCACGGCGCCGCCCGGCAGCGAGGAGAGCACGTCGTGCACCAGCACGTCCCCGCCGAAGCCGCGGAACACCAGCGAGAAGACCGAAGCGCCGACCAGAATGATGAACACCATGGCGGTGAGCCGCGTCGTGCCCTGCATCACCTCGCGCAGGCGAGTCAGGGTCAGCGAGCGCCGCGCCAGGGCGAGCGCGAGCGCGCCGGCCGCACCGACGGCGGCAGCCTCGGTGGGCGTCGCATAGCCCGCGATGATCGAGCCCAGCACCGCGACGATGAGCCCGAGCGGCGCAAACAGCGCACGCAAGAGGCGGCCGCCCAGGTGTTGCGCGGCGCCGGCCGGGTCCGGCGGGGGGGCCGGAAGACGGCCCGGCTGCAGCCAGGCGATCGCGAGCAGGTAGGCGATGTAGAGCACGACCAGCACCAGGCCCGGGATCATGGCGCCGGCGAACAGGTCCCCGACCGACACGCTCTCCGGCGCGAAGTTGCCGGCGCGCAGCTGCGCCTGCTGGTAGGACGAAGACAGCACGTCGCCCAGCAGCACCAGGATGATGGACGGCGGGATGACCTGCCCGAGCGTGCCGGCCGCGCAGATTGTGCCGGTGGCGACGCGCGGGTCGTAGCCGCTCTTCAGCATCGCCGGCAGCGACAGCAGGCCCATAGTGACGACGGTGGCGCCGACGATGCCGGTGCTGGCCGCGAGCAGCGCGCCCACCACCACCACCGCGATCGCGAGGCCGCCGCGGCCGTGGCCGAACACCTTGCCGAGCGTCTCCAGCAGGTCGTCGGCGATACGGGCACGCTCCAGCACCAGCCCCATGAAGATGAAAAGCGGCACCGCGATCAGCGACTGGTTCTGCATGGTGCCGAACAGGCGGCTCGGCAGCGCCTCGAGGTACGCGACGTCGAAGGCGCCGAAGGCGCTGCAGAGCGCCGCGAACCCGAGCGACACGCCCGCCAGCGTGAACGCCACCGGAAAGCCCGCGAGCAGGGCTGCGATGATCAGCGCGAAAAGGACGAGGGCGAGCCATTCCATGGTCAGCCCCGATCCGCCGCGCGCAGGCGCAGCAACGCGCGCAGCCCGCCGGCGACGCCCTGCAGCGCCAGCAGCGCGGCCATCAGCGGGATCAGCGACTTCAGCAGGTACAGCATCGGCAGACCGCCCGCCTCCCGCGAGCGCTCCGCGACGCGCCAGGACGCGGCGACCCAGGGCCAGCTCTCGACGATGAGGAAAGCGCACAGCGGCAGCAGGAACAGCAGCGTGCCCGCCAGGTCGACGGCGGCGCGGCCGCGCTCGCTCATGCGGCGGTAGAACACGTCCACGCGCACGTGCTCGTCGGCCTTCAGCGTGTACGCCGCGCCCAGCATGAAGACCAGCGCGTGCATCCAGTTGACGGATTCCTGTAGCCAGATCAGCCCCACGCCCGCCGCGTAGCGCAGCACGACGACCGCGACGGTCGCGAGCACCATCGCCAGCGTGAGCCAGGACACGGCGCGGCCGGTCCATTCGGCGACGGCGTCGAGCCCCGACAGCAGCCGTTTCACGTCGCCGCCTTCGGGCCCTTGCGCAGGCGGCGCAGGAACACGGTCATTTCCTTCGCAGCCTGCAGGTCGCCGGCCTCGCGCGCCGCCGCGATGCCGCGCTCGTAGACTTCGGCCGCGCGGTCCGGAGATCCGGCGCGCGCG
>DASTOQ010000007.1:0-5062 GCA_035720205.1 Steroidobacteraceae bacterium | reverse complement strand
TGCCGTTCTTGACGACCCTGTCTGGTAGGTACTATAACCACCATGAAAAGCGATGACTTGATCCGGGAGCTGATAAAAGCGGGCTGGACCGAGGTTCGCATTTCAGGCAGTCATCATATTTTCAGGCATCCCGCGATCACGGGGCGCCTTACGGTACCGCATCCCAGAAATGACCTGGGCAAAGGGTTGGTGCACAAGATCAGGAAACAGGCGCAATTGAAATGAAGTTCACCATTGCAATTGAGGCGGGTACGAAGAAGAGCGCCTTCGGCGTCGTGGTACCGGACTTGCCGGGCTGCTTCAGTGCCGGCGATACAATTGAGGAAGCCTTCGACAAGGCGCGGGAGGCGATCGAAGCTCACTGCGAGGTCCTGGCCGAGACCGGGAAAGCGCTGCCGCGGCCCAAGCCGATGTCCGCTTGGCAGGCGGATCGCGAGTACAAGGGCTGGACCTGGGGGATCGTGGACGTCCCGGTCGAGAAGTATTTCGGGCCGGCCGAGAAGATCAACATCACGGTGCCGGCGTCCACTTTGCGACGCATCGATGAATACGCCCGCAAGCACGGCGAGACGCGATCCGGCTTCCTCGTGAAAGCGGCCGAGCGCGCGATGCGGTCATAGCCGCCTGGCGAAATGGTGGGCGGTGCAGGGCTTGAACCTGCGACCCCTGCCGTGTGAAAGCAGTGCTCTACCGCTGAGCTAACCGCCCGTAGGGGCAGCGATTTTACGGGCCGCCGGGCGCGGGGGTCAACGCGATACAATCGCGCGCTCCATGACCGTCAGAACCCGCTTCGCCCCCAGCCCGACCGGCCTCCTGCACATCGGCGGGGTGCGCACGGCGCTGTTCTGCTGGCTCTATGCCCGCAAGCATGGCGGCACCTTCATCCTGCGCGTCGAGGACACCGACCGCGAACGCTCGACCCCCGAGGCCGTGCAGGTGATCCTGGACGGCATGGACTGGCTCGGCCTGCATGCCGACGAAGGGCCGTTCTACCAGACCCAGCGCTACCCGCGTTACCGCGAGGTGATCCAGCAGTGGCTCGCGCAGGGCAAGGCCTACCACTGCTATTGCAGCAAGGAAGAGCTGGAAGCGATGCGCAACGCCCAGCTCGCGCGCAAGGAAAAGCCGCGCTACGACGGCCGCTGCCGCGAGCGCACGGCGCCGGTGCCGGGCATCACGCCGGTCGTGCGCTTCCGGAACCCGCTGGACGGCGCGGTGGTCGTCGATGACGCCGTGCACGGCAAGGTCGCGTTCCAGAACGCCGAGCTCGACGACCTCATCATCGAGCGCTCCGACGGCAACCCGACCTACAACTTCTGCGTGGTCGTGGACGACTACGACATGCAGGTCACGCACGTGATCCGCGGCGACGATCACCTCAACAACACGCCGCGCCAGATGAACATGCTGCGCGCGATGGGTGTCGAACCGCCGGTCTACGCGCACTTGCCGATGATCCTGGGGCCCGACGGCACCAAGCTCTCCAAGCGCCACGGCGCGGTGTCGGTGCTGTACTACCGCGAGGAGGGCTACCTGCCGGAGGCGCTCCTGAACTACCTCGCGCGGCTCGGCTGGTCGCATGGCGACCAGGAGATCTTCACGCTCGAGGAGATGACCGCGCTGTTCGACATCAAGGACGTCAACAAGTCGGCCTCCGCGATCAATCCCGACAAGCTGGCCTGGATCAACCAGCAGCACCTGATGAAGCTGCCGCCGTCGCGCATTGCGCAGGAACTGCGCTGGCAACTCGAGCGCCTCGGTGTGGATGTCTCCAAAGGTCCCGCGCTTGAGCCGATCATCGAGGCGCAGCGCGAGCGCTCGAAGACGCTGAAGGAGATGGCGGCGGCCAGCCGTTTTTTCTTCGCGGCGCCCGAGGCCTACGACGAGAAGGCGGCGCGCAAGAATCTGAACGCGGAGACGAAGCCGCTGCTCGAGCAGGCGCGGCGGACGTTATCGGAGCTGGCGGAATGGACCGCGCCCGCGATCCATGCCGCGATCCAGGCGCTGGCGGAAACGACCGGCGCCGGCCTCGGCAAGATCGCGCAGCCGCTGCGCGTCGCAGTCTCGGGCGGCGGCGTGTCGCCGCCCATCGACCAGACGCTCGCGATCCTCGGGCGCGAGGCGACCCTCGCGCGCGTGGACCGGGCAATCGACTGGGCGGCGCGCGGCGCGGCCTGAACCGCCACCGCGCGCCCACGCGGTCACTTCAGCTTGAGCTCGCGCACCAGCTCGGAGCCGATCAGCTTGCGCAGCTTCTCGCGGTCCACCTCGGCGGACTCCGCGGCGGACATGGATCCGAACACCTTGTTCGAGATCGCGTCCATCTTGTCGCCCAGGCCGTCGAAGGCCGCGAAGTTCGGATAGACGGTGATCAGGTACAGGTCCGGCTCGCCCGGATTCTTGGGCTGTGCCGCGTAGAACGAGTACTCGAGCACCAGTCCCTGCTTTACCGCCTCGTCCATGATCTTGCGATACGGCCCGGCCAAGTAGCGCATGTAATTGTTGAACTGGCCCGGCTCGGTGCGGGCGGACGACACGTTGACGACCGCCCCTTCGGTGTACGGGACGGAATCCTGCGCCATGGCGGTACCGAATGAAAACGCCAATGCAGCGGCTGCGGCGAGCCGCGTGATGGAACTGAACATCTGTATTCCCCCTGGAATTCGAATGGTTCTGGACGGCGCCAACATACGCGCCCGGTCACGTTTCTACAAGACGATCGTGTAGCATCATTGGCGGCCATGACGGAGCTGCTCCACGACCTGTTGCCGGTGGCCGCTGCGGCGGCCCCGGACCGGCCCGCCCTGATCGACCGCGAACGCGCGGCGAGCTACGCCGAACTCCATCGGCTGGTCGATCGCGCCGCCTCCGGACTCACCGCGCTCGGCGTCCTGCGCGGCGACCGCGTGGCCGTGCTGATGCCCAAGCGCATCGAGAAGGTCGCGGCGCTGGTCGCGGTCATGAAGGCCGGCGCGATTGCGGTGCCCGTCAATGCGCTCCTGAAGTCGCCGCAGGTCGGGCACATCCTGCGCGACAGCGGCGCCACCGCGCTCGTCACCACGGCGGCGCGGATGCCGGATCTGCTCGCGGAACTCGGCGTGCTCTCGGGCCTGCGCGCCATCGTCGTCGTGGACGACGCGGGCGATGCATTCGGCGGACTCGCGGTGACCCCCTGGACCCAGCTCACCGCGAGCCAGGGGCCGCTCGCGGGGCGGCCCGCGGCGGACGACCCCGCCGTGATCTTCTACACCTCCGGCAGCACCGGCAAGCCGAAGGGCGTGGTCGTCTCGCACAACAACCTCGTGGTCGGCGCGCGCTCGGTGGCCGAGTACCTGCAATGCCG
Source organism: Steroidobacteraceae bacterium (assembly GCA_035720205.1). Classification (GTDB taxonomy): domain Bacteria; phylum Pseudomonadota; class Gammaproteobacteria; order Steroidobacterales; family Steroidobacteraceae; genus SCUD01. Next base: position 1,719 of record DASTOQ010000007.1, on the reverse strand, counting down.
CCCGGACGACCGCGTGCTGGCGGTGCTGAGCTTCAGTTTCGACTACGGCTTCAACCAGATCGCGACGACGTTGCAGGCCGGCGCGACGCTCGTGCTGCTGGATTATCGCCTGCCGCAGGAAGTGCTGCTCACGATCGAACGCGAACGCATCACCGCGCTCGCGGGCGTTCCACCCATCTGGATCCAGCTCGCGGCGCTCGACTGGCCGCCGCAGGCCGCGCGCACGCTGCGCTACATCACGAACTCCGGCGGCGCGATGCCGCGTGCGACACTCGATCGGCTGCGCCGGCTGCTGCCGGAGACGCACATCCATCTCATGTACGGGCTCACCGAGGCGTTCCGCTCGACCGCGCTGCCGCCGTCGGAACTGGCGCGGCGCCCCGATTCGATCGGCCGCGCCATACCGAATGCGGAAGTGCTGGTGCTGCGCCCGGACGGCCGCCCATGCGAGGCCAACGAGCCCGGTGAGCTGGTCCACCGCGGGCCCCTGGTCTCTCTCGGCTACTGGAACGATCCCGTGAGGACGGCGGCGCGCTTCCGGCCGGTGCCCGGCCAGCCGGCGGACGCGCGCGAGCCCGAGCGCGAAGTCTGGTCCGGGGACATCGTGCGCCGCGACGCGGAAGGGTTCCTGTACTTCATCGGCCGCCAGGACGACATGATCAAGACCTCGGGCTTCCGCGTGAGTCCCACGGAAGTGGAGGAAGAGGCCTACGCGTCGGGCCTGGTGCGCGCAGCGGTCGCATTCGGCGTGCCCCACGAAAGGCTGGGACAGGCGATCGTATTGGTCGCGTCGCCGGCCGAAGACGCCGGGCCGGACGAAGAGCGGTTGATGGATGCGCTGAAACGGCGGCTGCCGCGATTCATGTTGCCGCTCAGAGTCGAGTGGCGCGGCTCATTGCCGCGGAACCCGAACGGCAAGTACGATCGCGCGCGCCTGCGCAGCGAATTCCAGGGAGCGTTCGCCGGCGACCAGGCCTGAGGCCGCGCGCCGCGGCTATCGGGCTCGACGAAGTTCCCGGGCGGCGTAGGCGGTGAGCGCGTCGTAGCCGGCCTGGCTGATGTGGCTGCCGTCCTCGGCGGCGTATTCGGATTTTCGCGTGCCGTCCTCGTCGGCAAAAACCGCTTCGAAGTCGAGCACCCGGCAGTTCTCGCGCCGGCAAAGCGACTTCAGGTACTCATTCACCTCGCGCACGTGGGCGCTGACGCGCGTGGCGTAACTCGTCTTCCCCATGATCGCCGCGTACCAGCCGTAGAGCGTATTGACGATCCCGCCCGGCTCGGTCCACGGGATCTCGGTCGCAAGGATCGGCTCGATGCCGGCCGCGCGCGCCAGGCGCAGCATCTCTGCAAAGTGGTCGCGGGCCGACTTCTTGGCGTCTTCGATCTTGTCGGGGGCGGCGCGCGTGATGTTGTTGACGTGACCCCAGATGAGGACCGCGTCAGGCCGGGCGGCTACGACGTCTCCGGGGAACCGGGCCAGCATCCCGCCGGTTTCCTCGCCGCCGACGCCGCGGTTCGTCACCCGGACGAATCCAGGCAGCGGTGGCGTGCCCCAGCCCTTGGCATAGGAAGCGCCCAGGATCACCAACGAAGGGGCATCGGGGGAATTCGGCTGCACATCGGCACCTGCGGGTCGGGAATTCGCGGGGGCGCTGACGGCCGCCGCCGAGAAAAGGCAAAGCATACACAGCCACGATCTTTGCGCCTTCATGCCGGGAC
>DASTOQ010000006.1:0-17555 GCA_035720205.1 Steroidobacteraceae bacterium | reverse complement strand
AGCGACGGGATGTTGCGGAACACCGCGCCCGCGCCGCGGTTCTGGTTGAAGGCGTTGACGCGGAAGCGCGCCAGGTTCGGGATCTCGAACGAAAAGTCGGTCTCGAAGAACTCCTCGTACACCTTGCGCTGCTTGTCGTTCATGATGTCGTACACCATGCTGTGCACTTCCTTGTGCGTCAGCGGCGGCATGTTCACGCGCTTGACGTCGCCGTCCACGCGGATCATGGGCGGCACGCCCGCGGACAGGTGCAGGTCGGAGGCGTTGTTCTTGACCGCAAAGGCCAGCAGCTGGGCAATGTCGACGGCCATCAGGTCTCCCAGGCACGGCGCACGACGCGCGGACCCCGCAGGCCTCCGGGCGGCCTTGCGGGGCCGGGGGCAGTATATCCCCGGGTGCCGTCCACCAATATGTTAACTGCTCCGCAGAATCCCTCTCCCGGGCTCGCCCGGGTCCGGGAACGGATCGCGAGGGCGGCCCGCGAAGCCTGCCGGGATCCGGCCTCGGTCACCCTGATCGGCGTCGCGAAATCGCAGCCTGCCGCGGCGATCGCCCGTGCCGTCGACGACGGCCTCGCCGACATCGGCGAGAACTACCTCCAGGAGGCGCGCGAGCACGCGGCCGCGCTCGCCGGCAGGAGGCTGTGCTGGCATTTCGTCGGCGCGCTGCAGTCCAACAAGACGCGCCCGGTCGCGGAGCGCTTCGACTGGGTGCACACCGTGGATCGCCTGAAACTCGCCGAGCGCCTGTCGGCGCAACGCCCCGCGGCGATGCCGCCGCTCGCCGTCTGCATCCAGGTGAACCTGGCCGGCGAGCCGACCAAGTCGGGGATCACGCCCGCGCAACTGCCGGCGCTCGCGCAGGCCGTCGCCCGCCTGCCGCGGCTCGCGCTGCGCGGCCTGATGGCGCTGCCGCCCGAGGAGCAGGACGTGGCGCGCCAGCGGCGCTGGTTCCGGGAACTCAGGCTGCTGCGCGACGCGCTGGCACAGGACGGGCTCGCGCTCGATGCGCTCTCGATGGGCATGAGCGGCGACTTCGAGGCCGCCATCGCCGAGGGGGCGACGCACCTGCGCGTCGGCACGGCGCTGTTCGGCCCGCGCCCACCGCCACCGGCGCGTTGAGCTAGACCTTCAGCGCCTTCGCGATCGGCAACTCGCGCAGCCGCCTGCCCGTCGCCGCGAAGATCGCGTTGCAGACGGCCGGCGCGACCAGCGCGGTCGAGGGCTCGCCGATGCCGCCCGGCGCCTCTTCGCTCGCCAGCAGCTTCACCTCGATCACCGGCGATTCGTTGAGCCGCAGCAAGCGGTAACGGTCGAAATTTCCCTGCTGCACGCGGCCGCGCTCGAGCGTGATCTCGCCCCAGAGCGCCGCGGTCAGGCCGAACACGATGCCGCTCTCGATCTGCGACTCGACGATCGCGGGGTTGACCATCCGCCCGCAGTCGACCGCGCAGACCACGCGATGCACGGCGAGCGCACCGCCCCTGACCGACACCTCCGCCACCTGCGCGAGATAGGTGCCGTAACCCTCCATCAGCGCGATGCCCTGGTGCCGGCCCGCCGGCGCCTGGCCCCAGCCGGCCATCGCGGCCGCCTCCTCCAGCACGCGCCGGTAGCGCGGCTGCTTGCCGAGCAGCCCGCGGCGGAACTGGTACGGGTCCTGCTTCGCCGCGTGCGCGAGCTCGTCCATGAAGCTCTCGGCCACGAAGCAGTTGAGCGCGTGGCTGACCGAACGCCAGTAGCCGACGTCGAAGCCGATCTCCTGGCGCAGGTAGTCCACCGAGACGTTCGGCACGTCGTAGGGATAGTTCTGCGCCGCCTCGACCGCGAACGGGTCCGCCTGCGGCGGCGCGTCCGGCGGCGACGGGAACATGCGCGCGGTGATGGACGGGCCGCACAGGTGCAGCCGCCAGGCCACCAGGCGGCCGTCGCCGTCGAGGGCGCCCTCGGCGATGTCGTGCGCCGGCGGCCGGTACGCGTCGTGGGTGGTGTCGTCCTCGCGCGTGTAGATGAGCTGCACCGGGCGGCCGGCGGCTTTGGAAGCCTCGACCGCGGCCGGGATGAAGTCGACCTCGAGGCGCCGGCCGAAACCGCCGCCGAGCAGCGTGGTATGCACCTTCACCTGGCCGGGCTCGAGTCCGGCGGCGGCCGCAGCGGCGGCCTGCGCGAAGCCCTGGATCTGCGTGGGCGCGTACAGGTCGCAGCCGTCGGCGCGCACGTCGGCCGTGCAGTTCTGCGGCTCGAGCGTCGCGTGCGCGAGCAGCGGCAGCCGGTAGACCGCGCGCCACCTGCGCGCCGCCCCCGCGATCGCCGCGGCGGCGTCGCCGTCGCTGCGCACCGCCAGGCCGGCGCCCGGCCGCGCCACCCGCGCCAGCGTCGCGAACACGCCGGCCGTGTCCAGCCGCGCGTTCGGCCCGTCGTCCCAGCTGACCTTCAGCGCATCGCGCGCCTGGCGTGCCTGCCACCAATGGTCGGCGACCACCACCACGCCGCGCGAGGTCTGCACGACCTTGCGCACGCCGGGCATCGCCTCGGCGGCCGCGGAATCCACGGCCGCGGCGCTGCCGCCGAGCGCGGGCGGCATCGCGATCGACGCGTAGAGCATGCCCGGCAGGCGCACGTCGATGCCGTAGGTCGCCGTGCCGTCCACCTTGCCGGCGGAATCGGTGCGCCTGGCGGGCGTGCCGATCAGCTTGAACGCTCCCGGCGCCTTCAACGGCACGTCCGCGGGCACCGGCAGCTTCGACGCCGCTTCGGCGACCTGGCCATAGGTCAGCGCGTCGCCGTCCGCGTTGATGACCTGGCCGCCCTCGACGCGGCACTCGGAGGCGTCCACCTCCCAGGCCGCGGCGGCCGCCTGCACCAGCATCACGCGGGCCGTCGCCCCCGCCTGGCGCAGCTTGTCCCAGCCTTCGCGCACGCTGGTGCTGCCGCCGGTCACCTGCACGCCGATCAGGGTGTTGACGTAAGCCTCGCCGGGCGGCGCCGCCTCCACCGAGACCGCGGCGAGCGGCACCTCGAGCTCCTCCGCGACCAGCATCGGTAGTGCCGTGTAGACGCCCTGCCCCATTTCCGATTTGTCCACCAGGATCGTGATCGTGTTGTCGCCGCCGATGCGCAGGAAGGCGTTCGGCATGCCGCCCGCCGCGCTGCCGGCGGGCCGCTTCCTGCCACAGCCCGGCAGCGTCAGGCCGATGACCAGCCCGCCGCCGGCGAGCGCCGACAGCTTGAGGAAATCGCGGCGGCCGGCGTCGGTCACGACGCCGCTCACGACGCACCTCCCTCGCGCGCGAGTTCAGCGGCGCGATGGATCGCCTTGCGGATGCGCGGATAGGTGCCGCAGCGGCAGATGTTGCCGGCCATGGCAGCGTCGATGTCCGCGTCGCTGGGCGCCGGGTTGGCCGCGAGCAGCGCGACCGCCGACATGATCTGCCCCGACTGGCAGTAGCCGCACTGCGGCACGTCGAGCTCGAGCCAGGCGCGCTGCACGGCATGGCTGCGGTCCGCGGACAGGCCCTCGATGGTCGTGACGCGCCTGCCCTCGGCGGCGGAGGCGGGCGTCACGCAGGAACGGATCGGCACGCCGTCCAGGTGCACGGTGCAGGCGCCGCAGAGCGCCGCGCCGCAGCCGAACTTGGTGCCCGTCAGGTTCAGGTGATCGCGCAGCACCCACAGCAGCGGCGTCTCGGGCGCGGCATCGGTCTCGAGATCGCGGCCATTGACGTTGAGCTTCATCGGCGTCCCTCCCCCCAAGGCCCGGCTGCGCGCATTATTGCGCCGCGCCCGGCCGGGCGCACTAAAATTGCCGCATGGACGCACTCGTCTTCGTCATCGACTCGGTGCTGACCTTCCTGGTCTACGCTTTCCTGCTGCGCGTCCTGCTGCCGCTGGTGCGCGCCGACTTCCGCAATCCCCTGTCGCAGGCCATCCTGGCGCTGACCAGCTGGCTGGTGCACCCGCTGCGGCGCGTCCTGCCGCCCGTGGGGCGGCTGGACACGGCCTCGGTCCTGGCCCTGCTCGCGGTTCAGGTCGTGGCCACCCTGGTCCTGTTCCGGCTCCAGGCGGGCGTGGTGCCGCCCTTCCTGCCGCTCCTGCTGGCCGCCCTGCGCACGCTCGCGCTGTCGGTGCTGCTGCTCTATACCGTGCTGATTTTCATTTACGCGCTGCTGTCCTTCGTGGCGCCCGGCGTGCGCAGCCCGGCCACCGCGCTGCTCGCGTCGCTGTGCGAGCCGCTGCTGATGCCGCTGCGCCGCGTGCTGCCGATCGTCGGGGGCCTGGATTTCTCGCCGCTGGTCGCGATCGTCGCGCTGCAGGCGCTGCGCCTCCTGATCACCTGAGGTGGCCGCGAAGTGGTGGCGGCGGGAGCCGTCGGGGCTGTCCCTCGCGATCCGCATCGTGCCGCGCGCCGGCTCGGATCGCGTCTGCGGCGTCCAGGCCGGCCGCCTCAAGGTGCGCGTCGCGGCCGCGCCGGTGGACGGCGCCGCCAACCGGCGCCTGTGCCGTTTCGTGGCGGAGCTGTTCGGATTGCCGCCGTCCGCCGTGCGCCTGCTGCAGGGCGAAAGATCCCGCGACAAGCGGCTCGCGGTCGACGGGGCAGCGTCCCTGCCCCCTGCCCTGGCAGCCCATGGCGAAGACCGGGGTTGACGGCGCCCGCGGCGCCGGCTTGGCTTGCGCGATGTCGTTGCTCGCGGCCTGCAGCGCGGGCGAATCCCCACCGCCGCCCGCGCAGACCTACGCCGATCCGGGCTACGTGGACGCCGGCGACTACCGCCTGCACTACGCCATGACCCAGACCATGGACCTGCCTTCAGAGATTGCGGGCAGTTACGGCATTGTGCAAAGACGCAATCTAGCTCTGCTCACGATCGCGCTCGCGGCGCGGGACGGGACACTTGCCGAGGCCACCGGGCTCGAGGCCACCGCCGTCTCGCTGACCGGGCTGCGCCGCCCGCTCGCGCTCGCGCGCCACCACACCGCCACGGGCCCGACCTGGCTCGCGCTGGTCGAGATCCGCGATCGCGAAGCGGTCACGATCGAGATCCGGGCGCGCGCAACGGCCGCGGGTCCGGAGATCACGGCCCGCTTCACGCGCGCGTTTCATCTCGAATAGGCGTGCCGGCATGCCGCGCATGCCGTAAAATCCCGCGTGAAATCGTCGTCCGCCACTTATGCCCCGGGTTTTTCCGTGGTATCGTGCGCGCCGACATCGACTCAGGCGGGCTCGCCCCGCTCGTGACAAACCCACAGGAGATAGCTCAATGGCGAAAAAGAATGCGGCTCCGACGAAGTCGCAGATCGTTGCGGCGGTCGCGGGCCAGACCGACCTCAGCAAGAAGCAGGTCGGCGCCGTCCTCGAGGCACTGACCGGCCAGATGAAGAAGGCGCTCAAGGGCGCGGGCGTGTTCACGCTTCCGGGCGTATGCAAAATGCGTGTCGTGAAGAAGCCCGCCACCAAGGCGCGCGAAGGCGTCAACCCCTTCACGGGCGAGAAGATGATGATCAAGGCCAAGCCGGCCTCGAAGAAGGTGCGTATCCGCGCCCTCAAGAACCTCAACGAGATGGTGGGCTGACGCCGGCCATCCCGTTCTCGTTTCAGGGAACCGACGGGGCGGCCAGGCCGCCCCGTTCGTTTTTCAGGCTCCCGGCAGGCGCGCTGCCAGCCATCCGCCGACCCGCGCGCGCAACTCGGTCAGGCGGCCATGGAAGAAATGCTCGGCCCCCTCCAGGAGAAACGCTTCGGGTGCGGGCTCGAGCGTCCGGGTCCAGCCGAGCACCGCCTCGTGGTCCACCAGCTCGTCGCGGTCGCCTTGCACCAGCAGCCAGGGGCAGGCCGGCATCGCCAGGTGCGCGAAGTCGAAGCGCTGCACCGGCGGCGCCACGGTCACCAGCAGGCCCGCCCCGGTGAGCGCGGCAAGCCGGAACGCGACGTACGCGCCGAACGAGAAGCCCAGCGACCAGACCACGCGGTAGCCCCGCTCGCGCCGCGCCCAGTCGGCGAGGAAAGCCGCGTCGCCGCTCTCGCCTTCCCCGTGGTCGTGCGCGCCGCCGCTCGCGCCGACACCGCGGAAATTGAACCGCAGGCTTACGACCCCGGCGTCCCGGGCCGCGCGCGCCAGCGTGTGCACGACCTTGTTCTGCATCGTGCCGCCGTACAGCGGGTGTGGATGGCAGCAGATCGCGATCACGTCGCCGCGCGCGCCGCGCGGGCGTTCGAGCAGCGCCTCGATCGGGCCTGCCCCGCCCTGCAGCATGAGCTTCTCAGCGTTTATGGATCACGCCGTCCTTCATGACGAAGCGGACGCGCTGCAGCGCGGTCACGTCCGACAGCGGATCGCCGGCCACGGCGATGATGTCGGCGAGCTTGCCGGCCTCGATGCTGCCGAGCCGGTCGCCGACGCCAAGATAACGGGCGGGGACGATGGTCGCGGACTGGATGGCGGTCATCGCCGGCATGCCGGCCTCGGTCATGTACACGAACTCCTGCGCATTGCTGCCGTGCTCGCAGACGCCGCAGTCGGTGCCGAACATGATGGTGACGCCCGCGCGCCAGGCCCTGCCGAAGGTGTCCTGGATCCGCGGGCCGACCTCGAGCGCCTTCGGCCGCACCAGCGCGTTGAAGTAGTCCGGGTCCTGCGCCTTCTGGTACACCCAGCGGCCGGCGGAGATCGTCGGCACGTAGTGCGTGCCCTTCTGCTTCATCATCCGCATGGTCTCGTCGTCCATGAAGGTGCCGTGCTCGATGGAATCGACGCCGGCGCGCACCGCGCGCTTGATGCCCTCGGTGCCGTGTGCGTGCGCGGCGACCTTGAGGTCGTAGTCGTGCGCCGTCGCGACCACCGCCGCCAGTTCCTCGTCGGTGAACTGCGGGGCGGTGCCGGACTTCGCGATCGACAGCACGCCGCCGGTCGCCGTGATCTTGATCGAGTCGGAGCCGTCCTGGTAGCGCCTGCGCACCGCCTCGCGGCAGCCGTCGGCGCCGTTGCAGACGGTGTCCAGGCGCGGGTCGTCGCTGGTCAGGAACGGGCCCCAGGAATTGCTGGAATCCGCGTGGCCGCCGCGCGTGCCGATCGAGCGGCCGGAGGTGAAGATGCGCGGACCCCTGACCTTGCCCTGCTCGACCGCCCGCCTGAGCGCGATCGAGACGCCGAACTGGTCGCCCAGGTTGCGCACGGTGGTGAAGCCGGCCAGCAGCGTGCGCTCCGCGAACACGACGGAATCGTAGGCGCGCTCCGCCTCGCCCTTCTTCAGGTTGTCGAGTTCGCTGCGCCGGCTGTGCTCGGAGGTCAGGTGCACGTGCATGTCCATGAGTCCCGGCAGCACCGTGGCATCCGAGAGGTCCACGACCGTGTCGCCGGCGCCCGCCGCGCGGAATCCCGGCTCGATGGCGGCGATGCGGCTGCCGTCCACCACGACCGTCACGCGCTCGCGCGCGCGGTCGGCGACGCCGTCGATCAGGCGCCCGGCGTGGATCAGCGTCGCGGCATCGGCACAAGCCGCGCCAGCCGCCATGGCGGCGGCGATCAGGATTCGCATCGGGTCTGCCCTCATCTGGAATCGGGTGTCAGGGTCACGGTCTCGACCGCGAGCAGCTCGACCTCGAACAGCAGCGTGGAATTCGGCGGGATCAGGCCGTTGCCGATGCTGCGCGCGCCGTAGGCGAGCGACGGCGGGATCACCAGCCGGCGCGTGCCGCCGACCCGCATGCCCGGCACGCCCTGGTCCCAGCCGCGGATCACGCGGCCGGCTCCCACCGGGAACGAGAACGGCTGGCCGCGCTCGCGCGAACTGTCGAACGGCTTGCCGCGCAGGTCCGGCGCGGCTGGATCGTAGAGCCAGCCGGCGTAGTGCACGATCGCGATCATGCCCGGAAACACCTCGTCGCCGACGCCGGGAACCAGGTCGGTCACGAGCAATGCCTCGGCGGCCTCGGATCCGGGCGGCGGTACGGGCGGATCCTGCGCAAAAGCCGCGGCTGCCAGCAGCAACGTCGCCGCGGCAAGCTGGATGATGGGGATGCCGCTCACGGAAAAAATATAGCAGCTTTGGCCGGGCCGGGCAGACCGCGCTCAGGGGCCGCCGAGGATCCAGTCATTGAGGCGCTTCAGGAATCCCGACGGGTCCGGCAGCGCGCCGCCGTCGGCGATCGTCGCCTGGTCGGCGAGCAGCGCGGCCAGCGAGTCGAAGGACGGACCGTCCGGCAGCGCGCCCAGCCGCGCGATCAGCGGATGCGCGGGGTTCAGCTCGAGCCAGGGCCGTGACGGCGGCAGCGCCTGGCCCGCGGCCTGCAGCAGTCGGCGCAGCTGCGGCCCGGGATCGGTGGCATCGCGCACCAGGCAGGCGGGCGACTCCGCCAGCCGGCGGCTCATGCGCACGCCGGCGACGCGCCCGGCGAGCGCGACCGCCACGCGCGCGCAGACCTCCGCCGGCGCCGCGCCCGCGGCGACGGGCGCCGGCGCGGGCGGCAGGTCCGCCTCCTCCAGCTCGCCGCTGCCGGCGTCGCGCAGCTCCCGGCCGTCGAATGCGTCGAGTTGCGCGACCAGCCAGGGGTCGATGCGGTCGTAGAGCAGCAGCACCTCGGCGCCGCGCGCGCGCAAACCCTCGAGCTGCGGGCTCGCGCGCGCCGTCGATTCGCTGTCGGCCAGCAGGTACCAGACATGCCGCTGGCCGGCGGGCATGCGCGCAACGTAGTCGGCGAGCGACACTGCCTGGCCCTCGGCGGTGGTCGAGGCGAAGCGCAGCAGCGGCAGGATGCGCTCGCGGTTGCCGGGATCCTCGATCACGCCTTCCTTCAGCACGTTGCCAAAGCCGTCCCAGAAGGTCCGGTACTTCTGCGGCTCTTCGGCGGCGAGCTTCGCCAGCAGGTCGAGCACGCGGCGCGTGACGGCCGCCTTGATCGCCGCCGCTTCCGGGTCCTGCTGCAGCAGCTCGCGCGAGACGTTGAGCGGCAGGTCGGCGGAGTCGACCACGCCGCGCACGAAGCGCAGGTACAGCGGCAGGAACTGTTCGGCATCGTCCAGGATGAACACCCGGCGCACGTACAGGCGCAGCCCGTGCGCGGCCTCGCGCTGGTACAGGTCGAAAGGCGGGCTCTCCGGCAGGTACAGCAGCGTGGTGTACTCACGCCGGCCCTCCACCTGGTGGTGGGCCCAGGCGAGCGGATCGCCGGCATGGTGCGAGATGTGGCGGTAGAACTCGCGGTACTCGTCGTCCGAGAGTTCCTGGCGGGGCCGCGTCCACAGCGCCTGGGCCTGGTTGACGCGGTCGTACTCGCCCTTGCCGCCGTCCGGCCGCAGCAGGACCGGGAAGGCGATGTGGTCCGAGTAGCGCCGGATCAGCGCGCGCAGGCGGAAAGCGTCGGCGAACCCGGCGGCGTCCTCCTTCAGGTGCAGCGTGACCGTGGTGCCCTGTGCCGCGCGTTCGGCGTCCTCGAGCGTGAACTCGCCGGCGCCGGCGGAACTCCAGCGCACGCCCTCGCCCGGCGCGGCGCCCGCGCGGCGCGACAGCACCTCGACGCGGTCGGCCACCATGAACGCCGAATAGAAGCCGACGCCGAACTGGCCGATCAGCCGGCTGTCCTTCTGTGCGTCGCCCGTCAGGCCGGCCAGGAACTCCGCGGTGCCGGACCTCGCGATCGTGCCGAGGTGCGCGGCGGCCTCGTCCCGCGTCATGCCGATGCCGGTGTCGGCGACCGCGAGCGTGCGCTCGCGCGAATCGAAGTCGACGCGGATCTCGGGCGCCACGGCGGCAAGGGCGGGGTCGGACAGTGCGGCGAAGCGCAGGCGGTCGCAGGCGTCGGAGGCGTTCGAGATCAGCTCGCGCAGGAAGATCTCGCGGTGGCTGTACATCGAGTGGATGACGAGCTGCAGCAGGCGGTTCACCTCCGCCTGGAAGCCGCGGGTCTCGGTCGCAGGATGGTCCATCGGGCGCTCCCTTCCGGGGAGGGCCAATGGTGGCACGTCAGGCGGGATTCAAGTGCGCCGGCCGGGCCGGCGCGCGCTCAGCCGCCGCGCGCGCCCCGCTCCGCCGGCCACAGGCCGAGGCGGTGGCGCAGCAGCGAGACCAGGTCTTCGATCTCGTCCAGCAGCTGCACGATGCGTTCCATGCCGGCGGTCAGCGGCGGTCGGTGCCGCGGACGCTGGCGTTGCCGTTGACGCCCGCGGGTTCCTCGGCCTCGGCGGCGAAGGCGCCCCGGACCTTGTCGGCCCAGGACTTGTAGCTGGCGTACTTGGTGAGCTCGCGCGAGATCGTGCCGTGACGCGACGGCGCGCCGCGGCGCGGGGCGCGCAGCGCGGGCTCGCCGCGCTCGCCTGCCGCGGGTGCCTTGATCTCGCTCACGGGGAGAGGGCCTGATCAGGCGTCATGCCCCGCAAGTTACGCGCCGGGCGACGGGGGAAACAGGAACTGGATCACAGCCCGGGGGCCGTCAATCCCGCGATTTGACGCAATCAGACGATGCGGTAGCTCGGGCGGTACTCGCCCACCAGCTTCATGCGCCGCTCGGCCACGAACCCGCGCAGCAGCTCGTCGAGCGGCTGCGCGATCTGCGGGTCGGCGTGGAGCTCGAACGGGCCGCGCTCCTCGATCAGGCGCAGGCCGTGCTCCTTCACGTTGCCGGCGACGATGCCGGAGAACGCGCGGCGCAGGTTCGCGGCGCGCTCGTGCACCGGCAGGTCCATCGACAGCGCGAGCCCCGCCATCGAGGCGTGGCTCACCTCGAACGGCTGCTGGAACGCGGGCGGGACCCTGAGCAGCCAGTTGAAGTTGTAGGCGTCGCCCGCGCGGCGGCGCGAGCGGCGCACGGCGTCGAAGCCGCGCTGCATCTCGCGCGCGACCTCGGCCGGGTCGTCGACGATGATCCGGTAGCGCTGCTGCGCCTGCGGCCCCAGCGTCGTGCCGATGAAGCGGTCGAGCTGGCGAAAATAGCCCGCGCTCTCGCGCGGCCCGGTGAACACGAGCGGCATCGGCTGGTTGGCGTTGGCGGGGTCGAGCAGGATACCGAGCAGGTAGAGGATCTCCTCCGCGGTGCCGGCGCCGCCGGGAAACACGACGATGCCGTGGCACAGGCGCACGAAGGCCTCGAGGCGCTTCTCGATGTCCGGCATGATCACGAGCTGGTTCACGATCGGGTTCGGCGGCTCGGCCGCGATGATGCCGGGCTCGGTCACCCCCACGTAGCGGCCGTCCCGGATGCGCTGCTTGGAGTGCCCGATCGTCGCGCCCTTCATCGGGCCCTTCATGGCGCCCGGGCCGCAGCCGGTGCAGACCGAGAGCTCGCGCAGCCCGAGCTCGTAGCCCACCAGCTTGGTGTAGTCGTATTCCTCGCGCGGGATCGAGTGGCCGCCCCAGCACACGACCAGGTCGGGACGTCCCTTGTATTCGAGCAGGCGCGCATTGCGCAGGATGCAGAAGATCGCGTTGGTGATGCTGGCGGGATCGTTGAAGTCGAAGCGCGCGACGATCTCGTTGTGGGTGTAGACGATGTCGCGCAGCACCGCGAACAGGTGCTCCTTGACGCCGCGGATCATGTCGCCGTCCACGAACGCGCTGCCGGGCGCGTGGCGCATCTCGAGCTTGATGCCCCAGGGTTCGCGCATGATCTTGAGGTCGAAGTCCCGGTAGGCCTCGAAGATCAGGCGCGCGTCGTCGATCAGCGTGCCGGAATTGAGCACCGCGAGCGCGCAGCGGCGGAACAGCGGATAGAGGCCGCCCTGGCCGCGGTCGAGCAGCTTGTCCACTTCCTGCTGCGACAGGTTCTCGAGCACGCCCTTGGGCGACACCCGTGCGCGCACGACTGCCGCCAGGCCCAGTCCCGGCGCGGAACTCACGGACGGATCTCGATCGGCGTGCCTTGTCCCGTCAGCAGCCAGAATTCGAGCATGTCCTCGTTGGACAGCGCGATGCAGCCGTCGGTCCAGTCGGTGTTGAGGTAACGATCGCGGGGATACTTCGGCGCGTTCGGCAGGCCGTGCACCATGATGAGACCGCCGGGCGACCAGCCGTTCCGGCGCGCGAGCGCGAGGTCGATCGGCTCGGGGTAGGAGACCTGCACCGCGAGGAAGAAGTCGCTCTTCGCGTTGCGCCGCGTCAGCTTGTAGCTTCCCTCGGGCGTGCGGAAGTCGCCTTCGCGCTGCTTGTGGCCTTCGGGCACCAGGCCGAGCGAGATGCGGTAGCTCGCGATCACCGCGCCGTCGCGCCACAGCTCCATGCGCCGGTCCGATTTCTTGACGACGATGCGCTCGGCCGGGCGCAGCATGCCCGCCGCGACCGGCGCGGCGAACGAATCGGCGCGCGCGCCGAACGCCGCCAGCGCCATCAGGAGTACCGGAATCAATGACTTGCGGGGCATCTGGCGCGGGATTATAGCGCCACCCGGCGGCAATGGCCGTTCAGTCGCCGATCAGTCGAACCGCTTCACAGTTTCGCGCCGTGGCCTCCGCCACCAGGCGGTAAGAACCGCCCGCCTCGACCTCGACCGCGAGCGCGAAGCGCGCGAGCGCGCCCGATTCGCGCACGCGGCAATCCACCAGCAGCTGGTGCGCACCGGGCGCGAGTTCGATCCGCGAGGCGGACAGCGGCAGGTCGCGCCCGTCCACCTGGCGCAGCCGCACCGTGACGGGCAGTCCGGCCGACAGCGCCGGATCGGCGCGCACCACCGCCCGCTCCTCCGGCGGCAGTTCCGGCGGCGCGAGCCGTTCCGTGGCGCAGCCGGTGCAAATCACCGCCAGCAACAAAGATAAAGGGGACGCATCCCGTTTATTTTTCCTACGCATCGCGCTGACCATGAACCCGGGACAATAAATGGGATGCGTCCCCTTTAGAAACGGAAAAAAGGCGGCCCGAAGGCCGCCTGGGAGGTCACGCGCAGCCCCTGGTGTCAGGGGCCGCCGGGCGGGGACCCGGCTGGCGCGTGATGAAAACCCGACCGGCTCATCCGCACTTCGACTCGCCGCAGGCGAGGCAGGTCATGCAGCCGTCCATCATGACGACCGCCGCGGTATTGCACTTGATGCACAGCTGCGCGCCCTCGGGATAGCCCGACTGTGCGAACGCGTCCTGCTGCCTGTGGCGCTGCTCCCATTCGGCGCGCTTGGCCTCGACCAGCTGCTGGCGCGACGCGTCCATGCCCGACGGCGGCATCAGCCCGATCGTCTGCAGGTGGCGCTCGACCACGTAGCCGATCTCGGCGACGATCGACGGCATGAACTTGCCGCCCGGCTGCCAGTAACCGCCGCGCGGGTCGAACACCGCCTTCAGCTCCTCGGTCAGGAAGGCGACGTCGCCGCCCTTGCGGAACACCGCCGAGATGATGCGCGTGAGGGCGACGATCCACTGGAAATGGTCCAGGTTCTTCGAGTTGATGAAGATCTCGAACGGGCGCCGGTGCTCGTGCTCGGTGCCCTCGTTCAGCATGATGTCGTTGATCGTCAGGTACATCGCGTGGTCGGACACCGGGGTCTTGATCTTGTAGGTCGAGCCGATCAGCACCTCCGGGCGCTCGAGCTTCTCGTGCATCCACACGACCTTGCCGCCGCCGTCCTTGCGGGCCTTGCCCTCGCGCGCCGGTGCGGCCGCGGACTTGTCCGCTTCCGGCTTCTGCACCCGGTACTTCACGATCTTCTTTTCGATGGTGTGCTTGCCCATGGTGGTCCCCGCGCGCTCAATAGCGGCCGTAATAGCCTTCCTTCAGCGCGTCGAACAGATTCGCGGCGGTATGGACCTCGCCGTCGTACTCGATTTCCTCGTCGCCCTTGACCTCGATCTCGCTGCCGTCCTCGAGCGTGAACACGTAGGTCGTGTTCTTGAGGTCCTCCTCCTTGACCAGCACGCCCTGGTGCGCCTCCGGATTGAAGCGGAAGGTGGTGCACCCCTTCAGGCCCTTCTCGTGGGCGTAGAGGTAGATGTCCTTGAAGTCCTCGTAGCGGAAGTCGGTGGGCACGTTCGCGGTCTTCGAGATCGACGAGTCCACCCACTTCTGCGCCGCGGCCTGGATCTCGACGTGCTCGCGCGGCCCGATGCTGTCGGCGGTCACGAAGTAGTCGGGCAGCTTCTCCGTGGCGCCGGTGGCGCCCGGCATCGCGCGCGGGTTGACCAGCTCGCGGTAGGCCAGCAGTTCGAAGGAATAGACGTCCACGCGCTCCTTCGACTTCTTGCCCTCGCGGATCACGTTGCGGAAGTAATGGTGCGCGAAGGTCGGCTCGATGCCGTTCGACGCGTTGTTGGCGAGCGACAGCGAGATGGTGCCGGTCGGCGCGATCGAGCTGTGGTGCGTGAAGCGGCTGCCGACCGCCTCCAGCTCCTTGACCAGTTCCGGGGCGACCTCGGCGATGCGGCGCATGTAGCGGCTGTAGCGCGCGTGCAGCACGCGCCCGGGCACGCGGTCGCCGACCTTCCAGCCGTCGCGCGCCATCTCCGGGCGCTTGCGCAGCATCGCGCGCGTGACCGTGAACTCCTCGTTCATGATCGGGGCCGGGCCCTTCTCGCGCGCCAGCTCGAGACCCGCCTCCCAGCCGGCGATCGCCATCTCGCGCGCCACGTTGTCGGTGAAGGCGATGGACTCCGCCGAGCCGTACTTCATGCCGAGCATGGTCATGGTCGAGCCGAGGCCGAGGAAGCCCATGCCATGGCGGCGCTTGCGGTGGATCTCGTCGCGCTGGCGGCCGAGCGGCAGGCCGTTGATCTCGACCACGTTGTCGAGCATGCGCGTGAAGGTGCGTACCACCTCGCGGTACTCGTCCCAGTCGAAGCTCGCCTCCTCGGTGAAGGGCGCGCGCACGAAGCGCGTGAGGTTCACCGAGCCCAGCAGGCAGGAGCCATAGGGCGGCAGCGGCTGCTCGCCGCAGTTGTGGGCGACCAGCCCATTCGCGTCGAAACGGTGGACGCCGGGGATCTGCACGTCATAGACGTCCTCGACGCCATCCGGCGTCAGCGCCGCTACCCGCGCGACGAAATCCTCACGATTCGGCCTGCGCCGGTAGCGTGCGACTAATGCCTTGAGCCGGGCGGACTTGGCGCCATCCCCGAAGCCGACCAGCTCCGCATAGCGAACCACGCCCTCGCCCGAAATGACGAGTTCGTGCTGCGCGCGGGTGGCATAGATTTCGCGACCACCGCGACCGTCGGGTAACAGCCGGTCACCGGTCGCGCGCCGGTTGCGATAGACACGCGCAGCGATGCCGAGGCGGAGCAGCATTCGCTGCACCGTCTGCAAGCGCGGGAGGTCTGACTGCGCCAGACGGATGCTTATGCCTTTTTCCTGGCTGCCCTGGACGGAACCGTCGGTGTCGAAGAAGCCGCGCAGGAAACCGCGATGGAATGCGCTCGAGGTACGTTCCATGGCCGGAGCGATGCGCTTTTCCCGCGGCCGCATCCCGTAGGTCAAAGCAAGGCTGCGCAACGCCGCCAGTGACAGGCGTCGTTCCTGCCGGCCAGCGACCGCCTGCCAGCCCGCAAAGTCCGCGCGATGCGGCAACGCCTGAGCCGCCGCCAACGCCTCCGTCATGATGCCGAGTACGCCACCGGCCGCCGATTCGGCGCCGCCGGCGGCCGCGGCCGGCAACCACACCGACAGAATCGCCTTGTCCTCCTTCAGCGTGCCGTCGCCGACCAGGAGTCCGAGCAGGTAGCCCTCGTCCCGTGTGCCGGCGCCGGCCCAATCGGCCGCCGCACGATGGTCATGCAGCATGACTGCGTCGCCGGCTCTGAGGTCGCCCGCCGCGCACCACGCAGTTTCCGTCGCCCAGCGCGTCGACCGCACGACACGCAGCAATCGGTGGTCCGGGGTAAGGCGGAGCGCGTGCCCTTCCAGCGTTTCGAGCCGGATCACGGGCCTGGTGGCGGTACGGAAGAATCCCGCCGACGCCGAGGCGTGGTCCGTGCCGTTCACGCGCGCCAGGAATGGGCGGCCCACCAGATCCAGCACCTGGCGCGGCCCCTCCGATGTCTGCACCCAGGTATCGCCTGTGACACAGGGGTTGGTGGCGCGGATGTTCTCGCACCACCAGTTGTTGTTCATCTCGTTGACGCGGTCGATCAGGACGAAGCCGGGCTCGGCATAGTCGTAGGTCGACGCCATGATCACGTCCCAGAGCCGACGCGCCTGGATGGTCTTGTAGATCCTGCAGGCGACCAGGCCGTCCTCGTTGACGATGTAGCCCTCGGCGTCCGGCCATTCGCGCCAGACGAAGGACCTGGGGTCGTGCAGGTCGTGGCGGGCGGGGTCGTACTCGCGCGCCGGCAGCGGGAAGGCCAGCTGCCACTCACGGTCGCCGCGCACCGCGGCGATGAACTCGTCGGTCACCAGCAGCGAGAGGTTGAACTGGCGCAGGCGGCCGTTTTCGCGCTTGGCGCGGATGAAATCCACCGCGTCGGGGTGGCCGACGTCGAAGGTGCCCATCTGCGCGCCGCGCCGGCCGCCCGCGGAAGAGACCGTGAAGCACATGCGGTCGTAGATGTCCATGAACGACATCGGCCCGGAGGTGTGGGCGCCGGCGCCCGCGACGTAGGCGCCGCGCGGGCGCAGCGTCGAGAACTCATAGCCGATGCCGCAGCCCGCCTTGAGCGTGAGCCCGGCCTCGTGGACCTTGTTCAGGATGTCGTCCATCGAGTCGCGGATCGTGCCCGAGACCGTGCAGTTGATCGTGGAGGTGGCCGGCTTGTGCGCCAGCGCGCCGGCATTCGACAGGATCCGCCCCGCCGGGATCGCGCCCTTGCGCAGCGCCCACAGGAAGCGCTCGTTCCAGTGCTCGCGGATCGGCGCATCCTCGACGCCCGCGAGCGTCGCCGCCACGCGGCGCCAGGTGTCGTCCATCGACTGGTCGAGCGGCGCGCCGTCCTTGGCGGTCAGCCGGTACTTGCGGTCCCAGATGTCGAGCGAGGCTTCCTGAAACGGGATGTCACTGACGTCCTTCCGCTCGATCTTGACCGCCGTGCTCATTTTCTCTTCGACGCTCCCCTCATCCGGCCTCATCGCACTTTTGCCGGAGAAATCTCGGCCCGGCCGGCGCAACGTTGCGCCGCCTGCTGTCGATTCCGCGTGGCTCCCTGACTCTGCTGCCGGCCGCTGCCGCTTTTCAGCCGGCGACCACAAGATGTTGTGTCAGGGCTGCGAAAATATTTCCGCGGGCCGCTTGGTGTCAAGGATTTCCTTGGTCAAAAATTCGCCACAAAAACAGGCTGATATTGCAATGAGTTATAAGTGCCATTTCACGGAGTTTCCGGCTGATGCCCGGCCACCGGGGGGCTGCCGCGCAAAATCCGCGCAGCACAAGATCTGGTATGCGGAAAAACGGCGCAAAATAAGCGTCGTTTGCGCACGGACGCGTCCGCACGCGGGAAAACACGGCCTGCGCGCAACCGGAACTTGTCCGGTCGAGCCCCGGTCAGAGCGTCCCACAGAGGTGTCCACCGCCATGAACAGATTCGGAGTCGCGCTGCTGGCAGCGGCGCTCGTGGTCCTGCCGTTCGCAGCCGGCGCGCAGAAGGATTCCGCCGT
Source organism: Steroidobacteraceae bacterium (assembly GCA_035720205.1). GTDB lineage: Bacteria > Pseudomonadota > Gammaproteobacteria > Steroidobacterales > Steroidobacteraceae > SCUD01. The sequence goes on along the minus strand of DASTOQ010000006.1, from coordinate 65 downwards.
GCCGTCCTTCGCGCCGGTCATCAAGCGCGTCTCCCCGGCGGTCGTCAACATCGGCGTGCGCGGCA
>DASTOQ010000005.1:0-69608 GCA_035720205.1 Steroidobacteraceae bacterium | reverse complement strand
AAGTGCGGTGACGGCTTCCTGACCGACGACTTCCGTTGCCGCCAGTAAACAAAGCAACGGCAACAACGCTCTCGAACTCGGGCTCATGGCGACCCTCCCTCTTTGGAACACGCAACCTATTTGCTGCCTAACGTCCGCGATCAGCGGTGGCGCGCAGTTGGTGCGCCGCTTGCGGATCGCAACCCATCCGCGCCGGTTCCTGTCCCTGCAAGCGGCGTGAAGACGCGCGACGACCGCTGCATCGCATAGTTAGAGCACACAGAGTGCAGCGGTTTCCTTAGCACTTCATCACGACGCTTCTCAAACAACTTAGTGTCGCGTCGCCCTCCAAAGTCTCACTTTTGGGGTAAAAGAACCTCACCGGCAGCTCCGCCAGCGCCAGGTGCACCCCCCGCGTGGCCGCCTCCTCGAATTCCCGTCTCGCCGCCTCCGATGCCCTAGACAAATTCTCATCCCTGACCGCCCACACCACGATATCCAGCTCTGGCGGAAACGTCGTCACGTACCGGGAATCCGTCGTCAGCCGCCCGTGAAGCTCCAGCGCCTGCCGTCGGCACGACTCCAGCATCCCCGCGAACTCGCCACCGCGCACCAGAGGCAATAGTCGCTGCGTCGCCCAGAGCGCGACCGCGGAGGCGCCCGCCCGCGAGCACTCGAGACTGATCTCGCCGAGATGCAGCTCGCTGGAGGTGAAGTACGTATAGGGCGAGTCGTGGCGGTAGAACTTGCCGACCGCGGGATCGCGGAACAGCACGCAGCCGCAGCCGTAGGGCTGCAGGCCGTGCTTGTGCGGATCGATGACGATGGAATCCACCGCGCCCAGCGCATCGAACGCCGCGCGCGCGGGCGCATCGAGATTCGACGCGAGCGTGTAGTACCCGCCGTAGGCGCAATCCGCATGCAGCCGGAACCCGTAGCGCTCGCGGAGCGCCAGAATCTCCGGCAGCGGATCGACCGCACCGACTGCAGTGGTCCCTAGAGTCGCGACGACGCATCCGACGCCGCCGCGCTTGAGCCGGTCCTCCAGCGCCTGCAAGTCCATCCGCGCGTAACGGTCGCTAGCCACACTCTCGAACGGAATCTTGAGCACGCCGCTGATGCGGCTGTGCGTGTAATGCGCCTGGTCGGAGGCGAGCACGGTGTCGCCGGGCCGCAGCTGCCTCGCGATCCACAGCGCCTCGAGGTTCGCCATCGTGCCGCCGCCGGTCAGGTGCCCGAGATGCATCTGCCAGCCGAACATGCGCGCGATCTCCGCGACCGCCTCCTTCTCCATCGGCGAGCTGGCGCGGCTGCCGTCGAGCGCGTGGTTGTTGGGGTTGATGTACATCGCGAGCGAGTACGCGAGCCGCGCGATCGGATGCGGCGGCTTCAGCATCTGCCCGGCGTAGTTCGGGTGGAAGTAGGGGTAGTTGTCCTGCATGCGCGTGGCGACTTCCAGCAGCACCTGGCGGAGCGCATCCTCGTCGTAGCTGCGCCCCGCGGGCCGCGGCACCGCGGGCAGGTCGCGGAAGCCCTCTTCCATGCGCGCCAGCGCCTCGCGCAGGAGATCGAGGTCGTTCTTGTCAAACTCGAAGTGCTTCACGGCTCGCGGTAAACCGCGGCGCCGGCGATGGCCGCGAGCACCGATACGACGAGCTGGTAGGCGCCCGCCAGGACCCACAGTTCGTTGCTGAAGTACCCGATCGGGATGAATTGCGCGGGAGCAGCGACGGAGAAGGCGAGCCAGGACACGACGCCCGCCCAGGCCGCAGTTCTGGGCCCCGCACCGAAGCGCCCGCGCATCAGCACGTAGCTGAAAAGCGCGAGCGACCCACGCCCCAGCTCGTACACGATGAAGTACAGCACCGCCCAGCCGCCGTGCTCGCGCACTTGCGCTCCGCTCGCAGCCTGCAGCGCCTCCCATTGTGCGGTGAGGAGCTGCTGGTGCAGGAAGCCGTCGCTGACGAAACAGATCGCGCCCGCGATCAACGCGCCGAGGATCAGGCGATCCCAGCGCATGCCGCTACTGTTCGTGCCCGCCATCGGGCGGAGTGTGCCACGGCAGACGTCCGCCGCGTAACGCGTTACGCTGCAAGTGCCTGCTCGTAAGCCCCGAGAACCGCCGCCGCCGCTCGCTCGATGTCCGCCCCGGTGGTCGCTCGGTCCACGACCGAGAACCGCATCACCGTCCGGTTGCGCCAGGTCGAGCTCTGCACCCAGCATTCGCCGCTCTCGCGGGCCCGGGTCGCGACCTGGGCCGTGATCGCATCGCCCGCAGCCTCGTCGCTGGCGCGGCCCGGCACCGAGAACCGGAAGACCGCCTGGTTGAACACGACCTCGTTGAGGCAGGCGACGCCGGTGCGCGCGGTGAGCAGGTCGCGCATGCGCCGCGCGTGGGCGCAGCAGGTCTCGATCATTTCGCGCACGCCCTGGCGGCCGAGCGCGCGGAGCGTGGCGTAGATGGGCGTCGCCCGCGCGCGCCGTGACAGCTCGGGCACGTAGCGCGAAGGATCGCGCGCGCCTGCGGCCTGGGCCAGGTAGCTCGCGGAGATGTCCATCGCGCCCAAGTGCGCGTTGGGGTCTCGCACGATGCCGAAGCCGGCGTCGTAGGGCGTGTTCAGCATCTTGTGCGCGTCGGTCGCCCAGGAGTCGGCCAGTTCCACGCCCGCAATGGCGCGGTCGAGCTCCGGGCTCACGCGCGCCCAGAGCCCGAAGGCGCCGTCCACGTGCAGCCAGGCGCCGCGTTCGCGGCACAGCGGCGCGATCTCGGCAAAGGGGTCCATCGAGCCGGTCATGATGTTGCCGGCCTGGGTGCAGACGAGGATCGGCCCGGAAGCGGCCGCGAGCGCGGCCGCGACGCGATCCGTGCGCATCCTGCCCTGTGCATCGGTCTCGATCGACACGATGCGCTTCGCGCCGAGGCCGGCGAACCGCAGCGCCTTGTGCACGGTCGGATGGGCTTCCTCGCTGATGATCACGGTGATCGGCGGCGCGCCAAAGAGTCCCTGCGCCTCGACATCCCAGCCCGCGCGCTCGAGCAGCGCATGGCGTGCGGCGGCGATGCCGAGGAAGTTGCCCATGCTTGCGCCGGTGACGATGCCGACGCTGGCCTCCCGCGGCAGGTCAAGCAGTGCCAGCACCCACTCGCCGACGATCCCGTCCACCGCGCAGCCGAAGGGGGTGACCAGCGGCGTGCCGGGCTTGTCGTCCCAGGCGGCGTTCAGGAATTCCGCGGCGACGCCCGCCGGATGCGTGCCGCCGATCACGTAGGCAAAGAAGCGCCCGCCGGCCGTGGGTGCGAGCGCGCCGTCGGCCGCGCGGACCAGCGACTGGATGATGGCTTCCGACGGCTCGCCTTTCTCCGGGAGCGTGGTCCCGAGCCGCGCGCGCACTTCCGGCTGCGTCACGGCGATGTGGTTCGAGGCCTCGTGCACGCCGCGAAGATACTTCAGCGCGGCTTCGTACGCGCGCGCCAGCGCGGCTTCCGCCGCCTTCGATCCGTGCTCTTCGCTCATGCGTCAGGCTCCACCGCGCGCCGCAACGCCGCGCGCGCGAGGAGGCGCGTGGAATCGAGCGTCGGCAGTGCGGAATTCGAGTCGTCGATGATCAGGGGAATCTCGGTGCAGCCGAGGATGACGGCCTCGGCGCCCGCGGCCTTCAGCCGCTCGATCGTCTGCTGGAAGCGCGCCACGCCCGCGGGCCTGAAGTGCCCGTACACCAACTCGTCCATGATGATGCGCGAGCATTGGAGGCGGTCCGCCTCGTCCGGGCGGATGCACTCGATGCCGCGCGCGGCGAGTTTCTCCGGGTAGACCTCGCTGTCGACCAGCCAGCGCGTGCCGGTCAGGCCGACCCGCCGGTAGCCGCGGCGCGCGGCCTCGTCCGCCACCACCTCCGCGATGTGCAGCCAGGGCCGCGGCGAGCGCGGCAGCACCCAGGGCATGGCCTGGTGGACCGTGTTGTCGGGGCAGACCAGGAAATCCGCGCCGATGTCCGCGAGCTTCTGCGCGGATTGCAGCATCAGGCTGCCGAGCCCGGCAAAGTCGCCGGCCTCCACGAATCGCATCTGCTCCGCCAGGGAAAAGGTGTGCATCGAGACCTCGGGATGGCCGTGCGGGCCGAGGTACTGCGCGCCTTCTATGCAGATGGTGCGGTAGCAGAGGGACGCTCCCTCGGCGGAGCAGGCGACGATGCCGATGTGCCTGGGCATGAGGCGTGCTTGCGATCGGGCGCTACTCGGGATGGCCCTCGACCGCGACCGCATCCACCGGCGCCTCGAAGGCGATGAAGAGCGTGCAAGGCTCGCCCTTCTCGCAGTATGCGTCGTGCGCCAGCTTGGCCGGCCCGTACGCATAGGTTCCTGGCCTGAGGACCACGGTCTCCTGGCCGTCGTAGGACACGCGCATGACACCCGATACGAGCACCATCCGCTCCGCGGACGTGTGCCAGTGCTTCGGGATGTGGAAGTTGCCTGGCACCTGGAAAAAGATGTCCGAGTTCGGCTTGGCGGGATCGCCGTGCAGTACCGCGATGCGGCATCCCTCGGGGATGAAGGGCGGGCAGGGCCCCCATTGCAGCGCTTCGTCTGCTTGCGTGATCGCGAGCGCACGTTCGGGTGCGTCCCCGGCGAGGGCGCCGGAACACGCGACGGCCAGCAGAACGGTCGAAACCACGGGAAATCTGCTCATCATCGGGTCTCCTTCGGGTTGCTGCATGAGCCGGCCATCACCGGCCGGTCGTTACGCCAATCTGCAATGCTTTGCGCTCAGCCCGCGGCGACGGCCTCGACTTCCAGCTTCCACTTCGGCTCCAGCAGCTTGCAGGAAACCACGGTCAGCGAGGGCCGATGGGCACCGAGGTGCTTGACGCGCATGCGCACGTTCGCCTCGTCGTCCGCGGGGTCGGCAAGATAGAATCGCAGCGACACCAGGTTGCCGAAATCCATGCCGGCATCCTCCAGGATCGTCCGCAGGTGCGACCAGATCAGCTCGGCCTGGGCCTCGAACGACTCGGGCATCGTGCTGCCGTCCGCTTCATAGCCGTTGAGTCCGCTGATGAATAGCAGCCGCGAGCCGGCCGCCACCTCGACCGCATGACTGTAATTGCGGTACGGTGGGAACACGCCCTCAGGATTGCGCAGGGTCAGCGTCATGACGCCGATTCTAGCCGATCGAACCCTGGCGCCAGGAGGACTACATGGCCACGATCCTGATTACCGGCACCAACCGCGGTCTCGGCCTCGAGTTCACCCGCCAGTACGCCGCGGACGGATGGACGGTCATCGCCGCCTGCCGCGATCCACAGGCTGCCAGGGACTTGCAGGCTCTCCGCGCAGGAAGCAACGGGCGCATCCGCATCATCGCCATGGACGTCGCGGACACCGCGAGCGTGAAAGCCGCCGCCGCGATGCTCGCCGGCGAACCCGTCGACATTCTCCTGAACAACGCCGGCGTCGGCAGCCCGGCGGGCAAGACGCTCGGCTCGCTCGACTACGCGGCGTGGCTGAAGGTGCTGGACGTGAATGCGCTCGGTCCCGCGCGGGTGGTGGAAGCCCTGGTCGAGAACGTCGCGAAAGGCGGGCGCAGGCTCATCCTCACGATCACGAGCCGCATGGGCTCGATCGACGACAACACCTCCGGCGGCTCGTATCCGTATCGCAGCTCGAAAGCCGCGGTGAACATGGTGATGAAGAGCCTGTCGGTGGACCTCGCGTCGCGCGGGATCACTTGTGTGCTGCTGCATCCCGGTTGGGTGCGCACCGACATGGGCGGATCGTCCGGCAAGCTCACGCCCGCGGAAAGCATCGGCGCGATGCGCGGGCTGATCGCGAAGCTCGGGCCGCAGGACTCGGGGAAGTTCTACAACTACGACGGCAGCGAGATTCCCTGGTAACGGGCGTCGCCGGTCACCGTTCGGACCAGACCGCCAGCTCATTGCCGGACGGATCCTCGAAATGGAATCGTCGGCCGCCGGGGAAGGAAAAAATCTCCTGGACGATCTTCCCGCCCGCGGTCCTCACCGCGGCCTGCGTCGCCTCGAGGTCCGTCGAATACAGCACGACCAGCGGGCCGCCCTTCGGCACGGAATCCGCCCGGCGCAAGCCGCCTTGTTCGCTGCCGCGCCCATGAATGCCGACGTAGTCCGGGCCGTAGTCCGTGAACGTCCAGCCGAAGGCGGCAGCGTAGAAGCGCTTGCTCGCCTCGGTGTCGCGGACCAGGAACTCGATGTAGTCGATCTCGTGGTGGGTGTGCATGCCTGACCATCCGTTTGAGCGCAGGAAGGACGTGATCTCGGCCTCGATGGTACCTGTGTGCCCGACCAGCATGTGCCCGCCGGCGGGAAAGCCGACGAAGCGCGCGTTCGGCATCTGCGCCGCAGTGTATTTCGCGCCGTCCCAGGTTCCATAGCCGTCGTCCTCGGCGCTGAAGAGCAGGGTCGGGACCGCGATCTTCTCGAGGTCGAAGCGCCGCAATCGCGAAACCACCGCCGCGTCGTTCACCAGCCCCGGCCGCCTCGGCGCCACCGGCAGGATGTGCCGTCTCAGCATCTCGAACCGCGCCCGCTCCTCCGGGCTCGCGGCCGCGACCACGCCGGGCGGCGTCGCGAGGATCGCCCTTGCCGCCAGGTCCGGCGCGAAGCGCAGCAACTTCCAGAACACGAAATCCGAGCGCAGCGCGGTGTCGAACAGGAACTGCGTCCAATGCGGCGTCCTGACCGCGGCCTCGCCGCCCTCGCGCGGCACGTAGGTCGCGGGCACCAGCAGGATCATCGCGGCGGCGCGATCAGGATGCCGCAACGCGAACTGCAGGGTGGAAGGGCCGCCGGCGGACATGCCGAGGATCGCCGCGCGCGGAATGCCCAGGGCGTCGAGCAGGCAGGCATGGGCATCGGCCTGCGCTTCGGCGGAAGCGTCATCCGGCAGCGGCGTGCGCAAATAGCCGAAACGGGAAACTGCGATGACGCGAAAACCGAGCGAGGAGAGATCGCCAGCGACGTCCAGGCCCTGATCGAAGCCGCCGCCCGCGCCGTGCACGACCAGGACCGGCGGGCCGTCGCCTCGCGTGGCGTACTCGATGGGGCCGCAGGAAGTCTGCGCCAGCTCGCTGCCGGTGGCGATGCGCCCGCGCGCGGCGGCGATGTCCATCCGGTAGCTGGTCACGACCCAGGTGACCATGGCCACCACGGCCAATGCCGCGAGCAGCCACGCGGCGCGAACGATGCCGGACCGTTCGCGGGTCATGCGCGCTCGATTCCGCGACAGAGGACGTTAGGCGTCGAGGCCTCCGCCGGGAGCGCCGCCCCCCTGGCCGGCGAGGATGGCCTTCCACGTCAGCTCGAGGCCGTTGCGCTTGCCCTTCGGCACGATCTTCAGCCCCTCGGGGGAAATCGTGATCATGTAGGGCTGATCGCCGATCGCCAGCTCGCGCTTCAGGGGCTTCTCGAGTTTGGTCGCCATGGAGCCTCCATTGTTCTTGCCGCCGGGGGGCCGGACGGTCGTCCAGGGGGCAAGGATAGCGGCTCCGGGCGGCTAATGCAGGATCGGCGCGATCAACCGGTTGCGCGGGCCCTTTCGTGCACCTTGCCGATGAGGACCAGGATGTCGCTCCAGCCGCCGCGATGCGCGGCGACCATGTCGGCGTTCGGCAGCCCCTCGTGCGTGAGCACGATTTCGGTGGCGCCGCGCCGGGGATGGAACTCGACCGTCACGAGCGAGTCCGTGTCGCCCGCGTACGGCGAGTTCCAGGTGAACACCAGCCGGCGCGGACGGGAGATCTCGCGATAGGTGCCGGTATGCGACACGGCGCCTTTCGGCGTGTGCATCACGATCTCGAACGCGCCGCCCACCCGGGCATCCACCCGGATGTCGGCGCGCTGCGTGTCTCCCGGTCGCATCCACACGGCAAGGCTCGTGGGGTCCAGCCAGGCGTCGAACAGCTCTTCGGCGGAGGCCGCGATCTCGCGGCGCACGGTGAGCGTGGGGGCAGCATTCATCGTCTCTTCCTTTTTCCGGTGGTCTGGTGCTTCTGCTTGATGAAATCCTCGAGTGCCGCGAGCTTTCCGCTCCAGAAGCGGCGGTACGCGTCGATCCACTCCGCGGCCTCGGCGAGCGGCTTCGCATTCAGCGAGAGATAGTGGTCGCGGCCGACTACCTCGCGCTCGACGAGGCCCGCGCGCTCGAGCATGCGGATGTGCTTGGAGACGGAATTCAACGACATCGGGAAGCCGGCGGCGACTTCCGTTACGCGCGCGTCGGACACCGCAAGCCTGGCGATGATGGCGCGACGAGTGGAGTCCGCGACGGCGCCGAGAACGGCGTCCAGGCCGGCATTCCTATATTCACCCATATGGGTGAATATAGACGAAGCCTACGCTGGCGTCAACTACTCGATGCCCGCGAGGGCGTCCGCTATGGCATCCACCGCCTGCGCGGGCGTCGTGCGATCCGTCTCGACGCAGAGTAGCGGCGTGGGCAGCGGCGGGAACTCGAATCCGCCGTCGCGCTCGATCTGCTCGTACAGCCTGCGGTCCGTGAGCTTGCCGAAGGCCGCGCGGCTTTCGTTGCCGAGCCGCTGGAGGATCGTGTCGCGCGGGGTGGTCAGTTCCACGTAAATGATCTTCCCGCCCGCGGACTCGACGGCAGCCTGCAGTTCCCGGATCAGCTGCGGGTCCACCGTGGCTTCCGGGTGGAAGGTGAAGATGAACGAGCGCCCGGCGTGGGCCGCCTCCTCGAACGCCGCAAGCCACAGCCGCGCGCGCAGCGCCACGAATCCGGGACTGCCGAAGGGGAAGAGGGCGGTCACCAGGTCCACGGCCAGGTGATTGTGAAACAGCGGCAATCCGGTCCGCGCGGCCAGCAGGCTGCCGATGGTGTGCTTGCCGCTGGCCGCGGGACCATGGAGGAAGAGGACGAACACGGGCGAAGGGTATCGGAACCGGGGCCTGCGGCAAGTGCGTATTCCGCCAGTGTCGGCCATGGCGCGTATCATTTTCCGGCATTCAGGCCTCGAGCCCAGGAGGATGCCGCCGTGACGAGGTTGCCGGTGTACGTGCTCGCCCTGCTGGTTCCGTGGTCCGTGTTCGGGGAGGAGAGTCGCGACACGCAGGAGATCAACCGCTACGTGCTGACCGAGGCCACGCTCTCGAAATATGCCAGCGCGGTCGAGATGCTGCGGCCGCTCGCCAGCCAGGTCGCGTCCTGCGAGGAGACCGAGGGCGTCGAGTCCATTCGCGCCATGGTGACGCGCCTGGACAGGAACCCTGCGATCAAGGGTGCGATCGAGTCCGCCGGGCTGACGACGCGGGAATACGTGTTGTTCAGCCTGGGCGTGTTCCAGGCCGGCATGGCGGCCTGGGCGCTGGACCAGCCCGGCGGCACGCTGCCGCCCGGGTTCCAGCGGAAGAACGTGGACTTCTACAACGCGCACAAGGCGGCGATCGAAGGGGTCAAGCCGCTCGACGAGAGCGCCTGCGACGAGTACGCGGAAGAACAGGAGCCGATCGAGGAGTAAACGGATTCCTCAGGGCGGAGCGAAATACTTTGCCGCCGCCAGGCCGCCGATGTTGCGGCCCATCTCCGCGCCCACCTCGGTCGAGTTGCGGTAGTGGACGCCGTCGTAGATGCGCGCGAGCGAGACCTCGCGGATCAGCTCCTCCGGCGTCGCCCAGCTGCGCGAGACGCCCTTCACGACGTCGCTCGTCGTCGTGAGCGTCGGCATCGGGTCGCTGCCCACCTCGGCCGCGATCACGGTGGCGACGGTCGCCGCGAGGATGCAGTGCGCGCAGGGATACTCGGGGTGCATGGGCGTATCGATGAGCGGCAACCAGGCCATGTCGGGCGGCGTCGCGTCATTGCGGTCCTGGTCGCCGTTGCGGATCGCGGTGATCGGCCGCCAGAAGTTGTAGTGGTACTTGGCGTCGAATACGGCGATGAGCGCGTCGTCCATCGCCTGGGTGACGGCCATGAAGAGCCGTGCATTGCGCGTGACGTCGCGCCCGGGCTGGCGGGTCACGGAGCGCACGACGCCGTGATAGACGGTCGGCAACGTGCCCTCCCAGAAGCGCGCGATGGCGGTCTGTTCCTCGCTGCGCGTCGAGCCCTCGCGCGCGCCCAGCGTCCGCACTTCCAGGTAATCGTGCGCCCAGGTCGCGCTCTCCAGCGCGGGCGGCGGGCCAGGCCGGAACTGCGCGGGGCTGGTCAGCAGCCAGGGCTTGCGCAGCGGCCACTGCGGCAGGATCGGCAGGGTCGTCGGCACGTAGACGCCGGGTGACGTGGCCGGCCGGTAGGGCACGGCGTGCAGGACGTCGCCGGCGCGCATCGCGAGCACCGCCTCGGCGGCCTGCTCGCCGAGCGCGATGCCGGCAGTCTTGGCGGCGCCCTCCGGAATCGGAGTAAGCCCTTCGGCGCAAAGCCGGTCGATGACGTCCGACTGGGCCGATGCCAGTTTCCGGAACACGGCGCAGCTCGCGGCGCCGATCGCCGCCTCGGCCGAGGCGCCGGGCGCCGGATCGAGCGCCGGCCCGCTCGCCGGATAGCGCCCGGTGACGCGGTTCACGGCCTCGTACACCGCCGTCTGCGCGATCGCCATGAGGCGGTTCGCGAGCGGCGTCGAGATGCCCGCGCCCAGGATGATCTCACCCGAGCGGGCATTCCACTCCGTGACGGGATCGGCCTGCGCCGTCGGGGCGAGCGCGCAGGCGGTCAGGACCAGGACCAGATGCTTCATGAATTCCTCCGTGCCGGCGCGCGGCGCCTATTTCGGGATCGGGACGATCATCCGCACGCGCTGCTTGTACTCGACGTAGGCCTGTCCGTGGAAGCGGATCATGTCGCGCTCCTCGAACTGCAGCGCGATCAGGATGTAGCCGGTGGTCGCCAGTGCGAACACCAGGTGGCCGACGGTCATGGTCGGCGCAGACCAGAACGCGACGATGAAGCCGAGCATGATCGGGTGGCGCACGAGCTTGTAGAAGAGCGGCGTCACGAAGCCCGAGTGCGTGTACGGCTGGCCGCGCCAGTAGAGGTACACCTGCCGCAGGCCGAACAGGTCGAAGTGGTTGATCAGGAAAGTGCTGACCAGCACCAGCAGCCAGCCGAGCGCGAACAGTGCCCACAGGATGCCGGCGCCGACCTCGTTCTCGACCTGCCAGACGACGTCCGTGATCGGGCGCCACTGCCAGAACAGCAGGATGAGCACGGCCGAGGACAGCAGCACGTAGGTGCTGCGCTCGATCGGGCGCGGCACGACCTTCGTCCAGCCTTCCTTGAAGCCGGGCCGTGCCATCACGCTGTGCTGGATCGCGAAGATCGCGAGCAGCAGGGCGTTGATCAGCAGCGCCTGCCCGAGCGGGCCGGGCAGGCCCGAATCGATGGATTTCGGCACCAGCAGGTTGCCGACGAAGCCGATGGCGTAGAGGAAGGTGCCCAGGAACAGCGCGTAGCAGACGACGCCGTAGAGCACGGCAAGCAAACGACCCATATCGAGAACTCCCTGTCCTGAAGTTTCAGGCGCAGAGCCTAGCAAAGAAAGATGTCACACACCTTTTTGGCAGTGCAGTATCTGGAAGCGGCAGTAGATGAAGCGCTGTTCGGCTCCCCCGGGCGTGCGGTGCGTTTCGCGGCGCACCTCCCGGATGGCGAAGTCCTCGCCCAGCTCCGTGGCGAGGGACTTCTCGTCGTGGCGCATGACGTCGAGGCCGCTGCACTTGGGCGGTCCGTCCGGCGCGAAAGCGGCGATCACGACCGCGCCGTCCGGTTTCAGCGCCTTGCGCAGTGTCGCGACGTAGGCGCGCCGGTCCGCCGCCTGCGTCAGGAAATGAAACACGGCCCGGTCGTGCCACAGCCCATAACGGCGCGGCGGCTCGAACGACGTGACGTCGGCCTCGTGCCATTCGACTCCCGAGGCGCGCGCGCCCAGCCGATCGCGGCTCGTTTGCATGGCGCCGCCCGCAATGTCGAGTACCGCGAGGTTGCTGTAGCCGCGGTCGAGCAGGCGGTCCACCAGCAACGACGCGCCGCCGCCGACGTCAATGATTCCGGAGTCCTGGGCGATGCCCGCGGCTTCGATCAGCTCGAGCGAGACCGTGGGTTCCGGTTGGTACCAGCTGACCTCCCGTGGCGCCCTCGTGCGCCAGACCTGTTCCCAATGCGCGTGCCGGTCTGCCATCTATTTCAGTGCAGGAAAGGTGTCAGACACCTTTTCTTAGCCTCGGGTTGTACACCCGCTGAGTGGAGGCCGGATTGCGCGCCAGCTTTTCCGCCGGCCGTCGCGGTCGCAGCACTCGCAGTTGGGGCGAAGCTGGAGCATGCCGCCGGCTCACGCCCGCGCGATCGTCCAGATGCCGATGGCGACGAATCCGGCGCCGGCCACGTAGCTCAGCGCCTTCGGGCTGACGTACTGCGAGACGAGACCGCCGGCGAGCACGCCGATGCCGGTCGCGACCATCAGCGCGGCGGACGCTGCGAGGAACACCGCCAGCCGGTTGACCGCCCGATCCGCCGAGAACAGCAGCGTGGCGAGTTGGGTCTTGTCGCCGAGCTCCGCCAGGAAGATGGTGCCGAATACCGTCAACAGCAGCTTCGCGTCCATCAGCTCTTCCTCAGCAGCTTGTGGTACACGTAGAACGCCTCATCCCGGTTCCAGCCCTGCGATTCATAGAGCGACTGGGCGATCGTGTTGGTCCTGGCGGTGGAAAGCTCGAGCCGCGCGGCGCCCGTGCTGGCCGCGTACGCTTCCGCCGCCTGCATCAGCGCGCGGCCGGCGCCGGTGCCGCGCGCCCCCGGCGCGACGAACAGGTCATAGAGCACGAACGTCGGCGCCGCGCGCACGGAGCAGAAGGTGGGATAGAGCTGCGTGAAGCCGACCGGCCTCCGGTCCGCACCCTCCGCGACGAAGATCACCGACTCGCCGCGCTGCATTCTCTCCTGGACGTAGCGCCGCGCGAGCGCGAGGTCCGCGGGCTGCTGGTAGAACTGCCGGTAGGCGTCGAACAGCGGCGCGATCGCATCGAGGTCGTCGAGCGTGGCGCGGCGCGTGATGATCGCTGTCATTTCATTCCGGACGGCGAGCGCTGCGGCCCTGCACTGGCTATCCCGCGAACAGCACGATGTCCCAGCGCAGCGTCATGGACTCCGAATCGCCGCCCGGCAGCACGGTTGCGGTCGCCGCGGCCTTCTCGGTGGCGTCCAGCCGTCCGAAGATGATATCTCCGTCGTTCTCCGGCTCTCCGGGGAAATACATCTGCGTCACGAGGCGCGTATTGGCGCCGTAGACGTCGAAGTGGATATGGGGCGGGCGAACGGCGTCCGGGTTCATCGGCCCGATCGCATAGGCGGCGGGCTTGATCGTCTTGAAGCGGTACTGGCCCTCGGCGTCCGTGGTCTGGATGCCGAAGCCCTGGAAATTCGGGTCGAGCGGCGCCGGGTTGACGTCCGCCGGGTGCGCATAGCGGCCGTGCGCATTCGCCTGCCACAGCTCGATCTTCGCGTTGCGCACCGGGTTGCCATTCGTGTCCAGCACGCGTCCCATGAGATTCACCACCTTGCCGTGCGCGCGCTCGGCATGGCCTTTCAGCAGCGTCAGGTCCGCATCGTCCTCCAGCGGCCGCGTGACCGGATAGAACGGGCCCATGGTCTGCATCGGCGTTTCCGGCAGGGCGGCCCAGGCGTGGCGCATCGGCCCGGCGGCGGCCAGCCCGCCGGCGGTGAGCGCGGTTTGCAGGATCCTGCGGCGCATGAGGAAGCGCATCTCGTGACTCATCGAAATCTCCCTGTCCGGTCTTCGTCGCGGGGCGGCCAGCGCGCATGGTGCGCCTGCGATCGGGCGCTGACAACCCGCGCGTGCCGCGCGCTATCCAGCACGACGCGCGACGACATCGACGAACATCGACCGCAGGTGCATCGCCGAGGGCGAGCCCGCGCCGGTAAACCCGATCCAGTAATCGAGCCCGGGGACATAGAAGACTTCCGGGCTGGCCCGGAACATGTCGAACTCCAGGCCGGCACCGGCGCGCAAGCGCAATCCTGCACCGGTTGCGCTGATCGTCAGCTCGCCCAGCTCGTCCGCCCGCCAGGTTCCCGCGAGGGTTGCAGTGGCAGCTGCGTCGAAAGAGATGAACTCCGGTGGCGGGGCAGCCTCGGCGGGCTGACCGGCGAGCACTGCCACGAGATTGCGCTGCAGGGTGATCGCCGTCCACGGCGGCATCGCGCTGTTCGAAATGAACGCGACCGTCTCGACGCGGTCCCGGTCCCAGTACGCCAGCCCGTGAAAGGCGTTGATGCTGCCGGTGTAGTAGCAGTGGTTGACGCTGCCGTCGCAGTACCAGCCGAGGCCGGTGATCGGCGACGGCTGGCCGCCGATCAGCGGGCGCTGCTGGCCGGCGGCAAACGCGCCGGGCGCGATCGCCGGGCCGCGCGCGTTGGCGCTCGCCCAGCGGGAAAGGTCCGCGACCGAGAAGTAGACGTTCGAGCCGCCGACGAAGGCTTCCATGTCGAAGACGTCCACGACCTGCCAGCCGCCATCGCGCCAGCGGTAACCCAGGGTGCGCACGCCGGGCCAGTCCGCGAACCGGCCCGGGCGGGCGAACGAGGCGTCCATCCCGAAGCGGGAGAAAAAGCGCTGCTCGAAGAAGTCCGCGATCGGCATGCCGGCGACACGCTCGATCACGAGCGCGGCCACGTCGAAGCCGAAATTCGAGTATTCGAAGCGCGACCCCGGCGGAAACGACGGTTCCGGCATCTCGTGCGCGACGATGTCCAGCATCCTGCCGGTGGTGCGCACCTCGTCGGGCGCGAAGTGCGCGTCCCAGAATTCGTAGTAGGGCGGCAGGCCGTTGCTGTGCGTGATCAGGTCGAGGACCCGCGTCCCGGCATGGGGGTATTCGCGCAGGTACTGCGTCACCGGCGCGTCCACGTCCAGGCGCCCTTCGTGCGCCAGCATCCACACGCCCGCCGCCGTGAGCGTCTTGGCGAGCGAGCCGCCGTCGGCCGGCGTGTCGGGAGTGAAGGGCACGCCGGCCTCGTGGTTCGCCATGCCGAAGCCGCGCTGGTAGATGATCCTGCCTTTCCTCGCCAGCACCACCGCGCCGCTGAACTCGTGCGCGGCCACCAGCGGTTCCATGACGGCGTCCACGCGCTCGGCCAGCGCCTGGTAGCGGCTGCCGGAGCAGGCGGCGAGCACGGCAGCGACGGCGAACGCGGCAGCGGCCGCAGGGCGGGCGGCCATGCGGTGAAGCGGCATGGCGCCTACTCCGGCACCGCAGCCTGGACGAATCCCCGGCGGCGATAATCCGCGAGCCCGGCCCTCGTCAGCGCCTCGAGCTCGCGGAACAGCGCCGGATTCACGTAGACCGGCATCAGGTGGTAGCTCACGTAGCGCTTGCGTACCTGGACGCCGCCGAAGTACAGCGGCTTGCCGTTCTTCTGGATGTGCCGCGTGTCCACGTAGAGTTCCGCGGGCGTATCGCGCTTGACGTCGAGGCCGGCGGACGCCTTGCGCATGATGCCGCGCAGCCGCGCGAAGACTTCGGGCAGCGCTGCGGCAGCGGCAGTGGAGGCGCCAGGCTTCATGGCAGGACGCGAATGGACCTCAGCAGCTGCTGGATCGGTTCCGCATACATGGTGCCCGACTCGGGGTACGAGTAGAAGACAGAGAGGTATCCGTCCTCTACCGACGCCGTAAGCCGGCGCTGCACGGTTCCCGGGGTGGACTCGTCGCAGAGCGACCACGTCATGCCGCCGATGACGAGCTCGGATTCCCCGACCCGGCAGCCGGACCAGGCGCGCATCTCGGACGCCAGGATCGAGACGCTGACCGCGCTCTGCCGCAGGGTCGCCAATGCCATCAGCCGCCGCCCGCTCTGGTCCACGCCGGCGAGCAGCGCCGGCGGGACGTCCACGGAGAACCAGGGCGTATGGATCGTCTGCACGTGCTCGAAGCGGCAGAACTGCGGCTCGCCCAGGCCGCCCTCGATGGGCTCGGCGCAGAATTCCGCGGTCGCGAGCGCTGCCATGGCGATGATGGTCTCGATCATTGGCCGCCATCCAGTGACTGGCCGGTTCCCGGCCTCAGGCTACCACGCGCTTCCTGCGCCACAGCAACCAGCTCGCCACCGCCACCAGTATGAAGGCGCCGTAGGCGCCGAAGAAGAAATTCTGCTGCCGCGGAGTGCCAGGTTCCGTGAACATCATGACCAGCATGGCGACCGTTGCGGCGGCGACGGCGAGCAGCACCAAGTCGCCCCGGAACCGGAATGCCAGATAAAGGCCGTAAGGAACGGACGCGAGCGACAGCAGTGCGAGCGGAATGAGCAGCAGGAACCCGATGCCGCCCGCGGTGCCGGTCCCCATCGGGATCACGGCAGGCAGCGCCGAGACGAATGCCGCGATGCCGGGGGGCAGGAAGCAGCCGTATGCCAGCCCGTGCAGAAACCGGGGAGAGCGGACCCTGCCGGTCGGGTCAAATGCCATTTACACCTCAGATTGCGCCCGCCAGCACCGCGACGATCGCGACCGGGCAAATGTACCGCAACAACACGCGCAGCGCGCGCCAGAGCGCCGGCGACGCGCCGAGGTCCCCGGCGATCCGCGCATGATCCAGCCGCCACCCGGCCAGCAGCGAGGTGAGCAGAGCCCCGACCGGCAGCAGGACGTTGGATGCAAAGAAATCGGTCAGGTCGAACAGCGTCGCCGTGCGGAAGCGCTCGATCGCCGCCAGTGGGTGGAAATCACGCCAGTCGCTGAAGGACATCACCATCGCCAGCCCGCCGAGCCAGCACACGGCTGCGACGATCGAGATGGCGGCCGCGCGCCGCAGGCCGAATCTCTCCATGAGCCACGCGCCGGCGGGCTCGAGCCCGGCGATGGAGGAGGACAGCGCGGCGAATGCCAGCAGCACGAAGAACAACGTGCCGACGACGGCGCCGCCCGGCATGCCGACGAAGATGGACGGCAGCACGATGAAGGCGAGCTGCGGTCCCTGTGCCGGGTTGACGCCGGAGCCGAACACCAGGGGAAAGATCAACAGGCTCGACAGGACGGAGGCGAGCACGATGGAGAGCATGACCACCAGGGCGGACTTCGGCAGCGAGGTTTGCGCGGAGACATGGCTGCCGTAGGCGATCATGATCGCCATGCCGACGCCGGTCGCGAAGAACGCCTGGCCGACGGCGGCGAGAACCAGCCCGCCGGACAACTGCGAGAAATCCGCCTGCGTCAGGAACGAGATCGCGCGCGCGGGATCGCCCAGCTCGAGCGCGTAGATCGCGAGCCCGACGAGGATGCCGAACAAACCGGGCATCATGATCTTGTTGCCGCGCTCGATGCCGCGATGCAGGCCGGCCGCCGATATCGCGAGTGTCGCGGCCATGAAGGCCGTGTGCCAGAACGCCAGCCGCCAGGGATCCGCCAGCAGCGCCTGGAAGCGCGCCGTGAGACCCGCCTGGTCGAGCCGAGAGGCGGATCCGGTGGCGTAGGCCTCGACGTAGGAGAGCACCCAGCCGCCGATCACGCTGTAGTAGGTCATGATCAGGCAGATGGCGAGCGTGCCGAGCGCACCGATCGCCGCCCAGCGCGGCGAACGGCCGGATGCGGCCGCGAGGCGCCCCGCGGCCAGCGGCACGTTCGCTCCGCCGCGGCGGCCGATCATGAACTCCGCGGTCAGCAGCGGCACCGCGATCAGCAGGCAGGCGACGATGAAGACGAGCACGAACAGGCCGCCGCCGTGCTGGCCCGCGAGGAACGGAAAGCGCCACAGCGTGCCGAGGCCGACCGCCGCACCCGCGACCGACAGGTAGAACGCGACGTTGGACGACCAGGTCTGGAGGGGAGGGTGCGGGTTCACGGACGCGTCTGATCCGCGACGACCAGGCCCGCGGCGTCCAGCAGCCATTCGTGCAGCCAGGCCGCCGCCGGGCGGTCCGCCATCAGCTCGAAGCGCTCGTGATCGATGCGGCGCAGCAGCAACGGGAGCTGGGCGAAGCGCGTGCGCGCGCAGGCGCCGTGCCCGAAGACCGCTTCCGAGAAATCGAGGCCGCAGCCGCGCGCCAGGACGTCCGCCGCCTGCGGGCCCTCGAGCGCGAATGTCACCCAGGCATCGGAGACGTCGGCGGCCGCGAACGCACGGCGCTTGCAGCCCATGTGCACGGCATCCAGCAAATCGGCCGCGGCGTGCTGGGCCGACAGCAGCATCCAGGCGTCGGGCCCGGTCCGGCAGAACACGGGATCGTCTCCGCTCCAGCTGTTGACCGCGAGCGGCAACGGCCGTCCGGCGATGCGGATGTCGCCGGCGTTCTTCTGCGAACGCAGGCCGAGCTTGAGCACGACGACCGCACGCGGCGGCAGCACTTTCAGATGCAGCGTGTCCGCCAGCACTCGCCCTCCCGCGGGCAGGGCCGACTGCGCAGGCAATGTTGCGCGCGGCTCAGCCATGCAGGCGCTTTCCCTGCGGGTCATAGAATGCCGGCGCCACGACCTGGGCGGGGCAATGCCGGCCCACGTCATGGACCGTGACCTGCTCCCCGAGCCGCGCCCGCCCGCCGCGCAGCATCGCGAGCGCGATTGGCCTGCTGAGCGCGGGCGATACCGCGGCGGAAGTCACCCAGCCGTCGCTGCCTTCGCGCGTCCCGGCGAGGCGCAGCTGCGCGCCCGGCACCAGCACGGCGGGATTGGCCGCGGTCAGCCCCACGAGCTGCAGGCGGTCGGTGCGCTGGTTGTCACCGCGCGTGAGCGAGCGCTTGCCGATGAAATCCGCCGCCTTGCGTGCCGCCACCTCTCCCCAGCCGACGTCGGCGGGGCTGGTCGTGCCGTCGGTGTCCACGCCGACGTGCAGGTAGCCCTTTTCCAGCCGCAGCAGCAGCACGGTCTCGATGCCGTAGGGCACCACGCCGAGGTCCGCGCCCTGCTCCAGCAGCGCGCGCCAGAGCGCCGCGCCATGACGCGCGGGCACGTTGATCTCGTAGCCCAGCTCGCCGGAGAAGCTCACGCGATAGAGCCGCGCCGGCGTCCCGGCGAAACTGCCTTCGCGCACGGACAGGTGCGGGAACGCTGCCGCATCCAGCGCCATGTCCGTCCTGAAGCGGCCGAGCAGCTCGCGTGCCCGCGGCCCGGCGACGGCGAATGTCGCCCATTGCGTGGTGACGGGCGTGACGAAGACTTCGAGCTCCGGCCACTCGCACTGCCGCCATTCCTCCAGCCAGGCCGCGATGCGCGCGGCGCCGCCGCTCGTGGTCGTGACGAGGAATCGGTGGTTGTCGAGCCTGGCGACCGTGCCGTCGTCGATGATGACGCCGTTCTCGTTCAGCATCAGGCAGTAGCGCAGGCGGCCCTTGTCGATCGTCAGCAGGTTGTTGACGTAGAAGCGGTCGAGGAACGTGAGGGCGTCACGGCCGCTGACCTCGATCTTGCCGAGCGGGGAGGCGTCGAAGATGCCGACGCCGGCGCGTACCGCCGCGGCCTCGCGCGCGACGGCCTGGTGCACGGACTCGCCGGGCCGCGGGTAGCAGGCCGGGCGCATCCAGCCGCCGGCTTCCCACCAGTGCGCGGCCAGCGTTTCGTGCTCCGCATGCGCCGGCAGCAGGCGTCGCGGCGCATACAGGCCGCCCCTGGCGCGCCCGGCGAGCGCACCCAGCGTGACCGGCGTATAGGGCGGACGGAAGGTCGTCGTGCCGACCTCGGCGGGCGGCTCCTTGCGCAGTCCCGCGGCGACCAGCAGCGTGTTGCGGTTCGCCGTCTTGCCCTGGTCCACCGACATGCCGGCCGTCGTGTAGCGCTTCAGCAGTTCGACGTGCTCGAAGCCCTCGTCGAAGGCGAGTTGCGCGTCCTGGGTCGTGACGTCGTGCTGGAAATCGAGCCATTCGCGTCGGCGGCCCGGGAAATCGCCGCGCACGGGCCCGGTATGCGCGGAGGCGGCCACCCCCTGCGCCTCGGGCACCGCGGCGGGCACGAACTTCGAGACGCCGGCGCGTTGCAGCGCCAGCTGCACCGCGCGCGCGGCGTCGGCGAAGGCCTCCGCGAGCGTCACGGTGCCCGTGACGCCGCCGGCGCAGATCGGTGTGGCGTCGCCCGGCGGCACGAAGCAGCAGCGTGTTTCGTCGAACTTCAGCGCGCCGCGCGCCTGCGAGTAGAGGTGTACGGCGGGCGCCCAGCCGCCGGACATGCCGAGGGCATCGCAATCGATCTCGCGCAGGCCTGCGATCGGGCCGTCCGGTCCGAGCCTCGCGACCCGCACTCCCTGGAGCGAGCGCCGCCCGCAAGCCTCGAGCACGACGCTTTCCATCGCGATCTCGACCCCGCACTCGCGCACCCGGTCGGTGAGGGCCGCGGGAGCCGCGATCCGGCTGTCCACCAGCAGCGGCACCTCGACACCCGCGGCCACGAGGTCGAGCGCCGCGAGATACGCGGAGTCGTTGTTGGTCGCGAACGCGACTCGCCGGCCTGCCGCAACCGCGTAGCGGTTGGCGTACTGGCGCACGGCGCCGGCCAGCATGATGCCGGGCAGGTCGTTGTGGCCGAACACGAGCGGCTGCTCGATCGCGCCGGTCGCGAGCAGCGTCTGCCGCGCACGCACGCGCCAATAGCGCTGGCGGACGGCGCGCTTGCCGCCGCCGAGGTCGAGCCGCTGCAGCAGGCCGGCCGTGCCGTGGTCGTAGAGACCGAAGGCCGTGGTCGAGGTCAACACCGTCGCATTGCGCGACGCCGCGAGTTCTCCGAGCACGCCGGCCAGCCAGGTGATGGCCGGCTCCTCGTTGACGAAGGCGCTGGGGCGCAGCAGTTCCACGCCGCACTCGTAGTCCTGTTCCGCGAGGATGACGGAGAGTCCGGCCCGCACGGCGGTCCTGGCGGCGAGCAGGCCCGCGGGGCCTGCGCCGACGATCAGCAGGTCGCAATGCGCATTGATGGCCTCGTAGTGCGAGGGATCCGGCAGCCGGGTCGGCTTCGCGGGCCCGGCCGTGCGGCGGATGAATGGCTCGTAGAAATGCCATGACGGCCAGGTGAAAGTCTTGTTGTAGAAGCCGGCGGGCCACAGCGCTGCCGTGAAATCGATCACGCGCCCGAGGTCGAAGCCGACCGATGGCCAGGCGTTCTGCGCGCGCACCTCGAGCCCGTCCTGCACCGGCATCATCGTCGCGCGCGCATTGGGCTCGAGCGCCGCGCCGCGGCCGAGCGAAACGAGCGCGTTCGGTTCCTCGACCCCGGCCGACAGCACGCCGCGCGGGCGGTGGTACTTCATGCCGCGGCCGGCGATCCGCACGCCCCCGGCGAGCAATGCGGAAGCGATCGTGTCGCCCGGGTAGGCGTCGATCCGGCGGCCGTTCCAGCGGAAGCTGAGCCGCTGGCTCCTGTCGATGTGCCCGCCGCTGTCGAGCCGGTAGCCCATCAGTGTGCGACTCCCGAGGCCGCGCCCTCGTCCACCAGCGCGCCGCGCGCGAACCGGTCGAGACCGAAGGCCGTGATCAGTTCGTGCGGCCGGCCGTTGGCGATCGTCCAGGCCATGGTCTCGCCGCCGGCCGGAATCGCCTTGTAGCCGCCGGTGCCCCAGCCCGCGCTGAGGAACAGCCCCGCGACGGGAGACAGGCCCATGATCGGGCTGGTGTCCGGCGTGATGTCCACGAGCCCGGCCCACTGGCGCATGACCCGCAAACGGCCGAGGCAGGGGAAGAGCTCGACGGCCGCCGCGGCGTTCGCCTCGAATGCCGGCAGGCCGCCGCGCTGCGCGTAGGACTGGAAGATGTCGGAGCCGCCGCCGATCACGATCTCGCCGCGGTCCGACTGGCTCAGGTACACGTGGACCAGGGGCGACAGCAGCACCGTGCGCAGCAATGGCTTGACCGGCTCGGTCACCATCGCCTGCAGCGCCTGGCTCACGATGGGCAGCTCGATGCCCGCCTTGCGCGCCAGATCGCTCGAATGGCCAGCGACGGCGAGGCAGACGCGTGGTGTGGCGACGTCGCCGAGCGTCGTCTTCAGTCCCGCGACCTGCCCGCCGCGAATGTGGAATCCCGTGACTTCGCAGCCCTGCACGATGTCTACACCGAGGGCGCCCGCCGCGCGCGCGAAGGCCCAGACCACGGCGTCGTGCCGCGCGATGCCGCCGCGCCACTGCACGGCACCGCCCTCGATCGGATAGCGGCACTCGAGGTTGAGCGCGGGCTCCAGCCGGCGCAGCTCGTCCACGGTCAGCATCCCGGCGTCCACGCCGTTCATGCGGATCGCGTTCACCGAGCGGCGCAGCGTCTCCATCGCGTGCGGGCTGTGCGCCAGGTCCACCTTGCCGCGCTGGCTCAGCATGATGTTGAAGTTCAGCTCGCGGCTGAGGCCCTCATAGAGCCTGAGCGAGCGCTCGAAGAACCTCGAGCTGGCGAGATGGAAGTAGTCGGAGCGCACCACCTGCGTGTTGCGGCCGGAATTGCCCTGCCCGATGGCGCCCTTCTCGAGCACCGCGATGTGGCGCATGCCGTGCCGGCCCGCCAGGAAGTACGCGGTCGCGAGGCCGTGGCCGCCGCCGCCGACGATGACCGCGTCGTAGGCGGGCTTCAGTCCCGCGGCACGCAGCGCCCGCGGCCATTTGCGGTGGCCGTTGACCGCGTGCCGGGCGAGGGCGAAGAATGAATAGCGCTGCATCGGGTGGCCCGGAGGAATCATAGAGCATGCTCAGGATCGAGTGCCCCTGGTGCGGCCTGCGCGACGAGCCCGAATTCAGCTATGGCGGCGAGTCCCATATCGCCCGCCCGCCGCAGGATTGCAGCGACGAGGAGTGGTCGCGCTACCTGTTCTTCCGCTCGAACCCGAAGGGACGGCTCGCCGAGCGCTGGTGCCACAGCCACGGCTGCGGCCAGTGGTTCAACGTGCTGCGGGATACCGTGACCCACGAGATCGTGACGGTGTACCGCATGGGTGAGCCGCGGCCCGACTGACAGGCGGCTGGGGCGCGTTCAGCGCGGATTGCGGGCGAGGCGCGTCTGTCCGAAGACGCGCCAGTTGCCGTCCTCGCCCACGACCTCGTCGGTGATCTCGAGTGCGTCTTCCACCAGGCGATAGGTGCTGCGCCCGCGTTCGGTCGCCTCCGATCCCCAGAGGATCACGAGTGCGCCCGACTGGTCGAGGCCGCCGGCGACCTGCTGCGTGACGCCGCGCGAATCGAGCCAGGTGCCGGTGACTGCGCCGTCCCTGCCGACGCGATAGAAAGCCTCGGCGCGGAACCGTGATTCCGTGCCGTCCGCCGCCGTCATGCGGTTGTCGAACACGAAGCGGAAGAAGGCGGCTCCGAGCGCCGGCTCCCAGCGCGCCTGCTGGACCGAGGCCATGCCGAGAGTCTCGCCCTGGCCCTGCCAGTCGCCGGCGAGCGCCGCGAAGAAGCCGCGCGTACGGCTCTCGTCTGCGCCGGCGGCGAGCGTGCAGGCCAGCAGCAGGGCCAGGGATGGGAGCGCCCGCCTCATGCCGCAGCTCCGCCCGGCTGGTACACGCTCAGGACGTGCCCGTCCGGGTCGAGGAAATCCGCGGACAGCCCGCCGTCCGGCGTCTCGCTCACGGGCACCACGATCTCGACGCCCTTGGCGGCCAGCATCTCGACGACCTCATAGATTCCGGACTGTAACCCGAAAACCACGATCGGCGTGCGCCCGGCGGGCTCGTCGCGCGGGATGAACACGAGCTGGACCGGGCCGGCGTTCGCGAGGGCGAACGGGCCGTCGTGGCCGGCGAGCGTGCGCGGCTCGAGGCCGAGCGCGTCGCGGTACCAGGCGACGCTGCGGGCGAGGTCCCGCACGAAGAACACGACGGCGCCGACGGTGGGATTCCTGAGCATGGCGAGATCTCCGGGCTGCTGTTCATTTCATGGTTGCCGCCGCGCGCCCGGTTGTGAGGTCAGGGGCCGGCCGCAGGCCGCCAGCGCCAGGTCGCAGCCTGGAGCAGGCCGCCGAACAGGGCGGCCAGCGGCAGGACCAGGAACAGCTCCGCCGGATCCTGCCAGTCGAGCCGCAGCAGGATCCAGGCCGTGGCCGCGCCCCAGAATGCGACGCCCGGAAGCGGCGGCCATCGGGCGAGCAGCGCGCGCGCGGCGACCGTCGACACGCCGCTGCGGACGACCGCGTTCACGGGCGGAACTCGATCTCGAGCAAATGGCCGTCCGGGTCGTGCGTGCCGATGCTTTGGCCGCCGCGCACGCGATGCAGCAGCGCCCGCCGGATCAGGCCGAAGTCGAGCCGGTTCTCGCCGGCGCGGCGCGGTCTCGAGTAGGCGAGCGCCATCGCCTCCGCGCGCAACGCGTCCGGCAGGACGCCCAGCGCGCGGCGCAGCGCGGTGAGCCGCTGGCGGAAGGCGGCCGGCTTCAGGCCGAGCACGTACTGGACCTCGTCGGCGTTCAGGCCATGGATCGCGAGCACCGCGACGCGGCGCGCGCCTTCCGTGAGGCGCTCGAGCAACTCGCCGGGACCGGGCGGGGCCTCGGGCCCGGTGTCCGTCGGCTGCTCGGCGGCCCAGCGCGTTTCGCGCCGCCTGCGCCGGATCGCGCTGCGCGCATGCTCCCTGGCGATATTGCGGATCGTGCCGGCGAGCCAGGCGCGCTCGGCTTCGCCCCGGAACTCCACCCGTCCGGTCCGCGCGGCGGCGAGCAGCGCCTCGTGCAGCAGGTCCGCCGCGTCGGCGGCGCTCCGTGCATGGCGGCGGGCAATGGCAAGGCAGGCGCGATAGTCGGCGAGCGTCACGGGAGCGGGCTTGGCCCGGTGCGTTTCCCCATCGCCTTACATATAGCACTGCGGCGGACCCGCGCGAATGCCGGGGTGCCGGCCGCGGGTGCTCCGGTACAATTCCGCCGGATGCCCCTCTCCGTCGTCATCCTGGCCGCGGGCCAGGGCAAGCGCATGGCCAGCGACCTGCCCAAGGTGCTGCAGCCGCTGGCGGGCAGGCCCCTGCTGGCGCACGTGGTCGAGGCCGCGCGCCGGCTCGATCCCGAGGCGATACATATTGTCTACGGCCACGGCGGCGAGCGCGTGCGCGCGGCGCTGCCCGCCGCAGATCTGCGCTGGGTGCTGCAGGCCGAGCAGAAGGGCACGGGTCACGCGGTCGCGCAGGCGATGCCCGCGATCCCGGACGATCACACGGTACTCGTGCTGTACGGGGACGTCCCGCTGATCAAGACAGCCACGCTTGCGAGCCTTGCCGGCCGCGCCGGTCCGCAGACGCTCGCGCTGCTGTCCGCCAGGCTGCCGGACCCGACCGGCTACGGCCGCGTGATCCGGGACAATGCCGGGCGCGTGGTGCGCATCGTCGAGGAGCGCGACGCGAACCACAAGGAAAAGGCCGTCCCGGAAGTCAACACGGGCTTGCTCGCGGCGACCGCCGGCAGGTTGCGCGGCTGGCTTTCGGCGCTGCGGCCCGACAACGCCCAGGCGGAGTATTATCTGACCGACTGCATCGGCGCGGCCGTGCGCGACGGAATTGCGGTCGAAGCCGTGGTGGCCGAGTCCGCCGGGGAGGTCCTGGGCGTGAACGACAAGGTCCAGCTCGCCGAGGTCGAGGCCCTGCACCGCCGCGAGCGCGCGACCGATCTGATGACGCGCGGCGTCACGATCGTCGATCCCGCGCGGGTGGACATCCGTGGCGAGGTGAGCTGCGGGCGCGACGTCGTGCTCGAGGTCAACGTGATCCTGGAGGGGAAGGTGAAGCTCGGCGACCGCGTGAAAGTCGGCCCGGGCTGCGTGCTGCGCGACTGCGACATCGGCGCCGACACCGAGGTCCGCGCGCACAGCATCCTCGAGTGCGCCGTCGCCGGCCAGCACTGCATCATCGGCCCGTTCGCGCGCCTGCGGCCGGGAACGAGACTGGCGGACGAGGTGCACGTCGGCAACTTCGTCGAAGTGAAGAACAGCGAAGTCGGCGAGGGCAGCAAGGCGAATCACCTGAGCTATGTCGGCGACACGACCATCGGCCGGAAGGTGAATGTCGGCGCGGGCACCGTCACCTGCAACTACGACGGCGTGCACAAGCACCGCACCGAGATCGGCGACGGCGCCTTCATCGGCTCCGGCACGATGCTGGTGGCGCCGGTGTCGGTGGGCGCCGATGCCACGATCGGCGCGGGCTCGACGATCACGAAGCCGGCGCCGGGGGGCAAGCTGACGGTCGAGCGCAGCAGGCAGCAGACGATCGAGAACTGGAAGCGCCCGGAGAAGAAACCGGGTTAGGAGGGGCGGCATGAGCACCGGGACGAGCGGTTCCCGGCCGGGCCTCGACTTCACGCTGGAACCGCGTGAAGGCTACCTCTACCTGCACCTGGCGCCCGGTTTCGAGGCGACCCCCGAAAGCATGGCGCGCATCTGGACGGCGATCAGCGATGCCTGCCGCCGCAACAACCTGCGCCGCGTGCTGGCGGACGGCGAAAGCGTGCAGCGCAGGCTGACCCCGATGGAGTCCTACGATCACGCCGCCCTGGCGGCGCGCCTGATGCCGGGGTTGAGCGTCGCCTGCTGTTTCCGCGGCTACCAGACCGACGAGCAGACCGAGTTCTTCAGGACGGCGGCCATGAACCGCGGGGTCCGGGTCGAGTTCTTCGCGGACCTGGAGGCCGCCCTGCGCTGGCTGGGGACGGGGACCTGAGGCGGGATTCTGTGAAATGGCGCCCGGCGCGGCCGGCGCGGCTTTGGAATAGAATGATGCGACCACGGTACCGGGACCCTCTCCCGGCGTGAGGTCCATCGCCCAATGTGTGGCATCGTCGGAGCGGTCGCTGACCGCGACATCGTCCCGATCCTGATCGAAGGCCTGAAGCGCCTGGAATACCGGGGCTACGACTCTGCGGGCGTCGCCGTGCTGAATGGCGGCGCCGAGGTCGCGCGCCTGCGCGCCGTCGGCAAGGTCGCGAAGCTGTCCGAGGCGCTGGTCGCGAAGCCGACCGCCGGGCGCCTCGGCATCGCCCACACCCGCTGGGCGACGCACGGCGTGCCGAATGAGCGCAATGCCCACCCGCACGTCTCGCGGGACGGCGTCGCGATTGTGCACAACGGCATCATCGAGAACCACGAGGAGCTGCGCGCCGCGCTCGAGAAACAGGGCTACGAGTTCAGCTCCGAGACCGACACCGAGGTCATCGCGCACCGCATTCATTTCCACCTTCAGTCGGGCCGCGACCTGTTCAAGGCCGTGCAGAAGACGGTGACGGAGCTGCGTGGCGCCTATTCACTCGCGGTCATGTGGGGCCAGGACCCGGACTGCATCGTGCTGGCGCGCGCCGGCTGCCCGGCGCTGATCGGCATCGGCAAGGACGAGAATTTCGTCGCCTCCGACATCGCTGCGCTCCTGCCCGTCACGCGCCGCTTCGTGATCCTGGAGGAGGGCGACGTCGCCTGCATCCGGCGCAGGAGTGTCGAGATCGTGGACGCGCAGGGCCGGCCGGTCGAGCGCGCGGAGTACGTCTCCGAGCAGTCCGCCGAGGCCGCCGAGCGCGGCGAGTTCCCGCACTTCATGCTGAAGGAGATTCACGAGCAGCCGCGCGCAGTCGCGCAGACGCTCTCGGAGCGCGTCGCGGGCGGGCGCCTGCTCGCGCAGGCCTTCGGGCCGGCGGCTACCGAGGTCTTCCGGCGCACGACCTCGGTGCACATCGTGGCCTGTGGCACCAGCTACCACGCGGGCGTGGTCGCCCGCTATTTCATCGAGCAGATCTGCCGCGTGCCCTGCCGGGTCGAGATCGCGAGCGAGTTCCGCTACCGCGAGCCGGTGGTGCCGGCAAACTCGCTGTTCGTCTCCATCTCGCAATCAGGCGAGACGGCCGATACGCTGGCGGCGCTGCGGCTCGCGAAGAAGGCGGGATTCCTCTCGACGCTCGCGATCTGCAACGTGCCGGAGAGTTCGCTGGTGCGCGAATCGGAGCTGGTGCTGCTGACGCGCGCGGGCCCGGAGATCGGCGTCGCCTCGACCAAGGCATTCACCACCCAGCTCGCCGCGCTCGGGATGCTGGTGATCGCGATCGGCAAGCACCATGGGCTCACGCCGGAGCGCGAGCAGAAGCTGGTGCACCGCCTGCTGGAGCTGCCGGCGATGCTGGAGCAGACCCTCGCGCTCGACCCGGTGATCCGGGAGCTGGCGCAGGAGGTTGCGCCGAAGCACCATGCGTTGTTCCTGGGCCGCGGCGCGATGTTCCCGATCGCGCAGGAAGGGGCGCTGAAGCTCAAGGAGATTTCCTACATCCACGCCGAGGCCTACGCCGCCGGCGAGCTCAAGCACGGGCCGCTGGCGCTGGTGGACGCGGACATGCCGGTGATCGCAGTGGCGCCGAACAACGACCTGCTGGAGAAGGTGAAGTCGAACCTGCAGGAGGTGCGCGCGCGCGGCGGGATGCTCTACGTGTTCGCCGACCCGGAGTCCGGCATGGAGTCCTCGGAAGGCGTGAAGGTCATCACCATGCCGCGGCACGTGAGCTACTTCCAGTCGCCGGCCGTCTATACGCTGCCGCTGCAGCTGCTCGCCTACCACGCCGCGGTGCTCAAGGGCACCGACGTCGACCAGCCGCGCAACCTCGCCAAGTCCGTCACCGTCGAATAAAGGGGACGCATCCCATTTAAATTAAATGGGATGCGTCCCCTTTAATCATGTTCGACGAAGGTTTCTACCGGCGCTATTACGTTGACCCCGAGACGCGCGTTGCCTCGCGCGAGGACACCGTGCGCCTCGGCCGCTTCGTCTGCGCGTACGCGGCCTACCTCGGCTTCACGGTCAAGCGCGTGCTGGACGCCGGCTGCGGGCTCGGCCACCTGCGCCAGCCTGTGCGCGAGTACTTCCCGCGTGCGCGCTATGTCGGCCTCGAGACCAGCGACTGGCTCTGCCGGCGCCACGGCTGGACCCGCGGCAGCATCGCCCGCTACGCGCCGAAACAGCCGTTCGATCTGGTCTTCTGCCACGACGTGCTCCAGTACCTGGACGACCGCGAAGCCGTCAGGGCGCTCGCCAACCTGGGGCGCCTCAGCCGCGGCGCCCTGTACTTCAGCGTCCTGACACGGGAGGACTGGCGCCGGAATGCCGACCGCTCACGGACCGACGGAAACGTGTGCCTGCGGCCGGCGGCCTGGTACCGGTCCCGCCTGGCGCGGAAGTTCCGGCCCCTGGGTGGGGGACTGCTGGTCCGGCGCGGCTTCCACCCGCTCCTGTGGGAGCTGGAACGCCCGTGGTAGACTCATCGACTGCCAGCAAGGTCCCCATGGGACCACCAACACGGGGGAGTGACCGACGATGTCGTTTCCGAAGAATCCGGGCCTGCGTGCCCTCGGTGCCGCGGTGGCCGCGGCAGTGGCGCTCAGCGCCTGCAGTGGCGGCAGCGCCAACGACGCGCTGCCGTTGATCCGCGCGACGCTCACCATCAAGACCGTCTCGCAGGGCGGGGTCTGCGATTCCGTGCGCGTGCGCCTCACGCCCAAGGAACTGATCGGCGAGTCGAACAAGTATGCCAACAACAAGATGATGGTCGCCGAAGTCGCCATGACCGGCCCGACCGACGAGAACGGCGCGCCGATGTGCAACGGTACCGGCGAGACGCTGCCGATGGCCTCCGGCAACTGGGAGTTCACCGCGCCGCTCGCCTCCGGCACCGCCAGCTGCGTGCGCATGATCGAGCCCGCGGGAGACCTCTCGGTCGTCTTCATCGACGGCGTCGAGGGCTGCGGCGGCAACGGCAACGGCGTAACCGAAATCCCGCTCGAGATGGTGCCCGGCAGCGAAGTCCCGGCCGAAGACGCAGCGGCGCCCGCCGAGCCCACGACCGGCTGACGCGACGCGAGAGCTTCGAACAGGAGCCGGCACGGGCAACCGTGCCGGCTTTTTTCACCCTTGGCCAACGACGTTCCCATCTGGCTGCCGCCGCTGCTGAAAACGACGGGCGCGCTCGCGCCCGCGCTGGCCGCGCGCATCATGGGCGAACTCATCTCCCGACCGCGCGGGCGCAATCCCACGCAGCCGTGGGAACTCGTGAAGCCCGCCGCGGAACGCGAGGTCGAGCTGCGCCATGGGCTCTTCGCACTCGTCACCGGCGACGGCGGCCCCGCCGTGCTCGCGCTGCACGGCTGGCGTGGCCGGCCGACCCAGTTTCGCCCGCTGGCCGCGAAGCTCCTCGAACGCGGCTTTCGCACGATCTCGATCGACGGGCCCGGCCATGGGCGCTCGAAGGGCGAGCACGCCACGCCGAAGCTCTACGGCGAGCTGCTGATCGAGATCGCGAAGATCGCCGGCGGCGCGCACGCCGTCATCGGTCATTCCTTCGGCGGCGCGGCACTCGGCGCCGCGCTCGCGTTCGGCTTGCGGCCCAAGCGGCTCGTGATCGCCTCGGCGCCGACGCGCGTGAGCCGCATGCCCTTCGCATTCGCGAAAGCCGCCGGCCTGCCGGCGCGCGCGATGCCGCATTATTGGCGGCTGCTCGAGGCGAACGCGGGCCGGCCGCTGGCGGAACTCGACCTGGTCGCGACCGGTCCCGGCTGCGACATCCCGGCGCTGCTGGTGCACGACCGCCAGGACGCGGTGATCCCCTATGCCGATGCCGAGGCGCTGGCAGCGCTGTGGCCCGAGCTCGAGATCATGACCACCGAGGGCCTGGGCCACCGGGACATCCTCGGCAACGAGGCGGTCCTGGGGAGGGTCGCCGCGTTCATCGCCCCCGCCATGGAACATTAGCGCTCCCACCCGATCAGAGTGGATTGCGGTGATCACAATTGGGGGAGATGAGTCATGACGACACCCACACGGGTCGCATTTGCCTGCATCGCAATGCTGTCGCTGCCGGCCGCGGCCGACGGAAACCGCGGACTGAACGTCCAGACCGGCCTGGCCGGCTACCAAGAGGTGCCTGCCGTCTCGTCGCCGGCTTCGGGCCACTTCCGCGCCTCGATCGACGAGAAGGCCGAGTCGATCAGCTACGAACTGGCCTACGCGGGCCTGACCGGCGATGTGCGCCAGGCGCACATCCACTTCGGCCAGCACTCCGTCAACGGCGGCATCAGCGTGTTCCTGTGCCAGACCGCGACCAATCCGGACCCGACCGGGCTCGCGCCGCAATGCCCGCAATCCGGGACGGTGACCGGCATGCTGCAGGCCGCGAACACGATCGGGCCGGTAGGCCAGGGCATCGCCGCAGGCGAGTTCGCGGAACTGATCGCCGCGATCCGCGCCGGCATCGCCTACGTGAATGTGCATTCATCCACGTTCCCGGGTGGCGAGATCCGCGGGCAGCTGCGGGGCCGCTCCGACTAGGCCCGCCCCGGGCGGAGCCAGCGCACCTCCCGATGCCGTCCCGGGTGTCGGGAGGGTCGCTGGACATGGGCGCTGGCTGCTCATTACCGGACGGCGGCGAATCCACCGACCACGACGAAATCGATCTCAGCGTCGCAAAGTGTCTGAAGCAGCTTGTTGAAATTGGCCACGGAGCTGATCGCCAGCAGTCGACAGGGCCGTCGCAAGATCCAGCGCCGCCTGATGCCGCCGCGCGCGGGCCTCAGGATCGAGGTGCAGGTTGGCTTCGATCAGGCCGATGTCAAAGCCGGCCCTTGCAAGGTCCCCGACCGCGGATTTCGGCGTCTTCATGCCGTTTCCACTATGACTCGAAAGGGGCAAGAGCACTTCCTCATCGCGACCTACAGTCTGACCATCACGTGACGCACAGTCGTGTAATCCTCCAGCGCATACATCGACAGGTCCTTCCCGTACCCGGACCGCTTCACCCCGCCGTGCGGCATCTCGGAGACCAGCATGAAATGCGTATTCACCCAGGTGCAGCCGTATTGCAGCCGCGCCGCCACCTGCATGCCGCGGCCGATGTCGGAGGTCCACACCGATGAGGCAAGTCCGTAGTCCGAGTCGTTCGCCCAGGCGATCGCCTGCTCGACGTCCTTGAAGCGCGTGACCGAGACCACCGGCCCGAACACCTCGCGGCGCACGATCTCGTCGGTCTGCCGCGCGCCCGCGACGACCGTCGGCTCGTAGAAGAATCCGCCGCCACGGCCCACCTTGCCCCCGGCCGTGACCTCGACGTGCCTGGTCGCCTTCGCCCGCTCGACGAACCCCGCGACGCGCTGGCGCTGCTCCTGGCTGATCAGTGGGCCCATCTCCACGCCGTCCTCGGTCTGGCGGCCGACCTTGATGGACTTCGCCGCGAGCGAGAGGTCCGCGACCAGCTTCTCGTAGATCTTCGGCCCGGCGTAGAGCCGGCAGGCGGCGGTGCAATCCTGCCCGGCGTTGTAGTAGCCGAAGGTGCGCACACCGCCCACGACCTCCTCGAGATTGGCGTCATCGAACACGATCACCGGCGCCTTGCCGCCGAGCTCCAGGTGCGTGCGCTTGATGCCTTTCGAGGCCGCTTTCAGGATCTTTTCGCCGGTCGAGACGTCGCCGGTGAGCGAGACCATGCGCACGCCGGGATGGGAGACGAGTGGCGCGCCGACCGTCTCGCCGCGGCCGGTGAGGATGTTGACGACGCCGGCGGGGAAGAGCTCCGCCAGCGGCTCCGCGAGCTTGAGCGTCGTCAAAGGCGTCTGCTCCGAGGGCTTCAGCACCACCGTGTTGCCGGCGGCGAGTGCCGGTCCCAGCTTCCAGGCCGCCATCATCAGCGGGTAGTTCCAGGGCGCGATCGAGCCGACCACGCCCACCGGGTCGCGGCGGATCATGCTGGTGAATCCCGCCGCGTACTCGCCCGCGACTGCGCCGGTCATGCTGCGGCAGGCGCCCGCGAAGAAGCGGAACACGTCGGCGACCGCGGGGATCTCGTCGTTCAGCGCGGCGGCGAGAGGCTTGCCGCAGTTCTGCGATTCGACCCTGGCGAAGCCCGCGGCGTCCGCCTCGATGCGGTCCGCGAGCTTGAGCAGGCAGGCGGCCCGGTCCTTGGGCGGCGTGCGCGCCCAGCCGTCGAAGGCATCGGTCGCGGCCGAGACCGCGGCATCCACCTGCGCCGGGCTCGCCTCCGCGACCTTCGCGATGGCCTTGCCGGTGGCCGGGTCCAGGATGTCGAGTTCCTCGCCTTTGCCGGCGGCGAACTTGCCGTTGATCAACAACTTCTTCTGCATGTCAGCCTCTCGTGTCGTTGGGTCGCGTCAGCCGGTAGGCGAGCAGGATGGGCACCAGCGTGATCAGCACCACCGTGACCGCGACCACGTTGGTGATCGGCCGTTCGCGCGGCCGGAACAGTTCGTTGAAGAACCAGATCGGCAGCGTCCGCTCATGCCCGGCAGTGAACAGGGTCACGATGATCTCGTCAAACGACAGCGCGAACGCGAGCATCCCGCCGGCCAGCAGCGCGGTCGCGATCTGCGGCAGCAGCACGTGGCGGAAGGTCTGCAGCCCGTCGGCGCCCAGGTCCATGGAGGCCTCCACCCAGGAGGGCGGGATCCGGCGCAGCCGCGCGATCACGTTGTTGTGCACGATCACGATACAGAAGGTCGCATGGCCGACGACGATGGTCCAGAACCCGGGCTGGATGCCGCCCATCCTGAAAGCCGACAGCAGCGCGATGCCGGTGATGATGCCGGGCAGCGCGATCGGCAGCACGAACAGGAGCGTGATCAGTTCGCGCCCGCGGAAGCGGCTGCGGGCGAGGGCGAAAGCCGCGAGCGTGCCGAGGGCGAGCGCGATCGCGGTCGCGACCGAGGCGACGCCGAGCGAGAGCTTGAGCGCGGCCCAGATGTCCTGGCGCGCGAAGGCGACCTCGAACCACTTGAGCGTGAGCCCCGGCGGCGGGAACTGGTAGGTGCGGTCTTCCGTGGTGAAGGCGTAGAGGAAGATCACCCACACCGGCAGGTGCAGGAAGGCGAGCCCGGCGAAGGCCGCGATCTTCTGGCCGAGCGAGGCGCGGTCCCAGGCTGCCCGCACGCGCCTAGAGCGCATCGAAGGCCCCCATGCGCCGCGCCAGCGCGAGGTAGATCGCGATCAGGATGATGGGCACGACCGAGAATGCGGCGGCCAGCGGCAGGTTTCCCGCGGTGCCCTGCTGCTGGTACACCATCATGCCGATGAAGTACCCGGGCGCGCCGACCACGCTCGGGATGATGTAGTCGCCGAGCGTCAGCGAGAAGGTGAAGATCGAGCCCGCCGCGAGACCCGGTAGCGCGAGCGGCAGCACCACGTGGCGGAAAGTCTGCCGCGGCCGCGCGCCGAGGTCCGCGGAGGCGGCCACTAGCGTCCCCGGCACGCGTTCGAGCGCGGCCACCAGCGGCAGGATCATGAACGGCAGCCACATGTACACGAACACGACGAACATGCCGATGTAGGAGGAGGCGAGCGAGGGCCCGCCGATCACCGGGGTCGCGAGCGCCCCGTCGAGCGCCGGCGTGAGGCCGACCAGGTCCACGAACCAGGAGAAGATGCCCTGCTTGGCGAGCACCAGGCGCCAGGCGTAGACCTTGACGAGGTAGCTGGTCCACATCGGCAGCATCACGCCGACGTAGAACAGCGCCTTCACGCGCGGCGTCGCGTAGCGCGCCATGTAGTTGGCGACCGGGAAGGCGATCACGGCGGCGGCGGCCGTGACCGCGACCGCCATCGCGAGCGTGCGCAGGATGATGTCGAGGTTGGCCGGGTGGCTGAAGAGCTGCCGGTAAGTCGCGAGCGTGAACACCGGCACGATGCGCGCCGTGAACTCGTCGATCGCGTAGAAGCTCTGCGCCAGCAGCGCGAACAGCGAGCCCAGGTAGATGATCCCGAGCCACAGCAGCGGCGGCAGCAGCAGCAGCGCGAGGTAGAACCCGCGGCGGCCGTGCAGGAAAGCGGCGGCGGCGCGCAGCGCCGGCATCTCAGCGCGCCTCCAGCGGCACCAGGCTCTCGCGCGACCAGGCGAGCCGCAGACGCGCGCCGTGCGCGGGGATGGCGGCAGCGGCAGCGGCCTCCTGGCGCACCGCCGTCAGCACCGCATCGCCCACGCGCAGGTGCCAGCGGCTGGTGGCGCCGTGGTAGTGCACTTCCTCGAGGGTGCCCTCGCAGCACAGCAGGCCTGCCGGCGGCGGCCCGTCCGCGGCGCGGATCTCGATCACTTCCGGGCGCACCGCGAAAGCCTGGTCGCTGCCCGTGATCCGGCGGGCGAGCGCACCCTCGATCACGTTCGCGCTGCCCACGAAGCGCGCGACGAAGGCGGTGCGCGGTCGCACGTAGAGCCCGCGCGGCGTGTCCACCTGCTCGACGCGTCCGTCGCGGAACACGGCGACGCGGTCGGCCATGGAGAGCGCCTCGCCCTGGTCGTGCGTGACGTAGACGAAGGTGATCCCGAGCTTCTGCTGGATCGCCTTCAGCTCGATCTGCATCTCCTCACGCAGGCGCAGGTCGAGCGCGCCCAGCGGCTCGTCGAGCAGCAGCACCTTCGGCCGGTTGACCAGCGCGCGCGCCAGCGCCACGCGCTGCTTCTGCCCGCCGGAGAGCTGCGAGGGCGCGCGGTCGGCGAGCGAGGCGAGCTGCACCAGCTCCAGCACCTCGCGCGCGAGCTGCCGGCGCTCCACGGCGCCGACGCCGCGCACCATCGGCCCGTAGGCGACGTTCTCCGCCACGCTCATGTGCGGGAACAGCGCGTAGTCCTGGAACACGGTGTTGACGCTGCGCTCGAACGGCGGCACGCCAGTGACGTCCTCGCCGTAGAGGGTGACCTTGCCCGCCGTGGGATGATCGAAGCCGGCGACCAGGCGCAGGCAGGTGGTCTTGCCGGAGCCGGAGGGGCCGAGCAGCGCGAAGAACTCGCCGCTCGCGATGGCGAGCGAGACGTCGTCCAGCGCGCGCACCGCGCCGAACAGGCGGCTGACGCCGGCGAGCTCGATCGCCGGCGTCACGGCCGCCGCGGCCTGGCCGTCAGCGGCCGCCCATGACTGCGACGTAGTCGGTGCTCCAGCGGCTGTAGGGCACGCACTCGCCCTGCGGGCAGGCGGCTTCCGGCGTGCGCCAGAACCAGATCTTGTCGAAGTCATCGAAGCCGTTGGTGGCGCAGCCCTCCGGTCCGAGAAGTTCGTTGCCTGCGCAGGCCGCGGGCACCGCCGGCACGGAGCCGAACCAGGCCGCGAGGTCGCCCTGGACCTTCGGGTTGATGGACCACTCCATCCACTCGTAGGCGCAGTTCGGGTGCGCGGCGGTCGTCGCCATCAGCGTCGTGTCCGCCCATCCCGTCGCGCCCTCGACCGGCACCACGCTGGCGACCGGCTGGCCGTTCGCCTTCAGCGTATTGACCTGGAACGGCCAGGAGGCGGAGGCGACCACGCCCTCGTTGGTGAAGTCCTGCACCTGGACGTTGGCGTCGTGCCAGTAGCGGTGCACCAGCGGATGCTGCTTGCGCAGCAGGTCGAGCGCCGCCGCGTACTGCGCTTCGTTCAGTTCATAGGGATTCTGGATGCCGAGATCCGGCTGCTTGCTCTTGAGATAGAGCGCGGCGTCCGCGATGTAGATGGCGCCGTCGTAGGCCTGGATGCGGCCCTTGTTCGGCTTGCCGTCAGGAAGCCGGCCGGGCTCGAGCACGACCGACCAGGAACTCGGCGGTTCCTTGAAGACGTTGGTGTTGTACATCAGCACGTTCGGGCCCCACTGGTACGGCACGCCGTAATGCCTGCCGTCCACCGTGTGCCAGGCCGCGTCGCGCAGCCGCTCGTCCACCGTGCCGTAGCTGGGCACGCGCGCGAGGTCCACGGCCTGCACCGTGCCGCCGCGGATCAGGCGGATGGAGGCGTCGCCGGAGGCGGTGACGAGGTCGTAGCCGCCCTGCGTCATCAGGGAGACCATCTCGTCGGAAGTGCCGGCGGTCTTGACGTTGACCTTGCAGCCGGTCTTCGCTTCGTAGCCGGTGACCCAGTCGTAGGCCTTGTCGGTGTCGCCGCGCTCGATGTAGCCGGGCCACGCGACAATGTCCACCTGGCCCTCGAGCACCGGCGCCGCGGGCGCTTCCGGTTCCTTCTTGCCGCAAGCCGCGAGCGCGATCACCACGCCCGATGAAAGGGCGACGAAACGCCCTGCATGGCGAGCAGGATTCGAGAACATGGCGGGACCCCCGGAATCGTTCTGCTTGGGGACCGGATTCTATTCCTGTCGCGCCGCGCCGGCCACCGCCGTATCCGGCGCCACCGTGATGCGCAGCCGGCCGTAGGGCGACGCCGGCAGTGCAGTGGCGCCGCGCCGCTCCATCCAGGCGAGCGATGCCGGAGTGAGGAAGTCGCCCTCGCGGCGCATGTCGGGCGGTGCGCCGAGCAGGATCGCCGGCGTGAACACCACGAGATAACGGCCGCGTTGCGACTTCGGGTCGATGGCGACCGTCACCGCCAGGCCCGCTTCGCCGCCCACCGTCGCGAGTGCGGGCTCCAGGCGCAGGCTGTCGAGACCGGTCATGTGCGTGACGATGAAAGTGTCGTCGAGCAGCGCGACGACCGGGTAGAACACGCCCGCCTCGCCGCCGTCGCGCGCATCGAACAGGCTCTTCACGCGCACGCGGTACGGCGCGTCCGTCTTCGGCAGCTCGAAGGCGGTGAATGGCGACAGCCCGCTGTGGAAGTCGAACACCGGCGCCACGCGGTCGATGGCCGCGTCCGCGAATCCGCGCTGCGGCAGCGCGCCGAAGCTGAAGCCCGACGGGTCGTCGCAGCAGGGCGTCGCTTCGGCGTAGAGGGCGAGGCGCTCCGCGGTGCCCGCCGGGTAGGATTGCGGTGGCGCAGCGGCGCACCCCGCGCAGGCTGCCATTGCCACCGCCAGCAGGAACCCATTTGCGATCCGCATCGGAAATGCAGGCTAGCATGAATTCCGCGTCCGTCGCGGTGATCGGCGCGGGCCTCGCGGGGCTCGCCTGCGCCCGCCGCCTGCGCCAGGCCGGCGTGCCGTTGCGCCTGTTCGAGGCCCAGCGCGCGCCCGGCGGGCGCATGGCGACGCGGCGCTACCAGGCGGCGTCCTTCGATCATGGCGCGCAGTACTTCACGGTGTCCGGCGCCGGATTCCGTCAAGTCGTCGAGGAAGCGGGCGCGGCCGGGACCGCGGGGCGCTGGCGGCCCGACTGGCCGGGCGGCGAACAGGAGCGCAAGGAGCTCTGGGTCGGCCTGCCCGGGATGAGCGCGTTGCCGCGTTCGCTCGCGGAGGGCCAGGACGCCGAGTATGGCGCGCGCATCGTGCGCATCGAGTACGCGCGCCGCGGCTGGACGCTGCTGGACGACCGCGGCGCGGCGCACACGGACTTTGGCGCCGTTGCGCTGGCCTTGCCGGCGCCGGTCGCGGCCCGGCTCGCGGCCCCGCACACGCCCCTGGCCGCGCGCGCGCATGCGGTGCGCATGGCGCCCTGCTGGGCGGTCATGGCCGCCTTCGCCGAGCCGCTCGAACGCCTGCCGGACGCGGCCTTCACCGGCGACGCGGTCCTGCCCTGGTTCGCGCGCAATGGCTCCAAGCCGGGGCGTGACGCCCTGCAGGCCTGGGTGTTGCACGCTTCCGCGGAATGGTCGCGGCGCGAGTTCGATGCCGCGCCCGAGCGCGTGCAGCGCGCGCTGCTGGAGCGCCTCGCGGCACAGGCCGGGCGCAGCCTGCCGCGGCCGGCGCTGGCGGACAGCCATCGCTGGCGCCACGCCCGCGTGGAGAATCCGCTGGGCGAACCCTGCCTCTACGACCGCGCCGCCGGCATCGGCTTCTGCGGCGACTGGTGCCTGGACGCGCGCGTCGAGGCGGCGTTCCAGTCCGGCGACGCCCTGGGCGCGGAGATTGCGGAGGCCCGCGGCGCCGAAGGCTCCGGTAAAATGCGCGGCAGCCGATGAGCCACCGCCATTCAGCGCTTCCCGTCGCCGCCCTTGCCGCGCTGCTGCTCGCAGCCTGCGCAGGCAACGCGCCGCCGAAGCCGGAGTCTGAAAGCATGCCGCCCACCGCGCCGGTGCCCCCGATCGCAGCCACCCGGCCATTCGAGGTCGACTCGCCGCACGGCAAGCGCGTGGACGAGTACTACTGGCTGCGCGATGACACGCGCTCGAAGCCGGAGGTGATCGCCCATCTCGAGGCCGAGAACGCCTACAAGGCGGCGATGACGGCGCACACCAGGCCGCTCGAGGACAAGGTCTACGGGGAAATCGTCGCGCGCATCAAGCAGGACGACTCGACCGTGCCTTATCGCAAGCGCGGCCACTGGTACTACACGCGCTTCGAGACCGCGAAGGAATACCCGATCTTCGCCCGCAAGGCCGGCAGCCTGGACGCGCCCGAGCAGCTGATGCTGGACGGCAATGCGCTCGCCGAGGGCCACGACTTCTTCGAGATCGGCGCCATGGCGATCGCGCCCGACAACCGGCTGCTCGCCTGGGTCGAGGACACCGTCGGCCGGCGCCAGTTCACGCTGCGCATCAAGGACCTCGCGACCGGCGAGACGCTGCCGGACCGCATCGAGAACGTGGACCCCCACCTCGCCTGGACCGCCGACAGCGCCAGCATCCTCTACGTCGAGAAACACCCGGAAACGCTGCTCGGCTACCGCGTGCGCCGCCACCTGCTCGGCACCGATCCGGCACAGGACGCGCTGGTGTACGAGCAGGACGACGGGAGCTTCTTTACCAGCGTGAGCGTCAGCAAGGACGAGCGTTACGTCCTGGTCCAGGCGCGCAGCACGGTCGCCACCGAGTACCGCTACGCGGAGGCGGCCGATCCTGCGCTGGCGTTTCGCGTATTCCTGCCGCGCGAGCGCGACCACGAGTACTACGTGGACCACTTCGACGGGCGCTGGATCATCCGCAGCAACTGGCAGGCGCCGAACTTCCGGCTGATGGAGGCGGCGGTCGGGGAGGAGGGCGACCGCGCCAACTGGCGCGAGCTGCTCGCGCACCGCGAAGACGCCTTCCTCCACGGCTTCGACGTGTTCCGCGAGTTCCTCGCGATCGAGGAGCGCTCCGGCGCGCTGCGCAAGATCCGCATCCGCCCGTGGAGCGGCGGCAGCGAGTTCTTCATCTCGGCGGACGAGCCGGCCTACACGACGCTGCTCGGCCAGAACGCCGAGATCGACACGAACATCGTGCGCTACAACTACCAGTCGCTGACCACGCCGGAGACGGTCTACGACTACGACATCCAGACCGGCGAGCGCCAGCTCATGAAGCGCATGCCGGTGCTCGGCGACTTCGACCCGGCGAACTACCGCTCGGAGCTGCTGTGGGCGCCGGCCCGCGACGGCGCGAAGGTGCCGGTGTCGCTGGTGTACCGCGTCGGCTTCCAGCGCGACGGCACGGCGCCCATGCTGCAGTATGGCTACGGCTCCTACGGCTACGCGATGGACCCGTGGTTCTCGGTCTCGCGCCTGTCGCTGCTCGACCGCGGCTTCGTGTTCGCGATCGCCCACGTGCGCGGCGGGCAGGAAATGGGCCGGCGCTGGTACGAGCAGGGCAAGCTGCTCCACAAGCGGAACACCTTCACCGACTTCATCGATGTGACGCGCTTTCTGGTCGCGCAGAAATACGCCGACCCGGGGCGGGTCGCGGCGATGGGCGGCAGCGCCGGCGGACTGCTGATGGGCGCGATCGCCAACATGGCGCCACGGGACTATCACGCCATCGTGGCGCAGGTGCCGTTCGTGGACATCGTCACGTCCATGCTGGACGAGTCCCTCCCGCTCACCACCAACGAGTTCGACGAGTGGGGCAACCCGAAGCAGAGGGAATTCTACGACTACATGCTGTCGTACTCGCCCTACGACAACGTGGCCGCGCAGGACTACCCGGCGATGCTCATCACGACGGGCCTGCACGACAGCCAGGTGCAGTACTGGGAACCCGCCAAGTGGGTCGCGCGGCTGCGCGCGCGCGGCACCGGCAGTGCGCCGCTGCTGTACCGCACAACGATGGAGGCCGGCCACGGCGGCAAGTCCGGACGCTTCCAGCGCTACCGCGAGATCGCCGAGGAATACGCCTTCATCCTCGACCAGTCCGGGATCGCGGAGTAGACGGTGGCCGGCGGCGCGGTCGCGTCCCTGGTCGGCCGCGCGGTGAACGTCCGTCCCGGCGAGATGCCGGGGCTGCTGGCCGCATTCGGCTACCACTTCCTGCTGTTCACGGCCTATTCGATCCTGCGGCCGGTACGCGACAGCATGGGCATCGCCGGCGGCGTCGAGAACCTCGACGACCTGTTCGGCTGGACGCTGGTCGGCATGCTGGTGGCGATGCCGCTGTTCGGCTGGGTGAGCGGGCGCTTCCGCCGCGCCGTGTTCCTGCCCTGGACCTACCTGTTCTTCGTGGCGCAGCTGGCCGCCTTCTGGCTGCTGTTCACCTCGCAGGCGGACATCGCCGGGACCGCGAAGGTGTTCTTCGTGTGGGTCAGCGTGTTCAACCTGTTCGTGGTGTCGGTGTTCTGGAGCTTCATGGCCGACCTGTTCGACAAGGAGCAGGGCAAGCGGCTGTTCGCCTTCATCACCGCGGGCGCGAGCGTCGGCACGATCGCGGGCTCGGCCATCACCACGCTGCTCGCCCGGGCGGTCGGCGACGTCAACCTGCTGCTGGTGTCCGCGGCGCTGCTCGCCTCGACCATCGCACTGATGCGCTGGCTGCTCGCCTGGAGCGCGCGCCGCGACGGCCGCAGCGAGCGCCCGGACGAACGCCCGATCGGTGGCAACCCGTTCGCCGGACTCACGCGCGTGCTGACGTCGGGTTATCTCTCGGGCATCGCCGCGTTCGTGTTCCTGATGGCCGCGGTCAACACCTTCCTGTACCTGCAGCAGGCGGAGCTGCTCAGCATCCACTACCCGGACCGTTCCGAGCGCACCGCCTTCCTCGGCGGCATCGAGTGGGCCATGAGCACGGCGACGCTGCTGTTGCAGTTCTTCGCGGTCGGCCGCCTGACGCAGCGCGCGGGCGTGGCCGCGATGATCGTCGTCGTGCCGCTGTTCGTGGTGGCGGGCTTCCTGCTGATCGCCTGGTCGCCGACGCTCGCGACGCTGGTGGGGGTCTACATCGCGCGCCGCGTCGGCCAGTACGCGATCGTGCGGCCCTGCCGCGAGACGCTCTACACGACGGTGGACCGAGAGTCGAAGTACAAGGCGAAGAACGTCAACGACACGCTGGTGTACCGCACCAGCGACTTCGTGGTGGCCAAGGGGCACGACGCGTTCGTCGCCGCGTTCGCGGCCAACCTCGCGGTGGTGGCGTGGCTGGGCGCCGCCGTCGCCGGGGTGTGGGCGGCAGTCGCGTGGATGCTCGGCCGCGCGCACGAGCGCATGGCCGCAGGCGCGCACCGGGACTGAACTAGTCCTTGATTTCGAAGCGCAGGCGCGCGGACACGCGCGGCTCGGTCACGGCGCCGTTGACCAGGTAGGGCTCGTAACGCCAGCGCTCGACCGCATTGAGCGCCGCGCGATCGAAGGTGCCGGCGGGCTCGGAGGCCTTGATGGCCGCGTCGCGCACGCTGCCGTCGGCTGCAAGCGTGAACTCGACGTCCACCCAGCCCTCGGTGCCTTTCTCGAGCGCGCGCTGCGGGTAGGTCGGGGCGACGACCTTGGTGCGCTTCAGCGCACTTTCCGGCAGCACCTGCGCCCTGCGCGCCGCGGCCTCCCGCAGGCTGCGCGCCGCTGCGATCTCGGTGGTGATCGCGGCGACCTCGGAAGCCGGGGCTCCGCTGTCGCCGGCGGCGCGCAGCATCGTCTCGGCGCGGTCCGGGTAGCCGGCGGCGGCCAGCGCACGCGCGTCGGTCAGCGCGCGCGTCGCGAACAGCGCGGTCGTGTCGGGAAGGCCGTCAAAGGCCGGGTCCGCGGCACGCAGCTGGTCCAGATAGTGCCGCGCGCTGTCGCCCGCGGGCTCGAGCAGGCGGCCCTGGGCGATGCGCTGGTTGGCGAGCACCAGGAGCTTGGCGCGCTCGGTGCGCACGTTGGCGACGCGGGCTGCCTCGATTTCGGTGCGCAGCGCCGAGATCTCCCGCGGGTTGACGTTCAGGGCGGCGGCCAGGTTCGCCAGGTTGCCCGCCTCGTCGAGGCGGTTTTCCCGGATGGCCAGCGCGATGTTCTTCTGCAGCAGGGCCGAGAGCGCGAGGGCGGTCTGCTGCACGCCGGGATCCGCGGGATCCAGCTTGCGGGCGGCCAGCACGTGGGTGTGGGCGCTGTCCCTGCTGCCGACCAGGCGGTTGGCGCGGATGCGGTCGTTGGCGAGCTGCACGAGGCTCTGCACGCGCTGCGCGGTCTGCGAAGCGACCGCCCCGGCTTCGCGTCGTGCCGCGGCGCCGGACGCATTCGGCTCGGATCCCTGGCGAGCGAGCTCGCGCTCGAGCTGCAGGCGGAAGAACGCGAGGCGGGGATGGTCGGGCCGCGCGGAGCGCGCGGCGTCCACCGCGCTGGCGAGCCGCGTGAGATCCTGCTCCATCAGCGCGCGCTCGGCCTGCACCAGCAGCTCGTCGGCCACGCTTTCGATGCCGCGCTGCGCCACGCGGTTGCCGGGGTCGCTGGCGAGCACCCCCCGGTAGTGCTCGAGCGCGTTGTCCCCCGGCGGTTCGACCAGCTTGCCCTGGGACAGCGCGATGCCGGCGAGGTCGAGCAGCCTCTGGACCCGCGGATCCTGGCCGGCGTCGGCCACCGCGGCGGCCGGAGCCGCCTCTTCCCCTGCGAGCAGGTCCGTCACCTTCTCCCAGGGCCGCCACTCGGCAATGCCCCAGGCCGCCAGCATCAGCGGGATCAGCAGCAGGCTGCGGCGCGACCAGCGGCGCACGACGGCCGGGTCCAGCTTGAGCTTCGGCAGCGCGAACCTGGGCTGTTCCAGCTTCTGCTGCTCGAGTATCGCGTGCTCGATCGTCTGGTGCGTGCCGGTGATCGCGGTGGAGGCGGCCGTGCGCGCTGCCGCGGCCGGCAGGTCGGACACGGGGTGGGCCCGGCGCTGGGTCGCGTCCACGAAGTTGCGGATGCGCTCGGCGGAGGCGGGCTTGTGCAGGAAACGGAAGATCACGCCGGAGGAGACCAGCGGTGCCAGCACCGCCTCGTCCTCGCGGCGGCCCGCGACGATGATCGCGAGGTCCGGGAACTGCTTGTGCACCCGGTTGACCAGGTCGCGCGAATCGTGGTCCGCGAGCGACGCATCGACCAGGAATACGGCGTTGCCGGCGGCGACCATCAGATCGGCCGCATGCGAGACGTCGTCCGCGCGCCAGACACGGTGCGTGCCGGCGAGCGAGTCGCGCAACAGGTCGATCAGCGCGGGATCGGCCGAGAGCACGATGACGTTGGCGCCGGCGGGTCGCGGTGCGGGCGGGGCGGCCGGCGCAGGCGATGCGGACGGCGTTGATTTCGGCAGCGATGCCGCGGCCGGCATGGACCTTGACGGTGGCGCCGGCGCGGGCATCGCCTTCGGCGGTGGCGGCGGCGCGAACCTGGGTGCCGGCGCGGCCGGGGGCATCCGGGTCACCGACGGCGCAGGAGGCATGCGGGCAGCGGGCACAGGCGCTGCGGCTTTCGGCGGTGCCGGATGCAGGTGAGTCGACGCGGCCGTTGCGGCGGGTGCCGCGAACGGAGTCGCAGGCGGCTCCAGCGATCGCGCCGCTGGCTGCGCCGTGAGCGCAGCCGCCTTCTTCTGCTTCTCCAATTCTTCCGGCGCGAGCGGATCGGGCGCGTCATCACCCGGAAGCACGTCCGTGTAGTCGATGATGATGGTGTCTTCGAACTCTTTCTTCATGGATTCCACGGGCCGCCACTCGCGCAAAAGTGCCCCGGCACGGGCACCACCGCCTGAAACCGTCAGGTAAGGGCAATCTTTGACAAAACGCGTCGTGGCGAACGAGACACAGGTCGCGTTTCGGCTTCAGGCTGCGTGACGGACTTCGAAAATCCCCACGCCGCCCGTTACTTGCGGAAAACCCCCAGCCAGGGGGGGCGAGGGGGTACCCGGTCGTTGCTGGTGCGCCACAGGGGG
The DNA here is from genome assembly GCA_035720205.1 of Steroidobacteraceae bacterium. GTDB lineage: Bacteria > Pseudomonadota > Gammaproteobacteria > Steroidobacterales > Steroidobacteraceae > SCUD01. The sequence continues at coordinate 24,827 of DASTOQ010000005.1, read as the reverse complement.
CGCGATTTGTCCCAATTTCCCGGAGTTATGTGAATCTCGACAGGTGGCCAAAAGGCCAAGTATGGTGTCCGGGCCCTGCGGGGGCGGGGGCCGTTTGCCGGGAGGGTCTCGCATTACGCGACAGGTGACATTCGTTTCGAGCCTGCCGGCCGAGCTTCACCACCAGCTCGAGGCCTTGCTGTTCTTCAACGGCCGCCAGGACCGCGTCCGCAAGGGAATCGTCACGGCGATCGACCGCTACGGGCCGCCGGAAATCGTGAGCGACGGAAATGCGTTGCGCGTACGCGTCGCCGGCCCCTCGGAGGCGCAATGCCTGTTCGCGCTGGAGCGCGACGGCAAGGTATCGCGCCCGGTCGGGCTGATCCTCTACGTGCGCGACAGTTTCGAGCGCATCACCGTGCTGCACCTGGTGGTCGCCGAGGCCTACGCCGCCGGTGGCCCGCATGCAAAGTACAACCTGCTGCTGCGGCTGGTGCAGGCGGTCAAGCGCGTGGCGCGCTGCACCTCCGGCATCCGCCACGTCGAGCTGATCTACTCCGAAAAGCACAAGCCGAAGTCCCGCCCGCAGCGCCCGCGCGCCGCCTTCGCCTGACCAGTTAAATGGGGACGCATCCCATTTACCGGCGAAGGTAAATGGGATGCGTCCCCATTTAGGTGCCGGCGCCGGCTAGAATTCCAGCGCACCCCGTTTCAGGAGATCGCCATGGTCCGTATCTTGCAGTCGCTACTGGCATCCGCATTGCTCGTGAGCGCCGGCGCCAACGCGGTAAACCCCTCGAAGGAAGAACTCGACGCCGAGGTTCGCGAGGCGACCGCGGCACTGTACGAGCACTCGAGCGCCGCGAAGGAGCTGGCTGGCCGCGCGGCGGGCATGCTGGTGTTCCCGAAGGTGCTCAAGGGCGGTATCGGCATCGGCGCGGAGTACGGCGAAGGCGCGCTGCTGGTCGGCGGGCGCACGGTGGCCTACTACAACATCGCCTCCGGCTCGATCGGCCTCCAGCTCGGCGTGCAGCAGAAGAGCCAGGTGATCCTGTTCATGACGCAGAGCGAACTCGACAAGTTCCGCAAGAGCGAGGGCTGGAAGGCCGGCGTGGACGGCAGCGTGGCGCTCGCGACGCTGGGCGCGGGCGGCCAGATCGACACCGAGACCGCCAAGAAGCCGATCATCGGCTTCATCTTTTCGAACAAGGGCCTGATGTACAACCTGACGTTCGAAGGCTCCAAGATCACCCAGATCAAGAAATAGAGGGGACGCGTCCCTTTAACCTTAAAGGGACGCGTCCCCTTTATCCGTGCCCGCCGGACAGGCCGCCGGTGAGGACGAGCCGCATCGCGGTTTCGACCGACATGTCGAGCGGCGCGACGCGATCGCGCGGCAGCAGCACCGTATACCCGCCGATCTGGTAGCTCATCGGGAAATACACGGCGACGAGGTCATCGGCGCGCGGCACGATGCCGAGCTCCGAGGCGTCGTCGCGCGTGACGAAGCCGACGAGCCGCGCGTCGCCGAAGTTCGCCAGCACGACGCGCTTGAGGTCGCTGCGACGGCCGCCCGCGGGCAGCAGCTTGGTGAAGTCGCGGAAGGCCCCGTAGATCGTCTTGACGACGGGGATGCGCTCGAGGAACGCCTCCCACGAGGCCAGCAGCTGCCGCACGATCAGGGCGTTGACCATGGTGCCGGCCGCGAGCAGCAGCACCAGCCCCGCGACGATGCCCATGCCGGGCACGTAATAGTGCTCCGGCAGGAACAGCAGGATGGGCTGGCGCAGCAGCGACTCGGCCGAGCTGCCGAGCCACCACAGCAGCCAGACCGTGAGCCCGATCGGCAGCACCACGACCAGGCCGCGCAACATGGCACCGCTGAGCTTGCGGAACATACGTATTCTCCGGGCGCGAGGGCTGCGCCGATGATCGGCCGATGATAACCGTCCCGCGGGCCGACGCCGTAGGGGTATCATCGTCCGTCGGGAATCCCGCGGGAACTGACCGAAGGAGAACGCCATGACGGTCGCCAAAGTCACCGAAATCACCGCCACCTCCGACAAGGGCTTCGACGAGGCCATCCGCCGCGGCATCCAGCGCGCCAGCAAGACGCTGAAGAACGTCACCGGCGCCTGGATCGCGGACCAGGAGGTTTCGATCAAGGACGGCCGGATCACGAATTACCGCGTCCGCATGCGGGTCACTTTCGTGCTCGAGGATTGACGTGCGTCACGCACTCGCGCTCGCCGCGCTGCTCGCGCTGTCCGCCGCGCCGCCGGCACTCGGCGGCGACGCGGTGCCGGTCGAGCCCGGCACGCTCCTCGGGCGGCTTGCCTGGGGCGATCAGTCCCTGCTCGTGCTCGACGTGCGCACGCCCGAGGAGTACGCGGCCGGCCACGTCCCCGGCGCGCGCAACATCCCGCACACGCAGATCGCGGAACGCCTCGCGGAGCTCGGCGACGCGCGTGACCGGGATGTCGTCGTCTACTGCCGCAGCGGCAGCCGCTCCGCGATCGCGCTCGCGACGCTGCGCGAGGCGGGATTCACGCGCCTGTTGCACCTCGAGGGCGACTGGCTGCGGTGGAGCGCGGAGGAACGCCCGGTGATTCGCGGCCCGTGACCTGGCGGGTCCTTGCGGATGCGGTGCTGCTGCTGCATCTCGCGTTCGTCGTGTTCGTCGTGCTGGGCGGGCTCCTGGTCCTGCGCTGGCCGCGACTGGCGTGGCTGCACCTGCCCGCCGCGGCCTGGGGCGCGCTGATCGAGTTCGCCGGCTGGTATTGCCCGCTGACGCCGCTCGAAAAACAGTTGCGCGCGCTGGGCGGCGAAGCCGGCTACGAGGGCGGCTTCATCTCGCACTACCTGCTGCCCATGCTCTATCCCCACGGACTGACCCGCGGCGCGCAGGTCGTGCTCGGCCTGCTGGTGGTCGCAGTGAACGCGGCGGTCTACGCGCGCCTGCTGCTGCGCCGGCGTCAGAGGTAGTGGATCAGCACGTAGATCGAGAGCAGCAGGGCGAGCCACAGTGCGGTGGTGCCGATCGCCCAGGAGCGTGAGAAGACGCCTCCGGCGGCGAACAGCGCCGCCAGGCGCGATTCCATCCAGGCGCCGGCCGCGACGCGCAGGCGCGCCCCGGAGGCGGCCGCCGCCCGGGCCGCGGCCAGCGCGGCGGCCGCGACGCGGGCGAGCAGCACGCGCCACAGCCAGTCGAAGTCGAGCGTGATCGTCAGCGTGCGCTGCATCAGCGGCAGCATCAGGAAGAACGCGAGCCCGGCGAACAGCAGCAGCTGCAGCTGCGACAGCACATGGTCGGCGGTGTAGGGCACGTAGTCCACCGGGTAGGGCAGCAGCGCGTACAGCGCGCCCGGGAAGATGCCGATGAGGATGCAGAGAACGGCGAACAGCCCCATGGCGAGCCGCATGTTGAGCGGCGGGTCGGCCGGGCGCAGGCCCGAGTCCTTCTGGAAGAACACGAACCACGGGTACTTGATGCCCGCGTGCAGGAATACGCCGGCGGACGCGGCGACCAGCAGGAAGTACACCACCGCCAGGTGCCCGCCGGCGGCGCCGGCGACGGTCAGGGACTTCGACACGAAGCCGGAGGTCAGCGGAAAGGCGGAAATCGACAGCGCGCCGACGATGCCGCACACGGTGGTCAGCGGCATCGACTGGTACAGGCCGCCGAGATCCGAGCACTTGCGCCGCCCGGTCTGGTAGAGGACCGCGCCCGCGCTCATGAACAGCAGCGCCTTGTAGAGGATGTGCGTGAACGCGTGCGCGGCGGCGCCGTTCAGCGCCATCTCGGTGCCGATGCCGACGCCGACCAGCATGAATCCGACCTGGTTGATGATCGAGTACGAGAGGATCCGGCGCATGTCGTTCTCGAGCAGCGCGTAGACGATGCCGTGGAACACCATCCACATGCCGATCCAGACCAGCAGTTCGGTGCCGGGGAACAGCAGGATCAGCGCCAGCACCGCGGTCTTGGTCGTGAACGCCGACAGGAAGACGCCGCCGGTCGGGCTCGACTCCGGGTAGGCGTCGGCGAGCCAGGCGCCGATCGGCGGCGCGGCGGCGTTGACCAGAATGCCGATGAAGACCATCCAGACGTCGAAGCCGCCGAGTTCCAGCGCGCGGATCTCGACCGATCCGGTGTGGATCATCAGGCCTTCGATGCCGATCTTGAGCACGATGCCGCCGACCAGGTGCACGATCGCGTAGCGTATGCCGGCGCGCCGCGCCCCCTCGGTCCCGCCGCACCAGACGACGACGGTCGAGAACAGCGCCATGAACTCCCAGAACAGGAACATGACGATCAGGTCGCCCGCGAAGCAGACGCCGATCGCGCCGGCGGCGTAGGCCATGGCCGCCGCCATCTCCTGCCAGCGCGCCTGCCGCAGTCCGAACAGCGCGCCGCCAAAGGCCATGACCGCGAACACGGTCGCGAACAGCCGCCGCAGCGGTCCGCCTTCCACCAGCTGCAGCTCGCGGCCGAGGAACTCCATCGTCAACTGGATGCCGTCCGGGACCTGCCACACGGCGTACAGCGTCAGGAGCGGCGTCGCGAGCGCGAGCACCGGCCGGAGCGCGGGCCGCGCCATCGCGATGAGGAGCGCGCCCAGGATCATGATGAACGCGGGAGGAAAGACCAGCTCAAACATCGCCGCGTCCGTCCTCGTAGTAGTCGTCGCGGCGCTTCAGGAAGACGCCCAGCAGCCTTGCGAACAGCACCATGCCGACGCAGGCGAGGAAGCCGAACAGCGCCGAAAAGCCGAACCACGCCTCGGCGCGGAAGAAGCCGTGCACCGGCACCGCGACCTGCAGCGCGACGACCAGCGCGAGCACGGCGATGAAGCCGCGCCACAGCAGGCGCACGTTCTCCGGGCGCGACAGCCAGGGCCGCTTCACGGCCGCCCCCGCAGGATGCCGTACTCGAGGTCGACGACCGGGCCGTTGAACACGAAGAACACGACGACCAGGCTGGCCGTGAAGACCAGCGCCGCGACCATCGGCCACGGCGCCTCGCCGTGCTCCTTCTGCGGCGGGCGGTCCTCGCGGCGGAAGAACGCGCGGAACACGATCGGCAGGAAGTACGCGGCGTTCAGCCCGGTGGAGGCGATCAGCACCGCCAGCACGAAGTAGTTGTCGAGCTGGAAGGCGCCCGCGATGATGTACCACTTCGACACGAATCCGGCAGTCGGCGGAACGCCGATCATGCTGAGCGCGCCGATCGCGAATGCGGTCATCGTCCACGGCATGCGCAGGCCGATGCCGGCCATCTGCCCGATGTCGGTCTTCTTCGACGCGACGTAGATGGCGCCCGCCGCGAAGAACAGCGTGATCTTGCCGAACGCATGGGCGACGATGTGGATGGCCGCCCCGACCTCGGCCAGCGGCGCGAGCACCAGCGCCGCCAGCACGACGTAGGAGAGCTGGCTCACGGTCGAGTAGGCGAGCAGCCGTTTCAGGTCGGTCTGCCGCATCGCGACGATCGAGGCGGCAACGACCGTGAAGCCGGCAAGCCAGACCAGCAGCCGCTCGGCCGGGACGCCGGCGAGAAAGTCGAGTCCGAAGACGTAGATGACGACCTTGGCGATCGTGAACACGCCCGCCTTGACCACGGCGACGGCATGCAGCAGCGCGGACACCGGCGCCGGCGCGACCATCGCCGCGGGCAGCCAGCGGTGCACGGGCATCACCGCGGCCTTGCCGGTGCCCAGCACGTAGAGCAGCAGCAGCACCGCCGCCAGCCCGTCGGTGATCCTGCCCTCCAGCACGCCGCCCGGCGTGAAATCAAGCGTGCCCGCCACCGACCAGGTCCAGGCGATCGCCGGCAACAGCAGGCCGATGGACGTGGCCAGCAGGATGAACAGGTAGGTGCGCGCGCCGCGGCGTGCGCGCTCGTCGCCGGCGTGCGCGACCAGCGGGTAGGTCGCGAGCGTGAGCGCCTCGTAGAACAGGAACAGCGTCAGCAGGTTGCCGGCGAACGCCACCCCCATGGTCGCGGAGATTGCGATCGCGAAGAAGACGTAGTAGCGGGTCTGGTGGCGCTCGGCATTGCCGCGCATGTAACCGATCGAGTACACCGTGCTGACGATCCAGAGCAGCGACGCGAGCGCCGCGAACATGGCGCCCAGCGGCTCGACCTCGAAGCGGATCGACAGTCCTGGCACGAACTCGAACACCTCGACGGCAGGGCGGTTGCCGGACATGACTTCGGGCAGCAGGCTCCAGGCAGCCGCGGCGAGCGCGCCGGATGACGCGAGGCTCGCCGCCTCGCGCAGGTTCGGCAGGCGCCGCGCCAGCGCGACGCCGAGCGCGCCCGCAAGCGGGATCGCGACGGCGAGCAGGATGGCCGTTTCGGCGGTCATTGCACGAGCTTCAGCAGCGAGGTGGCCGCCGATCCCGAGAGCGCCAGCGGCAGGCCCGGCTGCAGCCCGAACCACAGGTTGGCGAGCGCCGCCGCCCACAGCACCGCCAGCATCGCCGGCGGCGCCTCCGCGCGCGCCGCGCCGCCTGCCGGCGCGCGGAACCACGCCGCCTCGACCACGCGCCACACGTACCAGACCGACATCAGGGAGCTGATCACGATGACGGCGACCAGCGCGGCGCCGGTGGCGCCCGCCTGCAGGGCGGCGACGACCAGGTACCACTTGCTGACGAAGCCGGCCGTGCCCGGGATGCCGATCAGGCTCAGGCCACCGACGGCGAAGGCGGCCATGGTCCACGGCATGCGCCGGGCGGCGCCCGCGAGGTCCGCGAGCGCGAGCGACGCGAAGCGCGTCGCGAGGCAGGCGACGGCGAGGAACAGCGTGCCCTTGGCGAGGGCATGGTTGAACATGTGCACGATGCCCGCCGTCAGGCCCGCCGGCGTCATCAGGCTCGCGCCCAGCACCATGTAGCCGATCTGCGCCACCGACGAGTACGCCAGCAGGCGCTTGAGATGGCCCTCCGCCATGGCGGTCGCGGAGGCGACCAGCACCGCGAACACCGCGAGCGGCAGCAGGAAGCCGGCGAAGCGCAGGTCGTGGTCCGCGAGGCTGCCCTGGAACACCATGAAGTCGAAGCGCAACAGCACGTAGAGGGAAACCTTGGTCGAGCAGGCGGCGATGAAGGCGGTCACCGCGTGCGGCGACCAGGCGTAGGCGTTCGGCACCCAGACATGCAGCGGAAAAACGCCGGCCTTCAGCGCCAGCCCGAGCGTCACGAAGCCGACCGCGGCGAGGATCGGCTTGAGATCGGCGACTCCGCCGATGCGGGCCTCCATGTCCGTCAGGTTGAGCGTGCCGGTCATCATGTAGATGAGCCCGACGCCGATCAGGTAGAACGTGGCGCCGATGGTGCCCATCACCAGGTACTTGAAGACCGCCGGCAGCGCGCGCGAGTCGGTGCCGCCGGCGATCAGGATGTAGCTCGCGAGCGACGACACTTCCATGAACACGAAGATGTTGAACGCATCGCCCGAGGCGACGATGCCCGAGAGGCCGCCGACCGCGAGCAGCCAGGCGGCGTAGAAATACGGACGGCGCGCCGGGACCACTTCGGCATCCAGCGAGGGCTTGGTGCCCGCGAGCGCGACGGTGGAGGCGCCGGTGATGATGACGAGCAGCAGCGCGCTGAACGCAGTGATGCGCAGCTCGATGCCGAACGGCGCCGGCCAGCCGCCGACATCGTACGAAATCGCCTCGACGCCGGCCGCGGCGGCGGCCAGCAGGATCGCGACCGTGAAGGCGCCCGCGCTCGCGAGCGTCGCGAGCGCCCACGGCAGGCTGCCGCGTCCGAGCAGCGCGGCAAGCGGCGCCGCGGCCAGCGGCACGGCGACGGCCAGTGCGGGCAGCTGCTCCGCCGTCACCGGTCGCGGTCCCGCGCCTGGATCTCGTCCTCCTCGATCGTGCCGAACTCCTCGCGGATCCGGACGACGATCGCGAGGCCGAGCGCAATGGTGGAAATGCCGACCACGATGGCGGTCAGGATCAGGACGTGCGGCAGCGGGTTGGAGAACAGCTGCGGCTCGCCGGCATGCTGGATGATCGGCGCGGTGCCGCCCTCGACCTTGGCCATGCTGATGTAGAGCAGGAACACGGCCGACTGGAAGATCGACAGGCCGAGCAGCTTCTTGACGAGGTTGCCCCTGGCGATGATCGCGTACAGCCCGATCATCAGCAGGACCGTGAACACCCAGTAATTGTAGAGACCGAGGACCTTCACGCCGGGCGCTCGCGGTCCGCGAAGGCGTGGAAGGCGGCGACCAGCGTGCCGGTCACGGTGATGCCGACGCCGGCCTCGACCAGGTGGACGCCCAGTTGCTGGCCGGCGACCGGGTCGGCGGAGAACCCCGAATAGTCCAGGAACTCGCCGCCCAGCAGCATGCCGGCGATGCCGACCGCGGCGAACAGGAATGCGCCGCCCGCCATGAGTCCGGTCAGCACCCGTGTCGGCAATATGGCGCGTCCCGCGGCCTCGCCCTCGAGCAGCGCATGCAGCACGATGCCGACCGCGATGATGGCGCCGGCCTGGAAGCCGCCGCCCGGCCCGAATTCGCCGTGGAACTGCAGGTACAGCCCGAACAGCACGATGAACGGGATCAGCAGCTGCCCGACGACGCGCGGGATCAGGTGATGGCGCAGGCCCACCGCCGGCGGGCGGTCCGGACGCCCTCCTGCGCGCCGCTCCGCGAGGATCAGCAGCACGCCGAATCCCGCAGTCAGGATCACGAGCACCTCGCCCAGCGTGTCGTAGGCACGGAACCCGGCGAGCACGGCCGTCACCACGTTCGACATGCCCATCAGTTCCGGCGTCTGCTCGAGGTACCAGGGCGCGACGTGCTGGTGCACCGGCGCGGCCGGGTCGCCGAGCCGCGGCTTGTCGAAGGTGGCGTAGATCAGCGTGAACGCCGTCAGCCCGATGACCGCGAGCGGCAGCCAGGGCCGCCGGCGCCGGCGCGCTTCGTGCTCGCCGATCAGCGCGAGCGCGCCGAGGAACAGGATCGTGGACATGCCGGCGCCGATCGCGGCCTCGGTCAGGGCGACGTCGGCCGCATCGAGGAGAAAGAACGTGGCGGCCATCAGCAGGCTGAAGATGCTCGTCAGCATCACCGCGACGAACAGGTTTGGCGTGACCACGATGGCGACCGCCGTCACCAGCAGCAGTGTCAGCAGCACGAAGCCGAAGGCGGTGACCATGGTCAGGGCGCCGTGGCGGGCGGGCCGTCGTCGCGCGAGAACAGCGCGGCATTCGCGAGCGCGTAGGTCGCGGTCGGCCCGGTCATCAGCAGGAAGAACAGGATGGTCAGCAGCTTGACGGTGGCGAGCGACCAGCCGGACTGCAGCATGATGCCGCCGAGCGTCAGCAGCGTGCCGAGGCTGTCGGTCAGGCTCGCGGCGTGCATGCGCGTGTAGAGGTCGGGCAGGCGCAGCGCCCCGAGGCCGCCCATGAAGACGAAGAAGCCGCCGAGCGCCAGCATGGCGAATGAGAGGGCGTCGATGATCACCGCGTCCGCCCGTCCGCGCGCGTCTTCTGGAAGAACTCGAGCACCGCCAGCACGCCGACGAAGTTGATCAGGGCGTAGGCCAGCGCCAGGTCGAGGAAGTCCGGCCGCCCCGACAGGAAAGCGACGATGGAGACCAGCAGCACGGTCTTGGTGCCGAACATGTTGACCGCCAGCACGCGGTCGTACACGGTCGGGCCCAGCAGCGCGCGCAACAGCGCCAGCGCCATGGTGACGAGGATCGCGGCGGCCGCGGCGTAGTACATGCTCAGTCGGCCGTCACCGCGGCGACGCGGCGCTCCATCTCGCCGGCCTGCAGGTCGCGGGCGGCGGCCTGCGTCAGGCAGTGCACGCGCAGCCGCCCGTCGTCCACGTCCAGCGTGACGGTCCCGGGGGTCAGCGTGATCGCGTTGGCGAGCAGCGTCTGGCCGATCGGGCCGCCCGCCGTGCGCAAGTCGACGATCACGGGTTGCACGGACTTCCCCGGGCGCAGCACCGCGGCGGCCACCGCGAAGTTCGCCTTCACGATCTCGATCAGCAGCCAGCCCCAGAATCGCGGCAGCCGCGCGGACACGTGCAGCGCAAAGATGCCGCGGCGGAAGAAGCCCATGCGATGCGCGAGCCAGGTGGCGAGGATGCAGGACAGCGCGCCGAGTCCGAGGATCAGGGGCGTGTAGACGCCCGACCACAGCAGCCAGGTGAGCGCGAGCAGCAGCAGGGTCAGCAACAGGCGCACGGCTCAGTTGCCCGTCGGGCGGCAGGGAAAGCGCGCCCGCAGGGCCGAGTACAGGACGGTCGCCGCGGTCTCGCGCGGCGCGGCCGGGATCGCGTCCAGCTGCTCGACCACGGCAGCCGCGGCCTCGCCGATCGTCACCGTGTCCGGGATGCAGATGCCGGTGTACCACGCCGGGTTGCGGCTGTTGCGCTCGCGCAGCCGGGTGCGCTTCGCGCGCTGGCTGTAGGTCTCGCCGGCCTCGAACTCCTCCGAGACGCCCTGCACGATGCGCATGTTGGCGACCACCGCGCCGTCGATGAAGCCCTGGATGTAGGCCAGGCAGCGGCGGCCCGCGGGCGCGTCGGGCGACGCAGACCAGGCCTTGCAGTCGGCGCGGAATTCCGCGGCGGGAGCCGGTTCGACGGCCGGGGCGGGAATCGCAGCCAGGCACGGGAGGACGCAAGCAAGGAATCGAAGCCGCTGCAGCACGGTGCCTCCCGCGATTCGGATTGTTGGTCGCCCTCCGGCCTTCCGGAATGTTAGCCGATCCCTGCAGGCGCCGTCCCGGGATTCAGCGCTCGAGCTCCTGCACCGCGACCACGACGCAGCCCGGCCCGCCGTGCACGCCGAGCGCGGTGCCGAGCGGGATGACCGGCAGCAGCTCCGGGTCCTTCAGGCCCTCGACGATCGCCTCGCGCACCAGCGCCGCGCCTTCCGGCACGTTCGCATGCGAGATGCCGATGCGCCAGCGCTTCGACGGGTCGAGCCGCCGGCGCACGAAGCGACCGAAGCGCCGGTAGGGATTGCGCCTGCCGATGAGCGCGCCGCCCACGCCGACATTGCCGTCGGCGCGCACCGCGAGGATCGGCGTGAGGCGCAGGAAGTCCGCGATGCGGCCCGCCCAGCGCGGCACGCGCCCGCCGCGCACCGCGAACTCGAGTGTCACCAGGCAGCCCCAGGTGCGGGTCTGCCCGCGCGCCGCTCCGGCCGCGGCCAGCACCGTTTCCGCGTCGCCGCCGGCGGCCGCGGCCTCGGCCGCGCGCATCGCGACCAGGCCCTGGCCCAGCGCGGCCGTGCCCGAGTCCAGAGTCAGGATGCGCGCCCGCGCCCGTGCGCGCCCGGCCGCGGTCTCCGCGCTCTGGTAGGTGCCGCTCACGCGCGCGGTGAGCCCGACGTAGACCACCGCCCGGTAGTGCGAGCCGAGGAACTCGAAGGCGCGCCGGAAGTCGCCCGGCGGCGGTTGCGAGGTCTTCGGGTGCTGCGGGTTCCTCGCCAGCTCGGCGAAGAACTGCTCGGGCGTCATGCCGACCTTGTCGAGGTAGCTCTGCGTGCCGAAGTGCACGCGCACCGGCACGACGTGGATGTCGAGGGCCTCCAGCACCGCTTCCGGAAGGTCCGCCGCCGAGTCGGTGACCACCGCGACCTGCCGGCGCGACTCGTGGTGCGCCATTTCCTGCTGGCGCCGCATGTCGTCGGCTTTTTCGCCGGTGACCGCGCCGTAGCGCGCAGCGAGCTCGAACAGCCGCGCCGGCTCGTTCAGGTGCAGGTGCAGCCGCACCTTGCTCTGCGTGCCGGCGACCACCAGGCTGGACCCGAGCACGGAGGCTTCCTCGCGCAGCCGGCGCCGGTCGATGCCCTGCCCGGTGATGGTGCACTCGGTGCACCAGCGGTGCGTAAGGTCCTGCTCGGCGCCGGCTGCCGCTTCGTCGTCGCGCATGATCTCGATCGCGTCGTCGGCCGCGGGCACGACGCCCGTTTCGAAATACTCGCTCATGCCGGCGACCAGCTCGACGAAGCCGAGCGCGCCCGCGTCCACGACGTTGGCGCGGCGCAGCATGTCGAGCTGCTCGCGCGTCGCTTCGAGCGAGCGCCGTGCGGTCGTCAGCGCATCGCGGAACAGCGGACGGAAGTCGCGCACGCCGCCCTGCACCGCGCGCTCGACCGCGCCTGCGAAGTCGGACAGCACGGTCAGGATCGTTCCCTCGCGCGGTTCCGCGAGCGACTCGCGCGCGTAGGCCGCTCCGCCGCCCACCGCGTCCGCGAAGCCCGCGGCGGTCAGTTCGGTCAGGTGGCCGGCGCGGTCGCCGACGCCCAGCAGGAACTGCGCGAGGATGGCGCCCGAGTTGCCGCGCGCCCCGTCGAGCGCCGCGTCCGCGACGCGGGTCAGCGTCTGGCCCGCGTGCGCGTCGGCGGCCTTGCGCAGCACCGTGAGCACCGCCTGCAGCGTGAGCGCGAGGTTGGTGCCGGTGTCGCCGTCTGGCACCGGGAATACGTTGATCTTGTTGATCACTTCCTCGCGCGAGATCAGGCGGTGGATGCCGGCGCGCAGCGCGTTGGCAAGCTCGGTTCCGCTCAGCGCGAGGGCGGGCAGGACGGCGGCGCTCATGCGGCGAGCAGGGCCACTCCGCGGCTGACTCGGGCATCGCGCTTCATGTCGCCCCCTGGCGCATGTCTCCCGGCCGGGTCAGGAGTTGGCGCCGCCGCTCACCGGCTCTTTACTGCCCGGGCATTGCGTCCAATTTGATCACGGCCGTTCCAAAATTGATATGGGATGCCCTGCTGGCGCCCGGGCCATGAACCCATGGCCCCGCCGCACGCGGGCGCGTGAACCCCGTCCGGCGCGGAGTGTATTCTTGCGCACGACGCCCGGGCTTGCCCGGGCCCACAGACCGCGACCGGGGGAGGCGCTCATGTCGCACATTCGGCAGCTCGTGGCGCTTGCGGTGTTCCTGGCTGCTGCGGGTGTCGCGAGCGCGCAGGAACGCATTGCGATCGGGCGCATTTCGCTCGACAGGCTGGCCGCCGACACGCAGGCGACGCCGGGAGGCAGCGACGATTCACACCTCGCGCTCGTGTGGTGGATTCCCTACGAGTACTGGGCCGCTGCCTTCAGCCGCGAGGGCGGCATGCCGGCTGCCCAGCGCGAGGCGACGATCAAAGTCCTGCGTGACTATTCGCTGCTCGCGGTCGTGCAGGCCGACATCCAGGTGCTCGGCGCCTTCCGGTACTACGACCTCGAGACTGTCGCCGGATCTCTCGCAATCACGCTCGAATCCGGTGACCACAGGGCACGGCTCGAGCCGCTGAAGGACGTCAGCACGGAGATGCAACCCCTGCTCGGCGCGCTCAAGCCGATGCTTGCGAGCGCAATGGGCAATCTCGGTTCGAACATGCATTTCTTCGTGCTGGCGGACCGCGATACCGAGGACCGGCGGATCATCGATCCCTACGAGGCGAATGTCCTGCGGATCGCGCTTGCGAAGAGCAACGGCGAGCATGTCGATGTCGCGATCGAGATGCCCGTCGACTCGCTGTTCGTGCCCCGCATTTGCCCCAACGGCAAGTCCGCGCACGTGAGCTGGCGGTACTGCCCCTGGGGCGGGGAGCGGCTCTAGCGGTTCGGCCGCATGGACTCGTCACGAGGACCAGGCAGTCAGTTCCGCGGCAGCAGGAAGCGCTGCCCGCGGTGGTTGATCACGACGCCGTCGCGGGTGATCTCCTCGACCATCGGCCCTTCCGCGAGCGCCATGCCCTCGGTGTAGCGGCGTCCGTTGACGAAGACCGCGCGCCTGGCCGGATCGGCGGCGTAGATGTGCAGGTCGACGTTGAGCTCCGCGAGCCCGGCGGTCGCCTGCGGCGGCAGCGTGTCGACCGAGGGCGGTGCCGGACTGTAACTGACGGTGCCGCCGCCGGGCGGCGCATAGGGCGCGTCGGGCAGCAGCGTGGGATCCGGTGCCTCCGGCGCCTCGAATGCACCCGCTTCCGCTGCCGGCCCGGTTGCGGCGACCTCTGCGGCGAGCGCGCTTTCCTCCGGCGGCAGGACTGCCGGGCGTTCCGCTGCCGGCGCCGCAGCCGCGGGAGCCGCCGCGATCGCTGCGGCCGGCGGCTGCGCCACGGGCGCGGCGTCGTCCCGCAGCAGGAAGTACATCAACACCGCCACGTTCACGGCGAGCAGCACGGCGATCGCGACCAGCGCCACCGGCAGGCGGCGATCGTCCCGCGCCACCGGCAGCTCCGCGATCGAGGGTCCGCTCTGGCGCTGGCGCTCGAGCTCGGACTTGCGCAGCGCGTCCAGGATGAAGCTCATGCGCCGGCCTCGGCGGCGGGTGCTGCCAGCGTCGGCGTGCCGGGGGCGCCGAGCGCGGCATCCAGCACGAGTTGCGTCTGCAGGCCCGCGATGCCGTCCACCGCGAGCCGGCGGCTGCGCTGGAAATCCTCGACCAGGCGCTCGAGGCCGGCATCGAACAGGTCGTCGGGTTCGGCGCCGCCGCCGGTCATGCCGCTCAGCTGCGCGAGACCCTGCCGCAGCCAGCGCACGTCGGGGCCGCGCATGCCGGCACGCAGCGGGCGCATGGCGCCCGCCTGCGGCCGCCACAGCACGAGGAACTCGCCGAACCAGAAATCCGCGAGCCGGGCGAGCGGGACGCGCGCCTCGGTTTCGCCGATCAGGAGCCGCGCGCCATCGTCGTCGAGTGCCGTGAGCACGACCTGGTGCGTGGTCCCGGTCGAGTCCACGAGCGCGAGGATCGCCGGGCGGTTGATGAGCTTCAGCTGCGCGAACGAGCCGCGCTGCCAGACGCAGGCGAGCCCCTGGGCGTCCGCCTGCTCGCAGCCGCGGCCGGTGCCGCGTTCGTAGCCCGCGCTCCAGAGCGCAAACAGGTTGCCGAAGGCGTCGTCCATCGTCGTCGCTCCCGCGTGGCGCGCGAGTTCGTCGGCGAGGGAAGCGGGAGGCGGCGTCGGGGCGGCCGCCGGCTCGGACGTGGTCGCGGGCGCGGCGGCGGCGATGTCCGGCGCCGAGTCCCGCGGGACGCCGTCTTCGGGCAGCCCGCGCCAGGCGAGCGCGGCCACGTAGGCCACGGCGGCGACGCCGCCCGCAACGCCGGCCAGGCGCAGCCACGGCGGCAACGCGGGCCGCCCGTACACCTCGGCGGCGGCGCGCCGCACCAGCGCGCCGGTGACGCGGTGCTCCTCGCGCGTGTAGGCGCCGAGCAGTGCGCGGTCGGCCACCACGTTGATGATGCGCGGTACGCCGCGGGAGGCGCGGTGCAGTTCAACGAGCGCGCCGCGCGTGAAGATCTCGCGCGTGGCGCCCGCGACGCGCAGCCGGTGGCGGATGTAGGCGAGCGTCTCTTCGCGGCGCAGCGCCTCCAGGTGGTAGCGTCCCGTGATGCGCTGCGCGAGCTGCCGCAGGTCCGGGCGCTCGAGCACCTCGCGCAGCTCCGGCTGCCCGATCAGGATGATCTGCAGCAGCTTCTGGGTCGCGGTCTCGAGGTTGGTGAGCAGGCGCACCTGTTCGAGCACCTCGGGCGAGAGGTTCTGCGCCTCGTCCACCATCAGCACGATGCGCCGGCCGCGACCGTGCGCGTCGAGCAGGAAGTGCATGAGCAGGTCCACCAGCGCCTTGACGCTGCCGCCGGCGGACGCCGGCACGTGCACCTTCAGTTCGTCGCAGATGCATTGCAGGAACTCGGCGGGCGTCACCCGCGGGTTCAGGATCAGCGCCACGTCGCAGTGCGCCGGGAGCTGCTGCAACAGGCTGCGCAGCACCGTGGTCTTGCCGGTGCCGATCTCGCCGGTGAGCTGGATGAAGCCGCCGGCCTCGCTGATGCCGTACGCCAGGTGCGCCAGCGCCTCCGCGTGGCGCTCGCTGAGGTAGAGGTAGCGCGGGTCCGGCGTGATCGCGAACGGCTTTTCGTTCAGTCCGAAAAAGCTAGCGTACATAAGTATTTATGCATGACGGCCGGTCTGCGCCGCTGGGTCATCATGCCTGAAACACCATTAATTGGGGACGCATCCCATTTATCTCCCGCAATCCGCAACTTAAATGGGATGCGTCCCCAATTAATGGTCGGTGCCGCGACGGATGGCGTCGTCCCCGAAGCGGCCGTGGATGCGGTCGAGCGCGTCGTCGAGGTGGCGCGCCTCCGTGGCCTCCGGCGTCGCGAACAGGTCGAGCTGCTGCTCCGGCGCGAGGTCGCTGACGCCGACGCCGAGCAGGCGCACGGCCGCGCGCGGCTGCTCCTCGAGCCAGCGTTCGAGCAGGTCGGAGGCGACCTGCGCGATCAGGCGGGTCTCCTGCGTCGGCGGATTGAAGCTGCGCTGGCGCGTGTAGGTCTCGAAGTCGCGGCGGCGGATCTTGACGCTCACCATGCCGGCCTTGAACTGGCGCGCGCGCAGCCGCGCGGTGGTGCGGTCCGCCAGTTGCGCGAGCCGCTCCTGCAGCTCCTGGTGGTCGCGGATGTCGGTGTCGAAGGTCTCCTCGGAGCTGATCTGCTTCTCCGGCGCATCGGACACCACCGGCCGGTCGTCGACGCCCGCGGCGCGGTCGCGGAAGGTGCGCGTCTCGCGCCGCAGCAGCGGCCACAGCTCGGCGTCCGGCGCGCGCCGCAGCTGGCCGAGCGTGAAGATGCCCTGTTGCTCGAGCCGCGCCGCCGTCTTCGGCCCGATCCCGAACAGCCGGCGCACGGGCATCGGATCGAGCGTGGCGGTGACATCCGCGGGACGGATCAGCGTGAGCCCGTCCGGCTTCTGCATCTCGGAGGCGAGCTTGGCCAGCAGCTTGTTGTGCGACACGCCGACCGAGGCGGTGAGGCCGGTGCGGGCGCGGATGCGCGCCTTGATCTCGCGCGCCATCTGCTCCGCGCTGCCGAACAGCCCCTGGCTGGCGGTCACGTCGAGGAAGGCCTCGTCCAGCGACAGGCCCTCGACCTGGTCGGTGAACTCGCGGAACACCTCGAACACCTGCCGCGACACCTCGCTGTAGCGCTTCATGCGCGGCCGCACCACCACCGCCTGCGGGCAGCGCCTGAGCGCCTCGCGCATCGGCATCGCCGAGTGGACGCCGAAGCGTCGCGCCTCGTAGCTCGCGGCCGCGACCACGCCGCGCCCGCCGGCGCCGCCCACCAGCACCGGCTGCCCGGCGAGCTCGGGGTGGTCGTGCTGCTCGACCGACGCGTAGAACGCATCCATGTCCACGTGCAGGATTGCGCGGTGGCCCGTCATGCCAGCTGCAGCATCGAGTACACCAGCCCGGCGAGCATCGTCAGCCCGAGCAGCACCAGGTAGATGACGGCGATGGCCGCGAACTTCAGCGAGGTGCGCAGGCGGCCCTCGCCGTAGACCACGCGCATCGAGCGGAACACGTAGTACGGCAGGAACAGGTACAGCGGCAGGTTCGCGGTGCCGATCAAGGTGGTGTACGGCGGCTTCAGGCCCGCGAGCGCGTCGATGACGTCGGTCACGGCCAGCAGGATGAAGGTGAACGAGTGGTTGTGCAGGAACAGCACCAGGTGCTCGGCGTACAGTCGCCGCGGCCGCCGGTAGAACAGCAGCGCCACCGCGGCCATCAGCGGCAGGAACAGGAACATCAGCTTGGGCGCGGTGGTCGCGAACTGCTGCGCGAAGCGCTTGCCGTCGTCCGCAAGAATCTTCCGGCAGGCGTTCGTGAGTGAACGCTCGATGTCGTCGAAGGCCGGGTTATCGCTGAACTCCACCTGGCACCGACGCGTGTCGCTTCCGGCCTGCCCGTCATCCGCCGGCAGGATGCCCTCGGCCGCGAGCTCCCGGCGCAGTTCCTCGGGAGCCATCACGGCAATGGAGGCTCGGCTTTCGCGTCCGGAGTCGTTGAGCTTGACGATATCCGTGCCCGGCAACAGCGCATTCAGCGCGAAGAACAGGATGCTGATCGCGAGGTAGAGCCGGAACGGCGGCAGGTAGCGCTGGTGACGGCCGGCGACGAATTCGCGCGTCAGTTCCCCGGGCCGCCGCAGCAACAGCCGCAGCGTGCGCCAGACCCGGCTGTCGAGGTGCAGCAGCGAATGCGTGACGTCGCCCGCGACCTCCTTCATCGACAGCACGTGCACGTCCGCGGCCTGGCCGCAGCGCGCGCAGTGCGCGCCCGGGACCGGCGCGCCGCAGTCGAGGCAGGTCACCGGCGCGCGCGACGCCGGCACCAGGTCGTGGCGCGGCCTGAGCGCGCGCCGCTCGCAGCGGACGCGCCCGCCGAAGCGCTGGGCGGTCTCGGTCCGCAGGCGCGTGGCCTCGTTCTCGAGGTAATGATCGAGCGCGGCCGCGCTCTCGAGCTCGTAGCGGATGATCCGGCGCTGGCGGGCGCCGGGCGGCGTCTCCGGCGCCTCGATGGCGGCGCCCAGGAATCCCGCGCACGCGAGCACGTCCTGCACGTGTCCCGGCAGCCACGCGTCGTAGTCCCCGACGATGTCCGGGTCGAGTTCGCACTCGACTTCGTAGATGAGGTTGGACGGCACGCCCAGTCGCCCGGTGGAGCCCGGGCGATCTTAGCTCAGGCGGCTGCGAGGCGCTCGATGTGCCGCAGCTTCCCGGCGTCGCTCAGGCGGTAGAACCGCCGCAGTTCCGCCAGCCAGGATCCGTCCTCGCGCAGGCAGAACGCCCGCAGCGCCGGCTCCAGCCGCCCGCAGAAGCGCGCGGCGCAACGGCTCGCGCGGCGGTACAGGGACTCGCGGCCGGCGGCGAGCAGCGGGTCCACGGTCGCCCGCCGGAACAGCAGCGCGTGCAGTTCGGCCGGGAAGCGGCGCGGGTCGGAGCGGCAGAGCAGCAGGAAGCTCGCGACGTACTTGTCGATCTCGGCCTGCAGCTCGAGCGTCAGCCGCGACACCGGCCGGTCGTGCCCGGCATGGTGCGCGACGCAGAGGAAATGGCTCACGCCCTCGAGCACGGTCCAGCAGTCGGCGACGTTGCCCGCGTCGAGCGCGTCGTGCGGGTCGTGGCGCTCGAGGCGCTCGAGCACGCCTGCGTCGAGGTACAGCGACATGCACAGCCCGTCGTCCACGGCGGCGACGAACAGCTGCTCGTCGCCCGGAGCGTCGCGGCATTCGCCGGGCAGCGACTGGCGATCGGTGACCAGGAAGTCCGCGACCCGGCAGTCCACGCGCAGGTCGTAGATGGCGATCAGCAGCGCCTCGAGGCGCCCGACGGCAGCGGTCATCTCAGTGCGGCCGCCCGCAGCCCGCGACCGGCTGCACGCCGTGCTGCATCAGCAGGCGGTGCGCGCGGCGGCTGCCGGTCCTGTGCCACAGCTCGTAGAGCCGCAGCAGGTCGCGCGGGGAATCGGGCTGCGCGCCGTCGCCGATCTCCTGCAGCACGTCCACCAGCGGCTGGAACTTGTCCTCGAGCTCGGCGAACACTTCCGCGAGCGCGCGTTGCGGGCCGTGGTGCGGCGCCTGCGCCAGCGCGCCGTAGGCGCGCCCGCCCATGGCGATGTGGTAATCCACGTCCACCGTGCGGCGCGCGAAGCCGCCGGCCAGGAAACCGGCGATGAAGAGCGCGACGTCGCCCAGGCGCTGCAGCGTGCGGTAGCGGTGGCGGTCGTCGGGCGCCTCGATGGCCTCGGCGAGCATGAGCGCGAGCGGCTTGAGGCGCGCGTGGCCGTCCGGCCCGGCGTCGAACAGCGCCTCGCTGCGCGCGAACATCGCCAGCAGGTTGACCACGTACTGCTCGGTGTGGTCGCGCACCTTCAGGTGCTGGTGACCGAGCGCGAGGTGCAGAGCCTCGCGGAAGAACTCGCGCACGTCCGATACGGCCAGCAGTTTCGCGTTGCGGACTTCACCTTGCATCGCTGCCCTCCGGCACGCCGGCCCAGGGTGCCGGCGCCGCCAGTTCAATCCTTTGGACCGGGACATTCTGCAAAGTGCGTCGCAGCTTGTCGTGGCAGCCGGGCCGCGGGAGTGCTGACGGCGCGGCCTTGTGACCGGCGTCGAATCCGGTACGATGCCCGGCTATCGTGTCACGCGGTTCCGGCGAGCGGCTGTTCTATTCGGGCATGGCTCTCGCCATGCTGCTGACGGTCTCTGCCGGTTTCGCGCGCAGTTTCTTCCTGCGGCCATGGTTCCCGGACCATCCTTCGCCGCCGGAGACGGCGTTCTACTGGCATGGCGCGGTGTTCACGGCGTGGTACCTCCTGCTGTTCGTGCAACCCCTGCTGATCGCCACCGGACGCGTGGACCGGCATCGCAGGCTCGGCCGCGCCGGGGCCGTGGTGGCCGCGGCCATGGTCGTGATCGGCGTCTACGTCGCGCTGCTCGCCGCGGGGCGCCCGGGTGGGTTCATCGGCGTTCCGGTGCCGCCGCTGGCATTCCTCGCGATTCCGTTCCTGGACATGATGGTGTTCGGCATCCTCGTCGCCTGTGCGATCGCGAAGCGCAACGTGCCGCAGACGCACAAACGCCTGATGCTGATTGCGTCGATGGGACCGCTGACCGCGGCCGTCGCGCGCCTGCCCTTCGATTTCATCCTGGCCAGCGGCCCGCCGGCATTCTTCGGGCTGACCGACCTGTTCCTGCTGGCGCTGGTGGCCTGGGACCTGGCCACGCGCCGCCGCCTGCATGCGGCGACGCTCTGGGGCGGCCTGCTGCTGGTCCTGTCGCAGCCGCTTCGTCTGCTGATCTCGGGGACCGACGGCTGGCTGGGCTTCGCCGGCTGGGCCGTCGCGCTGGTCCGCTAGCGCCTTCAGATCAGCTGCCGGATGCTGGTCAGCGTCCGGAAGCGGCGTACCCGCGGATCCTCGTTCAGCCGCTCCTCGACGAAGCGCGCGTACTCCGGCACGCCGGACACGCGCAGCGTGAGCACGACGTCGGCGTCGCCCGTCACGTAGTGTGCGGACTCGACCAGCTTCGACGCCCGCATGCTCTCCGTGAAGCCGCGCACGGTCGCGCGCGCGTCGTCGCGCAGTTCGACCGTCAGGTAGATCAGCGTCTGGCGGTCGTCGGCGACCCGCGCGTGCGCGCCCTGCAGCACGCCGCCGGCGATCAGCTTCTCGACCCGCCGCTGCACGGCGCTCGCAGAGAGGTGGACGCGGCCGGCGAGTTCCGCATACGAGAGCCAGGCGTCGCCCTTCAGCTCGTCGAGGATCCGGCGGTCGCGGTCGTCCATGGCCCACAGGCTAGCGGCGCAGAATTCCTGCGTCCAGCGGGATTTTTTTGCAGACCTCGCGCGCGCCGACGGGCTTAGACTGCGGCCGGGACCCTGCCATGAGCGAAGCCATCATCCGCCTGCGCCCCGGCCTGCTGCCGGTCGAGCTCGGCCTCGTCGCGCTCGTCTACTGGGCCGACCAGCAGGGCTGGATCATCCTCAGCAAGACGCCTTATCTCGTGCTCCTGGGTTGGGCATCGATGCGCCTGCGCGGCGTCACCTGGCGCGACGCCGGCCTCTCGCTGCCGGCGCATTGGCGGCGTCTCGCCGCAATCGGCGTCCTCGCCGGCATCGCGATGTGGCTGCTAGAGTTCTTCGTGACGATGCCGTTGCTGCGCGGGGTCCTCGGGTACTGGCCCGACCTGACGGTTTTCAACGGGCTCGTCGGCAGCGTAAAACTGCTGCTCATCTACCTGGCGCTCAACTGGGTGCTGGCCGCGTTCGGCGAGGAGATGTTCTGGCGCGGATACGCGCTGCCTCGCATCGCGCAGTTCTGCGGCAGCGGCTTGCGCGCCTGGATCGTCGCGCTCGTCGTCGTGAACGTCGCCTTCGGCCTCGCGCACCTCTACCAGGGGCCGTCGGGCGTGATCCAGGCGACGGTCGGCGGCGTGCTGCTCGGCATCCTCTACATGGCGACCGGCCGCAACCTGGTTGCGCCGATCCTCGCGCACGGCATCGGCAACTCCATCGACTTCACGGTGATGTACCTGGGGCTGTACCCGGGCGTCGGCTAGAAATTAAAGGGGACGCATCCCATTTACCCACTCGCCACACGGGTAAAAGGGATGCGTCCCCTTTATCAGGCGACCTGCATCGAGCCGCCGTCCAGCTGGATCTCGTAGGTGCTGCCGGCGACCAGTTCACGCGGATCGAAGTCGTCCACGTTGATGATGTCCATGACCCGGCGGTCGTACTCGCGCAGCTGCGCCGCCTCGGCCTCGTTGATGATGCCCTCGGCCAGCGCCTCGCGGATCTGACCCGGCAGGTCGAGCGCCTTGACCAGGCCGGTCTTCACGCCCTCGACGCGGATGCGTTTCTCGATCGGCTCCGCCGCGATCGCGAGCCGCATTGCGTGTTCCACCAGCCCGAGGTGGTTGTTCGGCTCCAGCGTGCGGTAGACGTAGTGGCAGAGGCGCTCGCGCGCCTCGCCCGGGTTCATCACCAGTTCCGCGATCTTCGGGTTCAGGCGGTCGGAGGGCGCCGAGTAGGTCAGGCCGCGCGGGAAGATGATCGCGCGCATGATGGCCGCCAGCCAGCGCACCGGGAAGTTTCGCAGGAAGCTGTGCAGCTGCTCCTGCGCCTGGTACAGCAGCGAGCGGCAGGCGTACTCCACCAGCGGCAGGTCGGCCTCGGGCCGGCCCTGGTTCTCGTAGTGCTTGAGCACCATCGAGGCCAGGTACATCGACGACAGCACGTCGCCGAGCCGCGCGGAGAGGTTCTCCTTCTTCTTCAGGTAGCCGCCGAGCGACAGCATCGCGACGTCAGTGGCGAAGGCGAACGAGGCGCTGAAGCGGTTGATGTGCTCGTAGTAGCGCTTGGTGGGTCCGCTCATCGGCGCCCTGACGATGCGCGACAGGGTCAGCGCCGTGAAGAACGAACGCACCGCGTTCGAGATCGTGAAGCCGATGTGGTGGAAGAACGCCGAGTCGAAATCGCGCAGCGCGCGCTCGCGGTCCGGGTCCTGCGCCGCGTTCATCTCCTTGAGCACCCAGGGGTGGCAGCGCACCGCGCCCTGGCCGAAGATGATCAGGCTCCGGGTCAGGATGTTGGCGCCCTCGACCGTGATGCTGACCGGCACCATCTGGTAGCCGCGGCCGAGGTAGTTCTTCGGGCCCAGCATGATGCCCTTGCCGCCCTGCACGTCCATCGCGTCGTTCGCGATCATGCGGCCCATTTCGGTCGTGTGGTATTTCAGGATCCCCGCCGGCACCGACGGCTTCTCGCCGCCGTCGATCGCGCCGGTGGTGACCGAGCGCGCCGCGTCCATGATGTAGGTGCGCGCCGCCATGCGCGCGATCACCGCCTCGACGCCCTCGAATTTCCCGACCGGCATGTTGAACTGGCGCCGGATGCGCGCGTAGGCGCCGGTCGAGTACACCGCGCCCTTGCTGCCGCCGGTCGCGATCGAGGGCAGCGAGATGCAGCGCCCGACCGAGAGCTGCTCGACCAGCATGCGCCAGCCCTGCCCGGCCATCTTCGGCCCGCCGACGATGGTGTCGAGCGGCACGAACACGTCCTTGCCGTGCACCGGCCCGTTCTGGAACGGTCCGTTGAGCGGGAAGTGCCGGCGGCCGACCGTGACGCCGGGAGTATTGCGCGGCACCAGCGCCACGGTGATGCCGTAGTCGGTCTGCTCGCCGCCCATGAGCCGGTCCGGGTCGTAGAGCCGGAACGCGAGGCCGATCAGCGTCGCGATCGGTGCGAGCGTGATGTAGCGCTTGGAGAAGTTGAGCCGGATGCCGGTGACCTCGCGGCCCTGGTACATGCCCTTGCAGACGACGCCGGTGTCCGGCAGCGCGCTCGCATCCGAGCCGACGCGCGGGCCGGTGAGCCCGAAGCACGGGATCTCCTCGCCGCGCGCGAGCCGCGGCAGCAGGTGGCTCTTCTGTTCCTCGGTGCCGTAATGCAGCAGCAGCTCCGCGGGCCCGAGCGAGTTCGGCACCACCACGGTCGAGGCGACCGTGCTCGAGCGGCTGGCGATCTTCACCACCACGCAGGAATGGGCGTAGGCCGAGAATTCGAGCCCGCCGTACTTCTTCGGGATGATCATCGCCCAGAAGCCCTTCTTCTTGATGAAGTCGAAGACTTCGGGCGGCAGGTCCGCGCGCCGGTGCGTGATGTCCCAGTCGTCGATCATCCGGCAGAGCTCATCGCAGGGCCCGTCGATGAAGGCCTGTTCCTCGGCGGAGAGCTTCGGCGCCTTGGCCGAGAGCAGCTTGCTCCAGTCCGGCCCGCCGGTGAACAGCTCGCCGTCCCACCACACGGTGCCCGCCTCGAGCGCCTCGCGCTCGGTGCGCGACATCGGCGGCAGCATGCGCTTGTAGACCCTGAAGAAGCGGTTGGAAATCAGCCAGCGTCGCAGCGGACGGATGTTGAGCAGCACGTGCGGGAGGTAGAGCGCCCACAGCGTCGCCTTCCACCAGATCGGCCCGGCGCCGAAGAAGCTGTAGTACACGAGCAGCACGCCGAGCACGAGGGTGGCCTTCGCCAGGCTCGCGCGCCGGTAGGCGAGCCAGAGCACGAGGCTCGCGAGCAGCAGGACCCAGAGGACTGACAGGATCATGGCCTCCGTACCTTATACCGC
The DNA here is from genome assembly GCA_035720205.1 of Steroidobacteraceae bacterium. Classification (GTDB taxonomy): domain Bacteria; phylum Pseudomonadota; class Gammaproteobacteria; order Steroidobacterales; family Steroidobacteraceae; genus SCUD01. The sequence continues at coordinate 398 of DASTOQ010000005.1, read as the reverse complement.
CGCTAGCATGGAATGCGCGATTAGGGCGCGCACCCTATTGCATCGCAAAAAAGAAGCCGGCGCGAGGCCGGCTTCTCGATTCCGATAAAGGGGATGCGTCCCCTTTTACTTACGGCATCGGCCGCAGGTTGACCTCGCGGACGTAGCTGGTGCCGAGGTAACGGCGCATGTCGAGCCGCGGCGCCGCCTGCTCGCGCTGCTTGTCCTCGTCGGCCGTCGCCCAGTGCGCGGCGGAGATCTTGTCGAACTTGTCGTCATCGCCCTTGTTGTAGTCCATCGCCTTGCCGTAGCTCGAGTACAGCGTGCAGAACAGCACGTCGTAGTCGTTCTCGTCGCGCGGCGGCTTGACGAAGGCCTTGTAGTCGACGATCAGGCCCTGTTTCTTGGCCTCTTCGTTG
>DASTOQ010000004.1:0-25327 GCA_035720205.1 Steroidobacteraceae bacterium | reverse complement strand
AACTTGAGCCGTATCGCGCGGTCGCCATAGCTCCAGTTGACGACCTCCATGCTGATTACGTTCTCGTTCGGGATCAGCGTATCCACGCCATCGCGGTCGCGCACGACGATGTAACGCGCCCGCAGTTCCTTTACCACGCCGAAGCGCTCGCCGATCGTGATCACGTCGCCCTGCCGGATGGAGCGGTCACCGACCAGGATGAAGCCGCTGACGAAGTTGGCGGCGATGCGCTGCAGGCCGAAGCCGAGGCCGATGCCGAGCGCGCCGCCGAATACCGTGAGCGCGGCAAGGTCGATGCCGACCGCGTTCAGCGCGAGCAGTCCCGCGAACAGCAGCAGGAACAGGCGGACGAACTTGGCGATGCCGACCCGCAGCCCGATCGAGAGGTTGGCGGAGACCATCAGCCTGCGCGTCACGATCGAGCCGAGCCAGGCGCCCGCCAGCAGGAACACGAGCAGCGTCAGCACCGCCCGCAGCGCGTCGAGCAGCGATACGCCCTTGCCGAGCGGGATCCGGACGCTGTCGAGCGCGGCGGCGACCGGCCGCATCCAGTCGAGCAGGTACAGCGCCACCAGCAGCCAGGCACCCCAGGTGATGAGGTGCTCCGACGCGGCCAGCAGCGGCCCGGGCTGCAGCACGCGTTTCAGGATGCCGACCAGGAGCCGGATGGCCGCGAGCGCGAGCGCCAGCAGTGCGACGGTCCATGCGACCCCGTACGGCAGCCCGATGCCGCGCAGGATCGCGGCAGCCGCGAGGCAGGCGAGGCCGAACAGGACCAGGAACGTCACGCGCCGCGCGAGCGCGGCGGCGAGCTCCGCCGCCCCGCGTTCGCCGGTCCCGCCGGCGCCGAAAGCCCGCACCAGAAGCCGCGCCACGAACCATGCCGCCAGGACGGCCAGCCCGACGATGCCGACCTGCCACCAGAAGTCCGGCTGCTGCATGCGTTCGAGGGCCGTCTCGAACGCGCGGGTCACGGGATCGTCGTGTTCCGCCATGCGCTGAACTCGCCCTCCGGGGAGACCGGGGCCCGGCGCGCGGCGCCGCCCGCGATCACCTCAGATAGTGGTCCACCAGCAACGCCGCAAACAGCAGTGCCAGATAGTTGATCGAGAACCGGAACGCGCGCATGGGCAGATCGGCCCGCTCGCTGCGGCGGAGCATCCAGGCATGGCGCAGGAACAGCGCGTCGAGCACCAGCGCGGAGGCCAGGTAGAAGAGGCCGGCCATGCCGGTCAGGAACGGCAGCACCGTGATCACCGTCAGCAGCACGGTGTAGTACCAGATGAACTGCTTGGTGTACTCGACGCCATGCGTGACCGGCAGCATCGGGATGCCGACGCGGGCGTACTCGTCACGGCGCGCGATGGCGAGCGCCCAGAAATGCGGCGGGGTCCAGGCGAAGATGATCAGGAACAGCAGCAGCGCATCCGGGTGGATGCCGCCGGTGACGGCGGTCCAGCCGAGCACGGGCGGCGCGGCGCCCGCGGCGCCGCCGATCACGATGTTCTGCGGCGTCGCCCGCTTGAGCCAGACGGTGTAGACGATCGCGTAGCCGATGATCGAGACGAAGGTCAGCACCGCGGTCAGCGCGTTGACCAGCAGCGCGAGCAACAGCATCGAGCCCGCGCCAAGCACGAAGGCGAACGAGAGCGCGTAGGCCTCGGAGACCTTGCCGCGCGGCAGGGGCCGCAGCCGCGTGCGGGCCATCTCGGCGTCGATGCGCGCGTCCAGCACGTGATTGATCGCGGCCGCCGAGGACGCCGCCAGCGCGATGCCGAGCGTGCCCCAGCCGAGCGCGGCCGCGGGCGGCAGGCCCGGCACGGCCAGGAACATGCCGACGATCGCGGTGAACACGATCAGGGAGACGACCCTGGGCTTGGTCAGCTCGAAGTAGTCGCGCGCCGTGGCCCGGGCGGCGGATGCGGCGTCGGTCCTGTGGTCGGCGGCCCTCATGACGGGGACGATGCTACCACGGCAGGCTCAGGGCATCGGCGGCAGGCCGGTGTGGAGCGCGGCGCGGTGCATGACGTACTCGAGCAGCCCGCGCAGGAAATCGGCGAAGACACGCACGCGGGCGAGACGCTGCGCCGCCTGCGTGTGCACGATTGACAGCGGCGGTCCCTCGAGCGCGTGCTCCATGAGCACCAGCACCAGGCTGCCGTCCGCCAGCTCGCGGGCCGCGAGCAGGTCCATGGTCTGGGTGATGCCGACGCCGCTGGCGGCCGCGAGCTTCACGGCCTCCGCCTCGTTCACGGTCATGCGGAAGGCCGGCTCGAAGGGCGGATCCGGCGCCGCCGCGAACGACCACGGCCGCGGCTGCGTGCCTTCCGGCGGAACCGAGCCGATCAGCAGGTGACCGGCGAGATCCGCGATGGTCTGCGGGCGCCCGTGGCGCGCGAGATAGGCGGGCGAGGCGCAGGTGATCCAGCGCGAGCCGCAGACGCGCAACGCCACCAGGTTCGGGTCGGTGACCGCGCCGGCGCGCACGGCGAGATCCACGCCCTCGCGAACCAGGTCCACGATCCGCTCGTTGAAGCGCAGGTCGAGATCGATGCCGGGATAGCGCGCGAGGAACTCCGGCAGCCTCGGCAGCAGGATGTGGCGGCCGAAGGAACCGGGTACGTCCACGCGCAGGCGCCCGGTCGGCTGTTCCTTGCCGCGCCGCAGGGTTTCCTCCGCGGCGGCGAGTTCCGCGAACACGCGCCGGCAGTGGCCGAGATAGTCGTTGCCCGCGGGCGTGAGCGCGACCTTGCGCGTGGTGCGGTTCAGGAGCTTGAGGCCGAAACGCCTTTCGAGCCGGTGCACGTGGGTGCTGACCATGGCCCGTGACAGGCCCAGCTCGTCGGCGGCACGCGTGAAGGAACCCAGTTCCGCCACCCGGCTGAAGGCTCGCATGGCCTGGAAGTCTTCCACAGCCTATTAGTTAGTCACATTGAACAATAAAGTCAATTTTGGGCTGTTTATCGGAACAGTAGCAGGATGTAACGTCTCCCTCGAGTTCAACGGGAGACGCCCATGTTCCTCTTCAACCGTTCCGGGATCGCAGTGTTGCTGGCGCTCGTCGTCGCCGGCCTGCCGGTCCTGATCCAGTTCGCCTGAAGCCCGCGATCGCGCGGCGGCGCACGGATCAGGGCCGGTAGCGGCCCACTTCCGGCCGCGGGCTCAGGTAGCGCAGCAGCGCCACCATCGCGAGCACGATCGCCGCGGCTCCCGCGTTGTGCGCGGTGCCCAGCCACAGCGGCCACCCCTGCCAGATGAGATTCATCCCGATCGCGATCTGAAGGCCGAGCGCGACGAAGAGCGCGGTCGCCGCCAGGCGCGCGGCGAAGGCCTGCGCGCGCCGCCAGGCGCCGAGGATGGGCAGCAACAGCACCAGCGCCGTGAGCCAGGCGCCGAGGCGATGGGTGTAGTGGATTGCGACGCGCGCGGGCGCGTCCAGCACGCCGCCCTCGTAGTCGATGCCGAGCCCGCGCCACAGCACGAAAGCGTTCCTGAAGTCCATGTCCGGCCACCACTTCCCGTGGCAGGTCGGGAAATCCGCGCAGGCCGCCGCGGCGTAGTTGGTGCTGGTCCATCCGCCGAGCGAGATCTGCGCCAGCACGACGACGGCCGCGACGATCGCGAGCCGGCGCACGGGCCGTTCCGCGGCCTTCAGCTCGCGCCGCTCCGGCGGCAGTGCGAGCCACCACAGCAGCCCGAGCGTCGCGAGCCCGCCCAGCAGGTGCAGCGTGACGATCAGCGGTTTCAGCAGCAGCGTCACCGTCCACATGCCGAGCAGCGCCTGGAACACGAGCAGGCCGAGCAGCAGCCAGGGCAGGACGCGCGGCTGCGCGGGGTCGCGGCGGTTCCACACCGACATCGCCGCGAGCGCGAGCACCAGCAGGCCGAGCGCGCCCACGATGTAGCGGTGCACCATCTCGTTCAGCGCTTTCTGGTAATCGAACGGGCGGTCGGGGTTCTCCGCGTTGATCTCGCTTACGCGGTCGACCAGCTGCGAGGGGTGGACGTGGCCGTAGCAGCCCGGCCAGTCGGGACAGCCGAGGCCGGCGTTCGTGAGCCGTACCCAGGCGCCGACCACGACCACGATCGCGCATAGCACCGTCGCCGCGAGCGCCGCGCGACGGAACCAGAGGAGACCCGGGGTGCCCATGGCTGCCGAACTCCCTAGCCGATGCGCGACAGGCGCAGCAGCCGCTCGAGATCCTTCAGCAGGCCGCGGCCGCTGCCTGTGGAAGGGTAACTCATCACGAGGTTGCCATGCGGGTCCACGATATAAATGCGGCGCCCGCCGTCCGGTGCCGGCGGGAACGGCGCGCGCAGCGACTCGCCGTCCGCGCCCGCCGCTGCCAGCACCAGGACATCGGGCTCCGTGAGCACCGCAATGCCCGGCGCGCAGCAGCCTCCGTCATGCAGCAGGACACGCCGCACGCGCGGGATGTCCTTGTCGAGCGCAAGTCGCGCCCGGCCCATTTCCTCGAGCGACGCGACGCAGGCCGCATCACAGGGGCCGGTGAGCAGCAGCACCAGCGACCAGCTGCCGCGCAACGCCGTGGAGGGCAGGGTGCGCGGCGGGTCGATGAGCTCGCCATGCTGCGCGCCGGGCGCCGGCCGCCAGCCGGAGGAGAAGTAGAGCCACATCGCGGCGCCGAGCGGCACGAGGAACAAGAGTGCGACCAGCAGCAGCTGCCGGTGGCCGCGCCCGCGTTCCCGTGTCCTGATCATCCGGTTTCTCCGTCGCGGCTCAGCGAGTGAGCGAACCAGATCGCCGCCGCGGTGGCGGCGAGCGCAAACCATTGCACGGCATAGCCGAGATGCCGCTCCGGCGTCGTGCCCGGGGGCTGCCAGTCGCGGTCGTAGCCGTCGGGCTCGCCGGGATCGAGCAGGATCATGCCGGGGCGCAGCTCGCGCCCCAGCATCGCCGCGAGTTCTGCGCCCTGCGGGTAGTTCACGAGCCGCGGCCACTGTGGCGACGGCGGCGACGGGAGCTCGACGGGCGCGCGCGGCAACTCGTTGAACCGGCCCGCGACGTGGCGCGCTTGCGTCCCTACGGCGACCGCCGGCAGCTGCCCGCGATCGTTGCCGAAAGGCAGCCAGCCGCGGTTCACGAGCACGGCGCTGCCATCGCCGAGCAGCAGCGGCGTCAGCACTTCGACGCCGGCGACTCCGGCGCGGATCCGGTTATCCAGCAGGAACTGGTGGCCCGCGTCGTAGCTGCCGCGCGCGACCACGCGCTGGTATCGCGTCAGCGCGGCTCCCGCCGGTGGCAGCTCGATCGCCGGCCCCGCGCCGAGGAAATCCGCGGCCAGGGCGCGCTTTTCCTCGCCGCGGTCCAGTTGCCAGCAGCCCAGGGCGACCAAGGCGATGACGGCGGCCACGGTCGCCACCGTGGCCAGCGGGCGCGGCGCAAATCGCCATCGGCCCGGATTCAGCACCGGGCTATACTGCGCCATCCGGACCACCGGGGCGGATCCATGGCTGGCGTCAAGTGGCTGGTGCTGCTCATCTTCTTCGCGATCGTGCTGTCCCTGGTGTCGGCCATGGTCCAACTCGTGTTCGACTACAAGGGCGAGACGCGGCGCATGGTGCGCGCGCTCTCGGTCCGCGTCGGCCTGTCCATCGTGCTCTTCATCGTGCTCTGGATGACCTGGAAGCTCGGCTGGATCGAGCCGCACGGCGTCGGCCGCTGAGCCGGCCCGCCGCCGCGCCCGGCCGCTAGTCCTGCACCTCGCGCAAGGCCCGGATCGAGGGCAGGTTGCGCCACGCCCCGGCGACGTCCATCCCGAAACCAAACACGAAACGGTCGGGCACCTCGACACCGGTGAAATCCGCCTGTACGTCGGACCGCCCGGCGCGCCGCTTCACGGCGAACGCCGCGACCAGCACCTCGACCGCGCCCTGCTCGAGCAGCCGCGCCTTGATGGTCGCGAGCGTGCGGCCTTCGTCCAGGATGTCGTCGACCAGCAGCACCGTGCGCCCGCGCACGGGATCGTGCGGACCGGCGATCCAGACCAGCTCGCCGCCGCTGGTGTTCTGGCCGTAGCGGCGCACGTGGACGTAGCTGAGCTCGAGCGGGAAAGCCAGGCGCGGCAGCAGCTGACCCGCGAAAATCAGGCCGCCGTTCATCACGGTGATCACGAGCGGATGATGGCCGGCCAGCCTGGCGCTGATTTCGACCGCCAGGCGGTCGAGCGCGGCCTGGACCTCGGCTTCGCTCACGACCTCGTCCGAGCGGGGCAGCGCTGCTGTCATTCAGCAATTTTACATGCTGGAGCGCATACCGCGGCACGGCGTGAGGCAGGTTCGTCAGCGTTGTTTCTGCAATGTGATCTGCATGAAATGTGTCGCCGCCTTGCCATTGTCTTCCGCGGATTCGGCCGGAAAGAACCCACGCAGCGTGTAGGTGTAGCGACCGGCAGACAACGGCCTTTCGCCGACGTAGTCCAGCGGCTGCACCAGATAGCGGTGACCGTCACGCCTCGCCTCCACTTGGGCGTAACGGTACGCCCCGCGCACCGCCCGGTAATCGGTGAATCCGCCCTGCGCGATCGAGTCGTAATGCTCGGTCTGGTTGATGAACCGTACGGTCACCACCTCAAGATCAACGTTCGTGGCGTTGTGCAGCCGGATGTGTACCACCGGCGCCGCGGAATCCCGGGACGCATCACCCGGCGCGACTGCGGGCGGCGGGCCGACGCAGGCCGTCATCGCCAGCATGGCCGCAACTGGCGGGAGCCGTGCATACCAGCCGGCACCGCCGCACAACCGGACGTGGCCGCCTCCGGTCATGCCGTCGCTCATGGCTCCGCCGACGGCAATGGCGGCAGGCTCCGCAGGTACGCCACGATGGCCGCGCGATCCGCCGGCGTGAGGCGGCCCGTCGAGTAGCGGATGACCAGATCCATCTCTCCGGCGAGCACGTCACCTTCCGGCGTGACACCGGTCGCCAGCAGTTCCGTCAGCTCCTGGTCCGAGTACTTTTCCAGTCCGGTCGGCGTGAGGTTCGGTGCCCCCTTGCCATCCGGTGCATCAACGCCCGCAAGCGGACGATCGGCGCGCGGACCGCCCAGGGCCGAGCGCGGCGTGTGGCAGGCGCCGCAATGCCCGAGCGACTGCACCAGATAGGCGCCCCTGTTGACCGGAGCTGCCGCCTTGCGGTCTGGCACAAAGCGGCCGGCCGAGAAGTACAGGCGCTTCCAGGCGCCGATCATGAACCGCTGGCCGAGCACGACACCAAGCTCGTGTGCGCGGTTCCTGCGGCCGTTCTGCGGCAGGCTCTGCAGGTACGCCCAGAGGTCGCCCAGGTCGCGATCCGACGCCCCGGTGTAGTAAGGATATGGAAACGAGGGGTAGTAATGTTCGCCGTCCGGCCGGACGCCTTCGCGCATGGCGCGAAAGAAATCGCGACGGCTCCAGCGTCCGATGCCGTGCTCGGGATGCGGCGTGATGTTGGGTCCGTAGAACACGCCGAAAGGCGTCTCGATCGCCCGTCCACCGGCGTACGGAACCGCATTCTTGCCTTCGTCGGTGTGGCAGGCGGCGCAGCCGCCGGCATGGGCAACGTATTCGCCGCGCCGGACATCCGCGGCCTGCGCCCACGCGCCGGAGTGCACGGCGGCGACGGCAATGCACGCGGCGACCGCGCGTGCGCGAGGCCCGGCGACTGCCGTCATTTCCGCCGGAATGCGTCGTGGCAGCCGCCGCAGGCCTTGCCGACACCCTCGATCGCAGTCCTGACGTCCTCTTCGCGCCCGGCGTCCGAAGCGGCGACGAGGGTGGCGACCGCGGACTGGAATTCGCCCGCCATCCGGCGGAATCGTTCCGCGTCGCTCCAGACGGCCGGCAGCGCGCGGCTTTCTTCGCCCTGCGTGCTCTCCGGGAAACCGTCCCATGGCATGGCTGCCAGCGCCTCGAGGTACCTCGCGTTCCGCCCGACGACCGCGGGGTCGTACGGACTGGTGCCCCGCAATATGCCGACCAGCGGCCCGAAGTACTTGGCCTGCAGCGTCATCGCCGCCTGACGCTGCTTCAGGAGCACCTCGGGCTTGGCCTGCGGCCAGGCAGCGGGCACGACGATCGTGGACACGAGCATGGCGCTCGCCGTCATCAGCAGGAGTCTGGCGTTCATGACTGGAACTCGCTCTCCGGGGGATTCAACGCAACTCCGTCCGCAGGATGCGCGCGCGCCGGTCTCCCTCTCCGCCCGGCTGCAGCGGGTCGATGGTCCCCGCGACGCTGTAATAATTCATGCCGACGACCGTCCCCGTGGTCTGGTTGACACCGGGTGGCGGGCGCGAGCTGACCGTCGTCGCTTCGCGCACCGCGAGGCCGTCGTCCGACAGACGAATCCTCACCACGCGCGCGAGATAAGGCGTCGACTGGATGCCGATGAGATCCGCTCCTTCGCGCACCAGGCCATCCATGCTGTTGACGGTCGTGTTCGCAGGCACGGCCAGTTGCGTGCGCCGGCCGGTTCCGACATCCACCGCGCTCAGGCCCTCGATGTGCGCGACGTAGAGCCGCGAATCGTCGGCCGACAGCGCGATACCGTTCGGAAACCCCATGCGTGAATCCTCCAGCAGCTTGTCGAGCCTGCATTCGCCTCCCGGAAGGCGCCAGATGGCGCCAGCCCGGCTGTCGGAGACGTATACGTCACCGTTCGCCGCGAGCGCAAGGTCGTTGAAGCCGTGCAACACCGGCCGCTCGTCGAGCCAGCATTCGCGCAGGCGTTCACCGGAATCGAGATGAAAGGCGACGACGCCCGTCAGCCCTTCGTCCTGCTTCGGCCCTTCGGGGCCCGGGAAGAGATCGGGGAACACGCCGGTCACGGCCCAGAGAAGCCTGCGCCGGCCGTCCACCTTCATGCCGAGCACCTCGCGCAGCCCGTGATCCGCCCCGGCGAATCGCGTCATCTTGCGGTCGAGGCCGACCGCCCAGATCTCGCCGTTCAGGCTGCCGATGAAGAGCCGCCTGCTGCGTTCGTCGAAGGTAATGCCTTCGGGGCGGATGCCGGCATCGTCGATGGTCATGAAGACCTCGGCCGGCGAGACCGGTGCCTGGTTGGCAGCGGCCCGTGACGCCAGCATCCGGAGCCGGTCGTGGTCCGCGCGATCCTTGAACTCGGGAAATGCGAACAGGTCGAAGCCCGCCCCGCGCGCGACCGCCTGCTCCAGCCAGGGCAGGGAATCTTCGACGCTGCCGTTCGCGGCATGGGCGCGCGCGAGGCTGATCAGGAGGTCCACATGTTCCGGCGCGCGCGTCTGCACTTCGCGCGCGAGCTCGAGCCAGCGCGCGTTGTCGCCGGCGAGGCGCGCGGCGCGCGTCTCGAGCGCGATTCCCATGATGCCGCCTCCAGGCTCGGAGGCTTGCGCCGACAGCGCCACGGCTGTCACAAGCCAGGCGGTGACGATTCCGAAGGTTCGATGGCGATGGCAGGTATTCATGGTTGGGTCCGCTCCCGGAAGATCCAGCTGACACTACGCCTGAGGCAACGCATCGACGAACTTCGCCATCCGTTCCCGGGTGGCGTCGTCCGGAAGCCTGCCGATGCCGCCGCCGACATTGTCGATCATGTGGGCGGCCTGGCTGGTCGCCGGCGTGACGACGGTGACGGCGCGATGGCCGAGCACGAACTTGATGAAGAACTGTGCCCAGGTGGCGGCATCGAAGTCCGCGGCCCAATCCGGCAGCGCCAGGCGCGCGACGCGCCGGAACAGGCGCGTCTTGCCGAACGGGACGTACGCCATGACGGCGATGCCGCGCGCTGCGGCGAGCGGCAGGATGACGCGGTCCGCAGATCGATTGTCCGCCGCGTAGTCAATGCCGATGAAATCGAGAGGCTCGCTGCGCATGAGCGTCTCGAGTTGCGCATACTGGGACTTGCTGGTGGTCGTGACGCCCACGTAGCGCACCCTTCCTTCTTTCTGCAACTGCTTCAGGACGGCCAGTTGCACGGGCACATCTGCGAGATTGTGCACTTGGACGAGATCCAGCCGCGGGACACCGATGTGGCGGAACGAGCGCTCCAGTTGCGCAATGACCGCCTCTCGATCCGCCACGCCGTTGATTGCGGCATTCACCTTGGTTGCCCAGAAGATGCGGTCCGCGATACCCAGTTCGCGCGCCAGCGCGCCGGCGACCCGCTCGGACCCTCCGTAGACGGGCGCCGTGTCGATGACGGTTGCGCCGCGGTCCACCATGGTCCGCATGACATCCCGCAGCGCTGCGAGATCCTCGGCCCTTGCCTTGGAGCTGAATGTCGCCGCCGTTCCGAGTCCGATCGCGGGGACACGCTCGCCGCTCGAGGGGATCGCGCGACGGATCAGCGGCGGCTGATCAGCAGCCAATGCAAGTGGACAGACGCTGACGGCAGCGCCGGCTCCGAGCACGAGGCCGAGCGAGCGCCTTCTGTCGATCAGCATGAGTCTCGACTCCGGTCAACAACGACGGGGTAGCACGGGCCGCCACGGCTGAGGTGATGCCTAGACATGCTCGAGTGCCTGCTTCAGGTCGTCGATGAGATCCGCGGCGTCTTCCAGCCCGACGGACAGGCGGACAAGGCAACGCCGGGCATCGCGCAGAGCCGTCGTGCCACCGCTGCCGTCCGCGCTGTAGTCGAGGTCAGCCGGCACCTCGACCAGTGACTCCACGCCACCGAGGCTGGTCGCGATCGGAATCAGGCGCAGTGCTTCCACGAAAGTTCGGCCGATTTCGATCCCGCCGTCCAGCTCGAACGACACCACGCCACCGCCGGCGGCCATTTGTCTGCTGGCGACGTCGAACATCGGGTGGCCGGACAGGTAAGGGTAGTGGACCGCCCGCACGCGCGGAGTCCCTGACAGGAAACGCGCAATCTCCATCGCCGTCGCGCTCTGGCGCAGGATCCGTATCGGCAGCGTGCGAATTCCGCGCAGGAGCAGCCATGCTGCCGACGGATCGAGCAACCCGCCGGTGTTCATGCGCATCTCGCGGATCGGAGCCAGCAGTTCGCGGCTGCCGAGAACCGCTCCGCACATGACGTCCGAGTGACCCGCCAGGTACTTGGTGCCCGAGTGTACGACGAAGGACTCGCCGAGCTTGAGCGGCTGTTGCAGACACGGACTCGCAAAGGTGCTGTCCACGATCAGCTGCGCACCGGCGCACTTGGCGATTTCCGCAATGGCGGAGATGTCGACGACCTGAAGCCACGCATTGCATGGCGTCTCGACGAATACCAGGCGCGCCTGCGCGAGCGTGGCCGTCTGCCCGTAGATCGACTCCTGCATCAGAATCCGCTCGCCCGGCCGCAACATCGCCAGCAACGTCGCGGTGATTGCGGCCATGCCGGAGCCGAACAGGATGCAATCCCCGGCCTCCTCCATGGCGCACAGTCGGGCCTCCGCCTCGACCACCGTCGGATTGCCGAGCCGCTGGTAGAAGGCCGGATGTCGGCCCTGAAAGCGCTCTGCGAAGACACTCGAATTCTCGTGCGCAAACGTTGTGGTTCGAATGAGCGGTGGACTCACCGGCATGCCGCCGGGACGCGACCGTTCCGTCAGGACCACCGCGCGGGTGGCGGGCCCCCATTTCGGTTTCATGCGCATCCCGTGTTCCTGATTCACCGGAAATAGTCCCGCACCGCGGCGTCCAGGCGCTCGATGCCGCACGCCACCCGCGCTGCGCCGGCGCCGAATCCCATGCGAAAGTGCGAGGGATGCCGGAAGCACTCGCCGGGAGCGACCATAATTCCACGATCCCTCAACAGCCAGTGGCAGAAGGGGGTCGCGCAGGATTCCCGCAGAAGCCATGGAAAGGCGGTATAGCCACCGGCGGGACGCACCCAGCCGAAGTGGTCGGCGTGCTCGTGGAAGAACCCGTCCAGCAGCTCGAGGCTGCCGGAAGTCTCGCGCCGCGCCCAGGAGAGTATTCGCTCGCGATGCCGCAAGGCGAGCGTCGCCAGACGCTCGCCAAGCGCCGTACTCGAGATGCTGATATACGCGCGAGCGTCGACGAAGCCCTCGCGCCGGGACCTGTCGGGCTCAATGATCCAGCCGATACGGAGCCCGCTGAGCGAGAGTGCTTTTGAGCAGTCGCCGATCACGGTGGCCGCTGGCAGCGCGGACGCCGAGCAGCCCGGAGGCACAGTTCCGGCCGTGTGGTACACGGGGTGATACACCTGATCGCAGACAAACGACAGGTTGCGTGCAGCGCAGAAGTCGTGCAAAGCCGCGCGCGCGCCGTCCGGCACGACGGCACCCGTCGGATTGTGCGGCGAAATGATGAGCAGGAGCCGCGTATTGGCATCCACAAGCGACGTGGCGGCTTCGACATCAAGCTGGAAGCCGCGATCCCGGGAGAGTCGATAATGGCGCACCTCGATTCCCAGGCTGCGCGCGAGCGCCGTGATCGCCGGAAAGTCGGGGTCGGGACAGACGATATTGGCGCGCGATCCGGCGGCGCAGACCAGCATGATCGTCAGCGCTTCCGCTGCGCCCGTGCAGACCAGCACGTTGTCGGCCGTCGTTCCTTCGAAGTCCGCGATCGCTTCCCGCAGCTCCTGCGCGCCGTCGGCGGGTGCATACACCAGCCGGGTGGAGCGGAGTTCGTCCAGGAACCCGGGCGCACCCGCAACCTCCAGCAGCTCCCAAAGCGTCATCGCCGGTCCGGTGCTGCTCGCAAGATCGATGGCGTTCGCACCGTTGACGCCATGCTTTTGTTCCAGCCAGCGATCGAGCAGGAACGGCTCAGGCCGCATGCGCGAACTCGCAACTTCCGCGGCGGCGGCGCTGGAACCGCGCACGGCCCGGTTCCGGCGCCAGGACCTCCAGTTCACAACTCCGGGGATCGGCGATCACCGGAAACGCCCGTGCCGCGCGCGAATGCATGCCGGCCGCGGAAGCCCGACGCTCAATGCCGGAATCCCGGGATCAGGTTGCGCACATACCGGGGATTCTCCCCGATCCGCCGCGCGACGTACGGCCACCAGTCGGTTCCGAAGGGCAGGTAGAGGCGCACACTCTCGCCTTCGGCCACCAGCGCCCTGGCCAGCTTCGGCCTGACCCCGTAGAGGAACTCGAACTCGTAGGTGCCCGGCACCCACCTGTTCCTGCGCGCCAGTGACTGGATGGCGCGGATCAGCCGCTCGTCATGCGTGCCGAACGCCGGATAGAACTCGGTGTCGCGCAGTTCCGGAGCCAGCATCGTGCCGGCCAGCGCCAGGTAGTTCGCATCGATGGCGGACCGCTGCTCCCAGGCGCGCGGCTCGCGCTCGGCGAAGGCACCCTTGACCAGGAGCACATGACCCGACCGGTGGATGATGGGCGCGAGATCCGCTCCGGTGCGACGCAGATAGGCCTGCAGCGTGACACCCACCGGGACGTCATGCAGCGCCAATTCGAGTTCGAGCGCCAGCGTTCGCTCGAGCATGGAGTAGTCCTCCATGTCGAGCATGAGGCAGTCGAGTTCGCCTCCGCCGGCCGCCAGGACCGCCTCGCCGATCCGGCGCGCATTGTCCCTGCCGAGCTTTTCATCGAAAAGGGATCCGAGTGACGTCGGGTCGATGGACACATGCGCGTCGAGGCCCGCTTCTCCGAGCGCCCTTGCCGCTGCGATCGTCTGCTGCACGGTGTCTTCCACCGTCGCCGCGTCCCGTGCGTACTCACCGAGATGGAACAGCGACACGCGCAGTCCCCGCGCGCGCAGCTCCCTGGCGACCGCGACGGCTTCCGCCACGCTGGAGCGACCGGCAAAACGGCGACCCACCCGCAGCAGATTGCCCGCGGTCGTCATCGCCCGCTTCATCCACGGGCTTGTTGCGGCGCTGATCATCAGTCGCTGCCAGCCGATGCTGATCGCCATGGATGCTTTCCGGACGGAGAGCCGTCGCGGCGGCGGTTCAGTCTGCCGCGCCGGTTCGCGAGTAGTAGCCGTCGAACCAGAGTTTCCACGTGGTTCCGCCGTCGTCCGATTCGTGGAACTGCTGCCGGACGCGACCGTCGGGCAGCGCAGTCCAGACGCCGCGCAAGCGCGTGACTCGGCCCGGGTCGAGATACTGCAACGGACCCTCGAGGACCATCGCGCCGTCCGTCAGGCCTCCCTCCATCGTCAACAGCAGCCCGAGGCCGACCCAGACCTGTCTCCATCTGCCGCTCGCGGGATCGAAGAAGTTCAGGCTCTGTCCGGTCCCGCCGTTCGCGGAGGCCCAGTGCTCGACGATCGCGCAACCGCCTTCCTCGCTGGTAATGAGATTGGTTCCGGCCGGGAGGCCATCCGGCCTGCGCACCGTCCAGTGGCCGATCCAGAAATCGAACTGACGGAATTGCGGTCCGGCGCAGGGACCCGCGGCCGGCGCAGAGCCCGGGTTCGCAACGGCCGGTGCGGGCTGCGCTTCGCCGATGGCGATCGCGCACAGGGCTGTCAACGCCGGAGACACGATCCAGATTGCAGTCGTCCTGATGAAAGGCGAAGATCGGACGCCCCGACACTACGACGAAGCCGCGGGCCAAATGGTGCAGAAATTGCGAATTTGGGCGGGCCTCTCGGCTCGTCGCTCGACCGCCGGCTGTCGCGGGTGACGGGCGACCATGTTCTTCCTCCGGCAATTCCCGGATCCGCGGCGCCTGCGGCCGCTGGCGGAGAACGCGGACTATCGCCGCAGGTTCTATGCGCGCTGGGGGAGGGAGCACTGCTTCGTCCTGGCGGCCAGCCGCGGCATCGAGCTGCCGCCTTACACGCAGCGCCTCTCGGTGAAGACGGTGTGTCACGGCGCGGAGCACTACCAGTTCGACGACCGGACGCTGCTCATCGACGAAGACAGCTACCTGATCGTCAATGATGGACGCACGTACGCCAGCCGCATCGCCGCCGACCGCCCGGTCACCACATTCAGCATCTTCTTCGCGCCGGGATTCGCGGAAAGCGTCGCCGGCGCCATCCTGAGCCGCGCCCGCGACCCGCTCGCAACGGACGCCGCGGGGGAGCGGCGGGTGCCCGCATTCTCGGAGCATCTCCGGCGCCACGACCGGCTGGTCACGCCGCTGCTGCGCCGCATCCGCGATCGCGTGCAGCAGGGAGAACGCGACGAGGTCTGGTACGAGGAGCAGCTCGTGTTGCTGCTCGAAGCCCTGGTGAAGAGCCAGTTCCGGACCGAATCGGACATCTTCCGCCTGCCGTTCCGCCGTCCGGCGACGCGGCGCGAGGTGTTCCGGCGTATTGCGCGCGCCACCGACTACCTGCTCGGGAATTTCCGCGGGGACATCGGGCTCGAGGAGCTGGCGCGCGAGGCGCGTCTCTCGAAGTACCACTTCATCAAGCTGTTCGAGGCCGTTCATGGCCACACGCCCTGCGCGTTCCTGCGCCGCAAGCGGGCGACCGCCGCCATGCGGCTCCTCGAGTCCACGCGGCTCCCGCAGACTGAAGTCGCCTCGCTCGCCGGCTTCACCGGCAGATCGACGATGTATCGTGAGATCCGTCGCATCACCGGGACCTCCGGCCGGCGCATCCGCGCCGGCGCGTTGCGTACCGACGGGGCCGCTGCGACGAAGCGATTGACGCCCGCGGCCGGGCGTTCGTCCACCTCGTCCTCCCTGCCGGAGAATGGTGCCGGGTCGTAGATTCGTGGATTTGAAGGTTGAAACGCCCGCGGGTCCCGAATCTACGAATCTACGACCCGGCACCTTCCCGGAGCGCCCAGTGAACCTGACCGAAAGATCGCTGAAGAGCCCGATCAGCGTCGCCGTCGGCGTCGGCCTGATCGTGGTGCTCGGCATCGTCGCGCTGATCCGGCTGCCGGTGCAGCTGTTCCCGGACATCGAGGAGCCGGTCATCACGATCTTCACCGGCTGGCGCGCGGCCGCGCCCACCGAGGTGGAGTCCGAGCTGATCGAGCCACAGGAACAGGCGCTGCGCGGGCTGCCCGGACTGCAGCAGATCCAGTCGTTCGCCGGCGCCGGCGGCGCCTTCATCAACCTGCAGTTCGCGATCGGCACCGACATGGGCCGCACGCTGATCGACGTGATCGCGCGCATGAACCAGCTGCCGCCGCTGCCGCGCGACGCGGACGCGCCGCGCATCTCGCTCGGCGAGAACGGCGGCAACGGCCCGAACGACACGCTGTCCTGGTTCTTCGTGCAGCTGAAGCCCGGCACGCCCGGCCCGGTCGAGAACTACCGGCGCGAGGTCGAGGAGCTGTTCCGCTCGCGCATCGAGTCGATCCCGGGCGTCGGCACGGTCAACGTCAACGCGGGCGCGGCCGACGAGCTGCGCATCGAGTTCGATCCTTACCGGGCGGCCGAGCTCGGCATCCCGATCCCGGCGATCGTGGGCGTCGCGGGCAGCGCCGACGACGTGTCGGGCGGATTCGCGGAGCTCGGGCGGCGCCAGTACACGCTGCGCTTCGCCGGCCGCTACCAGCCGGCGGACCTCGGCGAACTGGTGCTCGACTGGCGCGAGGGCCGTCCCGTGCGCCTGGCGGACGTGGCGACGATCGCGGTCGAGCGCGGCGACCGCAACTCACTCGCGGTGCAGAACAACAATCCGGCGATCGCGATCCAGATCATCAAGGAATCGGGCGCCGACGTGCTGGCGACGCTCAAGGCCGTCAAGGCCGAGATTGCCGAGTTGCGCGAGGGCCCGCTGGCCGGGCTCGGTCTCGGCATCGAGCAGTCGTTCGACCCGTCGGTCTTCATCAACCAGGCCCTCGGCCTGGTGGGCGGCAACCTGGTCGCCGGCGTGATCCTGGCGATCGTCGTGCTGTGGCTGTTCCTGCGCCAGTTCCGCTCGACGCTGCTGGTCGGCGTCGCGATCCCGGTGTCGGTGCTGGCGACCGTGCTCGTCATGATGGTCACCGGGCACTCGCTCAACGTCATCTCGATCGCCGGCATCGCCTTCGCGGTCGGCATGACGCTCGATGCCGCGACCATCGTGCTCGAGAGCATCCTGACCCGCCGCGAGCGCGGGCTGTCGCCGGTGCAGGCGGCGCTGGAGGGCGCGACGCAGGTATGGCCGGCGCTGTTCGCCTCGACGCTCACGACCATCATCGTGTTCCTGCCCGTCATCTTCATGGAGAACGTCGAGGGGCAGCTGTTCGCCGACCTCGCGCTCACCATCTCGGTCGCGATCGCGATGTCGCTGCTGACCGCGATGACCGTCCTGCCCGTTGCCGCGTCGCGCTGGCTGACGCTGACGACCGCGGAGGCCACGCGCAAGGCGGCGGAATGGCCGCGCCGGCTCGGCGACCGCATGGCGGCGCTCACCGACAGCCCGCGCCAGCGCAGGATGACGATCGCGGCCTGCCTGGTGGCGCCCGCGGTGCTGACCTGGGCGCTGCTGCCGCCGATCGACTACCTGCCGCCGGTCAAGCGCGACGCCATCGACGGCTTCTTCCAGTTCCCGCCGGGCATGAACGTGGACGCGATCGACGCGGAAGTCGTGCAGCCGATGGTGCGCCGGCTCGAGCCTTACATGGCGGGCGAGAAGGAGCCGCGGCTCAAGAACTACTACATCCTGATCTGGCCGAACGGCGGCGGCTCGATCGGCGTGCGGCCGCTCGACCCCTCGAAGATCGACCAGCTCGGCGACGTCGTGCGCAACGAGATCACGAGCGGCTTCCCGGACCTGCAGGTGTTCGCGCAGCAGGGCAACCTGTTCGGCGGCTTCGGCGACGGGCGCAACATCGAGATCCGCCTGCAGTCCGCGGACTTCGACGGCCTGCTGCGCGCCGCGCGCCAGGCCGAGCAGGTGGTGAGGGAAAAGCTGCCCGGCGCGCAGGTCCGCTCGTTCCAGGACCTCGAGTTGTCGGAGCCGGAGCTGCGCCTGGTGCCGGACGACCGGCGCATCAGCGAGTCCGGCTGGACGCGCGCCAACGTCGCGACCGTGGTGCGCTCGCTCGGCGACGGCATCTGGGTCGGCGAGCACTTCGACGGCGAGCGCCGCCTCGACATGATCCTGCGCGCCCGCGGCTGGGACAGCCCGGACGCGCTCGCGGCCGTGCCGGTCGCGACGCCCAGCGGCGGCGTGGTGCCGCTCGGCGAACTGGTGGCGATCGAGCCCACGGTGGGAGCGACGGGCCTGCGGCGCGTGGACGGCCGCCGCACCATCGGGCTCAACGTGATCGCGCCGCCCGGCATGTCGCTGCAGCAGACCATGGACCTGATCGAGAGCGACGTAGGCCCGGCGATCCAGCCGCTCCTGCCCGCGGACGGCGGCATCCGCTACGCGGGCGACGCCGGCAGCCTCGAGACCGCGCTCGCCGACATGCGCGTCAACATCTCGCTCGCGCTGCTGGTGCTGTTCCTGCTCATGGCGGCGCTGTTCCGCTCGCTCAAGGACAGCGCGCTGGTGCTGCTGACCGTGCCGCTCGCCAGCCTCGGCGGCGTGCTCGGCATCCGGCTGCTGAACCTGTTCACGCCGCAGACGCTCGACATGCTGACGATGGTGGGCTTCATCATCCTGCTGGGCGCCGCGGTCAACAACGCGATCCTGCTGGTGGACAGCTCGCGCGCGGCGGAGCGCGGCGGCATGAACCGCCGCGATGCGGTGCGCCACGCGCTCGAGCAGCGCACGCGGCCGATCTTCGCCACCTCGCTCGGGCAGCTCGCGGGCCTGCTGCCGATGATCATCGTGCCGGGACCGGGCGCGGCGCTGTACCGCGGCCTCGCGACCGTGATCGCGGGCGGCATGCTGCTGAACACGGTCTTCATGCTCGTGCTGCTGCCGGCGCTGCTGCGCATGGGCGAAGCCACCGCCGCATCCATTCCGGCGGCGATGCCGGACGCCATCAAGGAAGGTGCCTGATGAATTTCCCAGTCCCCGGGTTCCCCGTTGCGAGGGGCGCGGCGATGGCCGCGCTGGCTGTGACCTCCCTGGCAGCCAGCGCGGCCGTGGCCCAGAACCAGCCGCCGCCGGCGGCCGTGGCGGTCGCAAACGTCACCGAGGGCTCGCTCGCGACGACGGTCACGGCGACCGGGACGGTCGTGAGCCGCAACGACGCGCGGCTCGCCGCGGAGGTCGCCGGACGGCTGGACTGGGTCGCGGAGCCCGGCGCACGGGTCGCGAAGGGCGCGCCGGTCGCGCGCGTGGATGCGAAGGCCCTGGAACTGCAACTGCGCGAGGCCGACGCCCAGGTGGCCCGACTGGCCGCGAACACGGAGCTGCTCGACACGCAGCTGCAGCGCCTGACCGCGCTGCCGGACGGCATCGCGTCCAGGAGCCAGATCGACGAGGCGGCGGCGCGGCTGTCGATGGCGCGTCACGAACTCGACCAGGCGCGCGCGGCGCGCGACCGCACGCGCCACTTGGTGGACCGGGCCGTGATCCGCGCGCCATTCCCCGGGCACGTCGTGGAGCGCATCCGCCAGCTCGGCGAGTTCGTGGGCGCGGGCGCGGAAGTGCTGCGGCTCACGGACACCGGCAACGTGGAAGTGGTCGCGCGCGCGCCGGTCGCGGACGCGGGCCATCTCGCGGTCGGCCAGCCGGTCACCGTGCGCGGTGCCGCGCAGCAACTGACGAGCAGGATCCGGGCCATCGTGCCGGTGGGCGACGACCGCTCGCGGCTGCTGGAAGTGCGGATCGCGATGACGGGCGACGGCTGGCCAATCGGCTCGGCCGTGCGCGTGGACCTGCCCGCCGCCGGCAACGGCCGCGCCTCGCTGGTGGTGCCGCGCGACGCCGTGATCGTGCGCGCCGACGGCGCGCACGTGTTCCGCGTCGGCAAGGACAACACGGCCGAGCGCATCAGCGTGCGCGTCGGGAACGGCAACGCCAGGAAGGTCGAAGTCGACGGCGCGCTGGCCGCGGGCGACCGCGTGATCGTGCGCGGCGGCGAGCGGCTGCGTCCGGGCCAGCCGGTGCGGGTCGCGACGGAAGGCGCGGCCACCAAGGCGGCGGTCGCGCAGGCGCCGCCGAAAGGCTGAGGCCCTCAGTCGAGATACTTCTCGATCTTGCGGAACAGGTCCACGCGGTCCACCAGGTCCGTGGCCCAGTCGAGCCGGTCGGTCTCGAGCTGCAGCACCGGCGACAGGTCCCAGCGCCGGAACCACTCGTCGTACAGGCGGTTCAGGCGGCGCAGGTAGGCGACCGGGATGTCGCGCTCCATGGCGCGGCCGCGCAGCCGGATGCGCTGGCGCAGCGTGCGCACCGGGCAGCGCAGCTGGATCATCAGGTCCGGCGGCTTCAGCGCGCCGCACATGGCCCGGTAGAGCTGCTGGTAGAGCTTCCAGTCGCGCGCATCGATGGTGCGCTGCCGGTGCAGGTTGCGCGCGAAGATCTCCGCGTCCTCGTAAATGGTGCGGTCCTGCACCACCGTGCCGGGATCGTCCTGCAGTTCGAGTTGCAGGCGGAACTTGTGGGTCAGGAACCAGAGCTGGGAGCGGAACGCCCAGGTCTTCATGTCGCGGTAGAAATCCGCGAGGTAGGGATTGTGGTCGTTCGGCTCGTAGAACGGCTTGATGCCGTAGCGCCGGCAGAGGAACCGGGTCAGCTCGGTCTTGCCTGCGCCGATGTTGCCGGCGATCGCGATGAAGCGCTTGCCGGCCATGCGCGCCGCCCGGGCCTCAGAGCCAGTAGACGAAGATGAAGAGCCCCAGCCAGACCACGTCCACGAAGTGCCAGTACCAGGCGACTGCCTCGAACGCGAAGTGCTGGCGCGGCGTGAAATGGCCCGCGAGGCTTCGCAGCCAGATCACGACCAGCATGATCGCGCCCACCAGCACGTGCAACCCGTGGAAGCCTGTCAGCATGAAGAAGGTGGAGCCGTAGATGCCGGTGCCGAGCTGCAGCCCGAGGTCGCTCCAGGCGTGGCCGTACTCGTAGATCTGCACGCCGAGGAAGATGAAGCCGAGCACGAAGGTCAGCGCGAGGAACAGCTTGAGAATGCCGCGCTGCCCGCTCTTCATCGCGTGGTGCGCGATCGTGAGCGTGAGGCCGGAGGTGAGCAGCAGCGCCGTGTTGAGCGCCGGCAGGCCGAAGGCCGGGATGATCTCGTAGCTGCCGTCCTCGCGCGGGCCGAGCCCGGCGGGGCCGTTGCTCGGCCAGGCGGCCTGGAACTCCGGCCACAGCAGGCTGGTGATGGCCTTCTCGCCCTCGCCGCCGAGCCAGGGCACCGAGAGCTGCCGCGTGTAGAACAGCGCGCCGAAGAATGCGGCGAAGAACATGACCTCGGAGAAGATGAACCACATCATCCCCATGCGGAACGAGCGGTCCACCTGCTGGTTGTAGAGACCGGCCTGGTTCTCGCGGATCACCTCGCCGAACCAGAGGAAGAACAGCGTGAACAGCAGCACGAACCCGAGGCCGAGCACCCAGCCGCCGATGGCGGCGCCATTCAGCGTCGCGGCCGCGCCCGCCATGAGGATGAACAGCGACAGGGACCCGAAGAACGGCAGCCGGCTGCCGTGCGGGAAGTAGTACTGGCTAGCGTCGTGGGTCTGCTCGGCGTGGGCCATGTCGTTGCGGTTCCTCGTCAGGTGCCGGCGGCGACGCGCGCGACGTCGTAGAACGCGTAGGACAGCGTCAGGCGGTCGATGCCGTCCGGCAGGTCGCGGTCCACGGAGAACCGCACGATCATCTCGCGCTCCTCCGCGTCTTTGAAGTGTTGCGGCGTGAAGCAGAAGCACTCGGTCTTCAGCAGGTACCGCGCGGCGCGCGCCGGCGCCACCGAGGGCACGGCCTGGCCGGTCATGTCGCGGCCGTGCAGGTTCTTCGCGCGGTAGGTCGTCTGGTACAGCCGCCCCGGCTGCACCTCCATCGCGAACGCCACCGGCGCGAATTCCCAGCGCCCGCCGTCCGGCACGGACGCGGTGAACTCCACCGTGATCGTGCGCGCGTCCGCAGGCTGCGCCGGGTCCACCTGCGCCGCCTGCGACAGGCGCCCGCGCGAGCCGATGCCGGTGACCTCGCAGAACACGTCGTAGAGCGGCACCAGCGCGAAGCCGAAGGCGAAGCTGCCGGCGACCATCAGCAGGAGCTTCGCGGTCAGGCCGCGATTCGCCTTGTGCACCGGCCCGTTCATCCGCCGCGTTCCAGCAGGCGCAGCACCACGTACGCGGCATAGACCGCGACGGCGGCGACGCCGAGCGCGATCGCGAGCCTGGCATTGCGCGCGCGCGCGTTCACCTGACCTCCGGTGCCCTCTCGAAGGTGTGGTAGGGCGCCGGCGAGGGCACGGTCCACTCGAGCCCGTGCGGGTAGTCCCAGACCCCGGCGCTCGCGCGCTCCCCGCCCCGCACGCACTTGACGATCAGCCACACGAACAAGAGCTGCGACAGCCCGAAGCCGAAGGCGCCGATGGTCGAGACCATGTTCCATTCGGTGAACTGCACCGCGTAGTCCGGGATGCGCCGCGGCATGCCGGCGAGGCCGAGGTAGTGCTGCGGGAAGAACAGCACGTTGATGAAGATTGCGGACAGCCAGAAATGCCAGTTGGCGAGGCGCATGTCGTACAGGTGCCCGGTCCACTTCGGCAGCCAGTAGTAGACGGCGGCCATGATGCCGAACACTGCGCCCGGCACCAGCACGTAGTGGAAGTGCGCCACCACGAAGTAGGTGTCGTGGTACTGGAAGTCGGCCGGCGCGATCGCCAGCATCAGGCCCGAGAAGCCGCCGATCGTGAACAGGAACAGGAACGCGATCGCGAACAGCATCGGCGGCTCGAAGCTGATCGAGCCGCGCCACATGGTCGCAGTCCAGTTGAAGATCTTCACGCCGGTGGGAACCGCGATCAGCATGGTCGAGAGCGTGAAGAACAGCTGCCCGGCGAGCGGCATGCCCACCGTGAACATGTGGTGCGCCCAGACGATGAACGACAGGAAGGCGATCGAGGCGATCGCGTACACCATGGCCTCGTAGCCGAAGATCGGCTTGCGCGAGAAGGTCGAGACGACCTCCGACACGATGCCGAAGGCCGGCAGGATCATGATGTAGACCTCGGGATGCCCGAAGAACCAGAACACGTGCTGGAACAGCACCGGGTCGCCGCCCCCGGCGGCATTGAAGAAGCTGGTGTGGAAGTAGTAGTCCGTCAGCAGCATGGTCACGCCGCCCGCGAACACCGGCATCACCGCGATCAGCAGGTAGGCGGTGATCAGCCACGACCAGGAGAACAGCGGCATCTTCAAGAGCGTCATGCCGGGCGCGCGCATGTTCACGATCGTCACGATGACGTTGATGGCGCCCATGATCGAGGAGGCGCCCATCAGGTGGATGGCGAAGATCGCCATCGGGAAGGCGTCCCCCGACTGCAGCACCAGCGGCGGGTACAGCGTCCAGCCGGCGGCCGGCGCGCCGCCCGGCATCAGCAGCGTGGACAGCAGCAGCAGGAAGGCGAACGCCAGCAGCCAGAAGCTGAACAGGTTCATGCGCGGCAGCGCCATGTCGGCGGCGCCGATCTGCAGCGGGATCATCCAGTTCGCGAGGCCGACGGTCGCCGGCATCACCGCGCCGAACACCATCACCAGCGCGTGCATGGTGGTCATCTGGTTGAAGAACGCCGGGTCCACGACCTGCAGGCCGGGCTGGAACAGTTCGCTGCGGATCACCAGCGCCATCAGCCCGCCCACCAGGAACATGACGAGCGAGAACACCAGGTACATCGTGCCGATGTCCTTGTGGTTGGTCGTCGTCAGCCAGCGCACGATTCCTTTCGGCGGTCCGTGTCCGTGCTCGCCCATCTGCGTCACTCCGTCGCGGCGAGCGCGACACCGGTCGCCCCCGCCATCTGTTGCTCGAGCCAGGCCCTGAACTGGTCCGCAGGCAAGGCGACCACCACGATCGGCATGAAGCCATGGTCGGCGCCGCAGAGCTCCGCGCACTGGCCGCGATAGGTGCCGGGCTTGTCCTCGTCCACCGAGATCCACATTTCGTTGATGAAGCCGGGGATGGCGTCGCGTTTCATGCCGAAGTCCGGCACCCACCAGGCGTGGATCACGTCATTCGCGGTCAGCAGCAGCCGGATCTTCATGCCGGTCGGCACCACGAGAGGCTTGTCGACGTTCAGCAGGTAGTGCTCGACGGTGGCCGGATCAACGCCGGACCCCTTCTGGCGCGCCAGGTCGCTGTCGCGCGCGAGGCGGCTGAAGAACGAGACGCCGGTGCCGAGGTACTCGTAATGCCACTGCCACTGGTAGCCGGTGATCTTGATCGTGAGCTCCGAGCCCGAGGTGTCCTCGATCTTGATCAGCTTCTCGACCGAGGGGATCGCCATGCCGACCAGGATCAGCACCGGCACGATGGTCCAGGCGGCCTCGAGCCGGGCGTTGTGCAGCATCTTGTGGTCGGCGACCGCTCCCTTCGACTTCCGGAAGCGGGCCATGGCATAGATCATCGCGCCAAACGTGAACACGGCGATGATCGTGCAGATCCACAGCATGATCATGTGCATGTCGTAGATCTCGCGGGACAGCTCGCTCACGCCCTTCGGCATGTTCAGCAGGTCCCAGTCCGCCCGGGCGGGCATGGCGGCGACGGCCGCGAGAACGCCGGCAACGGCCGGGGGCATCAACATCCGCTTCGCGATGGACACGGGGCTCCCATGGAAGTGGCCCGCGGAACGCGGGCTCACGGCCCGCGCATCGTAAGGGACGGCATGAGCCGCCGCAACCCGATTTTCTCCTTGCGCGACAGCGACATGCGCCGCGCGCGCGGGCGCGGTTCAGCGGCGGATGCGCACGCGCTGGCCGTCCTCGAGCTCGCGGTCCGGGTGCAGCACGACCCGGCCGCCCTCGGCCAGCCCCTCCTCGACCTGGACCCAGCCCTCGCCCTCGACGGCGGTCGTGACCGGCGTGATGCGGGCACGCCCGCCGTCGATGCGAAACACCGCCGTGCCGCCGTCGTGGCGGAACGTCGCGCTCGACGGCACGCGCAGTGCGTCGGCCGCTTCGCGCAGGATGAAGCGCGCATTCACGCGATACGCCTCGCCGAGGCTCATCCACTCCGCGCGCGGGCTGGTGATGCCGACCATCACCCAGACCCGCTGCTCCTCGACGCCGAGCGCCGAGAACTTGGTGAAGCCCCCGGGCTCGACGCGGCGCACGCGCCCGGCCAGCGGCGGCGTCCCGCCCCAGCGCAGCAGCTCGACCGCCATGCCCTCGCGCAGGCGCACGGCGTCGGCCGAGAGCACGTCCACCTCGACTTCCATGCCGGCGGGATCGCCGATCTCGATGAGCGCCTCGCCGGCCTGCACCGGGCGGGCGCTCTCGAAATGGCGGCGCAGGACGACGCCGGACACGGGCGCGGCGAGTTCGAGGGCCGCCGTGCCGGGCTGGTCGCGGCTGCCGCGCGCCAGCACGACCTCGGCCGCGGTCACTTCATGGCGCGCCGCGGCCTCCTGGAACTTCGCGCTGGCGGCCTCGCGATCCGC
>DASTOQ010000003.1:0-16582 GCA_035720205.1 Steroidobacteraceae bacterium | reverse complement strand
GCCCGAACGCGCGGAGATGCTGCTCGACGATTTCCTCGCTGACGAGCCCGGCGAGACGCGCGAGGTGGTCGCCGGCGTCGCCAGCCAGCTGGTCGAGGAGGGCAGCGGAGACGCCGCGATCGCGCTGATGGACCGCGCGCTCACCGTGCTGGCGGACGACGACTTGCGCCTGGCGCGCGGCTTCCTGCTGGAGCGCCTGGACCGCGTGCCCGAGGCCCTCGCCGACATGCGCGCCGTGCTGAAACGCAGGCCCGATGACCCGGTGGTCCAGAACGCGCTCGGATACACGCTGGTGGACCGCACGCGGTCGCTGCAAGAGGGCCGGCTCCTGATCGAGCGCGCGCTCGCGGCCAAGCCCGACAGCTACGCGATCCAGGATTCCATGGGCTGGGCGCTGGTCCGGCTCGGACGGCTCGAGGAAGGCAGGACCTGGCTCGAGACCGCGTGGATCCGCTCCGAGGATCCGGAAGTCGCCGCCCACCTCGGGGAGACGTACTGGCTGCTCGGCCGCGTCGACGATGCGCGGCGCCTGTGGGACGAAACGCTCGCCAAGCATCCCGACAGCCGGCCCCTGCTGCGCGCGATCGAGCGCCACCCGCGGTGAACGCGCGCCTGGCCGCCTGCGCCGCCGCGATCCTCGCCAGCGGCTGCGCCACGCTGCCGCCCCCGGGTGACGGTGACTGGCCTGCGCGCCGCGAGGCGCTGCAGGCGCTGGATGACTGGACCCTGACCGGGCGCGTGGCGGTGGCGGCGGGCGCGGAAGGATTCTCCGGCGGGCTGCGCTGGCGGCAGGACGGTACGCGCGCCGAGATCGACATGCGCGGCCCGCTCGGCGGCACGGCGCTCGCGATCCGCGTGGACGGCGAGGCGATCACGGTGACGGACGCCAGCGGCGCGACGCTCGGCGGCGAGCAGGCGCGCCGCATCACCCGCGAGTACGTCGGTGCCCCGTTGCCGCTCTCCGAGCTGCGCTACTGGCTGCTCGGTGCGCCGGCGCCGGATTCCGCGTTTCGCGAGACATTGGGTGCGGACGCGCGCCTGGCGGCGCTCGAGCAGGCTGGGTGGCAGGTGCGCTTTACGCGTTACGGCGCGGCGGGCGGCCGGGTGCTGCCCGAGCGGCTGGAACTCATCGCCGGCGACGTCCGGCTGCGGCTCGTCGTTTCCGGCTGGCAGTTCGCGCCGTGAACGCGCCCTGGCCGGCGCCGGCCAAGCTCAACCTGTTCCTGCACGTGCTGGGCCGCCGTCCCGATGGCTACCACGAGATCCAGACCATGTTCCAGCTGATCGACCTGGCGGACAGCCTGGCGATCCTGCCGCGCGTGGACGCGTCGATCGTCCGCTCCGAAGGGCCGCGCGAGGTGCCGGCGGAGAACGACCTTTGCGTGCGCGCCGCGCGCCGGTTGCAGGCCGAGGGCGGCGTGCGCCGGGGTGCCGAAATCCGCGTGGCGAAGCGCATCCCGATCCAGGGCGGGCTGGGAGGCGGCAGCTCGGACGCCGCCACGACCCTGGTCGCCCTGAACGAGATCTGGGGCCTGCGCCTGCCCGTCGAGCGCCTGGCGGCGATCGGCCGGGAGCTGGGCGCCGACGTGCCGCTCTTCGTGGGCGGCCATAGCGCCTGGGCCGAGGGGGTGGGCGACGTGCTGCGACCGGTGGACTTGCCGGACCGGCATTTTGCGATCGTCTGCGCGGGCGTGGGGGTACCGACCGCCGAGGTGTTTCAGGCGCCTGAATTGACAAGAAATTCCCCCAAGACGACAATTCGCGGTTTCCTGAAGGCAGGCGGACGCAACGACTGCGAGGCGGTGGTGGCCGCCCGCCACCCTGAGGTGGCAGCAGCGATGGCCTGGCTCCGGCAGCGGGGCGAGGCGCGACTGACCGGCACCGGCGGCTGCGTATTCGCGGCGTTTGCCGACGAGCGGTCGGCGCGCGCGGCGCTCGCCGGGCTGCCGCGCGGCTGGGCCGGGTTCGTGGCGCACGGGCTGGACCGTTCACCCCTGCAGGAACGCCTGGCGGCGGAAAGGTCCTGCGGTGACGGACCGAGATGACTTGGGGTGTCGCCAAGTGGTAAGGCAACGGATTTTGATTCCGTCATACGAAGGTTCGAATCCTTCCACCCCAGCCAGTTGAAGCGAGGCGCGCGCGGCGCGCCGGCACGAGGGCATGAGGGAGAGTCGCGTGGACCAGTCCACGATGGCGGTGTTCACCGGCAACGCGAATCCGGGGCTGGCGCAGGACATCGCGCGACACCTGATGATGCCGCTCGGCCGGGCGCTGGTCGGGCGCTTCAGCGACGGCGAGATCCAGGTCGAGATCATGGAGAACGTCCGCGGCCGGGACGTCTACCTGGTGCAGTCGACCTGCCCGCCGGCGAACGAGCACCTGATGGAGCTCCTGGTGATGGCGGATGCCTGCCGGCGCGCGTCGGCCCGGCGGATCACCGCGGTGATCCCGTACCTGGGCTATGCGCGGCAGGACCGGCGCCAGCGAGCGATGCGCGTGCCGATTACGGCGAAGCTGGTCGCGGACATGATCGGCTGCGCGGGCGTGGACCGGGTGCTGACGGTGGACCTGCACGCGGACCAGATCCAGGGCTTCTTCGACGTGCCCGTGGACAACGTCTATGCGTCGCCGGTGCTGCTGGGCGAGGTGTGGAAGCAGAAGTACGACAACATGATCGTGGTGTCGCCGGACGTCGGCGGCGTGGTCCGCGCAAGGGCGCTGGCCAGGCGCCTCGACAACGCGGACCTCGCGATCATCGACAAGCGGCGGCCGCGCGCCAACGAGTCGCAGGTGATGAACATCATCGGCGACGTGCGCGGCAGGTCCTGCGTGCTGGTGGACGACCTGGTCGACACCGCAGGCACGCTGTGCCAGGCCGCGCAGGCGCTGAAGGACGAGGGTGCCGTGCGGGTGATCGCCTACATCACCCACCCGGTGCTGTCCGGAAGCGCGGTGGAGAGGATTTCGGCCTCGGCGCTCGACGAG
Organism: Steroidobacteraceae bacterium; assembly: GCA_035720205.1. GTDB lineage: Bacteria > Pseudomonadota > Gammaproteobacteria > Steroidobacterales > Steroidobacteraceae > SCUD01. The sequence goes on along the minus strand of DASTOQ010000003.1, from coordinate 13,597 downwards.
CTGGTCGTGACGGACACGATCCCGCTCGGCGACGCGGCGAAGCAGTGCAAGCGTATCCGCGTGCTCTCGGTCGCAGAGCTGCTCGCGGAGACGATGCGGCGGATTCGCGACGAAGAATCCGTCAGTTCGTTGTACGTGGACTAATCAACCGGAGCATGGACATGAAAATTTCGTTCGAACTCGACGCCGAGTTCCGGGACGACCAGGGCAAGGGTGCGAGCCGCCGCCTGCGTCATCTCGGCAAGGTCCCGGCGATCCTCTATGGCGGCAAGCGCGACGCGCGCGCGCTGGTCGTGGACCACACCCGGCTCGCGCAGCTGATGGATGACGAGCGCTTTTACTCGACCATCCTCGCGCTCAAAGTCGGCAGCCAGACGCAGGCCGCTGTGCTGAAGGACGTGCAACGCCACCCGTACCGGAACCGGATCGTGCACATCGACTTCCAGCGCGTGCTGGAGGACGAGAAGATCCGCATGCGCATGCCACTGCATTTCAAGGGCGGCGCCGAGGCCAGGGGCGTCAAGGAGCAGGGCGGCGTGCTCTCGCACGTGCGCAACGACGTCGAGGTCAGCTGCCTGCCGAAGGACCTGCCCGAGTACGTCGAGGTGGACGTGTCGGGCCTCGAGATCAACCAGGTCATCAAGCTGTCGGACCTCAAGCTCCCCGCCGGCGTCGAGATCGTGGACCTGCTCGCCGGACGCGACGGACCCGTGGCCTCGATCCACATGCCGCGCGTCGAGGAGGAAGAGGCTCCGGTCGTCGAGGAGGCGGCTGCCGTCGCCGGCGTGCCCGCGGCCGCGGGCGCACCGGCGGCCCCCGGCGCGGCTCCCGCCGCAGTGCCTGCCGCCGCCCCGGCTGCCGCGGCACCCGCCGGCAAGGAAGGCAAGGAAGCCAAGAAGGGCGACGCCAAGAAGTAAGGCGGCCTGCGCCGCCTGGGGCCGGGGCCGCCCACCGGGCGGCGCCCGTCTTTTGGCAAAGACACCATGTCCGGCCTTCCGCTTCAACTCGTCGTCGGACTCGGCAATCCGGGCCCGGAGCACGCCCCCACGCGCCACAACGCCGGGTTCTGGTTCGTGGACGAACTGGCGGCGCGCCATGAGGCGCGCCTCAAGCCGGAACGCCGCTACGGTGCCGACGCCGGGCGCGCGGCCGTCGCCGGAGTGCCGCTGTGGCTGCTGAAGCCGATGGGCTACATGAACCGCAGCGGCCAGTCGGTGCGGGCTTTCTGCGACTACCTGCAGGTGCCTCCGGACCAGGTGCTGGTCGTGCATGACGAGCTCGACCTGCCCGCGGGCGTGGCACGGCTGAAATTCGGCGGCGGCGCGGGCGGCCACAACGGCCTGAAGGACGTGATTGCGCACCTGGGCGAGGATTTCTGGCGGCTGCGCGTCGGCATCGGCCACCCCGGCCACCGCGACGAGGTCATCTCCTGGGTGCTCGAGCGGCCCACGCAGGTGGAAGAGCGCCTGATGCGCGAGGCGATCGAGCTCGCCGTCGCCGAATTTCCGCGCCTCGTGACCGAGGGCGCCGAGAAGATGATGAACCGGCTGCACTCGAAGCCGCCGGCGGCGGACGGCTGATGGGGATCCGCTGCGGCATCGTCGGCCTCCCGAATGTCGGCAAGTCCACGCTCTTCAACGCGCTGACGCGCGCCCGCATCGCGGCGGAGAACTACCCGTTCTGCACCATCGACCCGAACATCGGCATCGTGCCGGTGCCGGACCCGCGCCTTGCGGCGCTGGCCGCGATCGCGAAACCCGGGAAGATCGTGCCCACCACGGTCGAGTTCGTGGACATCGCCGGCCTGGTCGCGGGCGCCTCGCAGGGGGAGGGGCTGGGCAACCAGTTCCTCGCCCACATCCGCGAGGTGGATGCGATCGCGCACGTGGTGCGCTGCTTCGAGGATCCGGACGTCGTGCACGTCGCCGGCAAGGTGGACCCGTCCTCGGACGTCGCCACCATCAATACCGAGCTCGCGCTCGCGGACCTCGAGACCGTGGACCGCGCGCTGCAGCGCGCCGACAAGGCCGCCAAGGCCATGGACAGGGATGCGATGCGCTGGCGCGAAACGCTGAAGCGGATGCGCGCTCACCTGGACCAGGGTGCGCCGGTGCGGGCGATGGCGCTCGATGCGTTCGAGCGCGAACGCCTGCGCGAACTCTCGCTGCTGACCGCCAAGCCCGTCATGTACGTCGCGAACGTGGAGGAGAACGGCTTCGAGGGCAATCCGCGCCTGGACGCGCTGCGAGCGATCGCCGCCGCGGAGGGGTCCGAGGTGGTGCCGGTCTGCGCCGCGATCGAGGCGGAGATCGCGGAGCTCGACGAGGCCGACCGCGCCGCATTCCTCGCCGACCTCGGCCTCGCGGAGCCCGGCCTCGACCGCATCATCCGCGCCGGCTACCGGCTGCTGGGGCTGCTCACTTTCTTCACGGCCGGCCCCAAGGAAGTGCGGGCGTGGACCGTGCGGGCGGGGGCGAGCGCGCCCCAGGCCGCCGGCGTGATCCACACCGACTTCGAGCGCGGCTTCATCCGCGCCGAGACCATCGCCTACGACGACTACATTGCGCACCGGGGCGAAGCCGGCGCGCGCGAGGCCGGCAAGCTGCGGCTCGAAGGCAAGGACTACGTCCTGCGCGAGGGCGACGTCATGCATTTCCGCTTCAACGTCTGACCCGTCCTTGACAGGGCCCGGCACGGTCCCGACAATCCCGCCTCCCCGTGGGTACCTTCCCGCCGCGTGGCTAGGTAGCTCAGCTGGTTAGAGCACGGGATTCATAACCCCGGGGTCGAGAGTTCGATTCTCTCCCTAGCCACCATTTATCCGTGCCAGTGTCCGCCATGAGCCGTGTCGATGCGACCAGGCGACCCGATCACGCGACGGGCGCCGCTGCACCGGACGGCTCGCGACGGTAGCTTGGCGCGCATTGCGCCCGAGGAGACACCCATGCCCTGCGTCATGCCGAGAATCACCGCCGCGCTGGCGGCCACCACGCTGCTGTTCACGGCGCTCGCGCCGCCCGCGCGCGCGGCCGAGCCCGCGGCGCAGAGCGAGGACCAGCGCCTCGCAGCCTTCTTCGACGAGGTGTGGAAGCGCAATGTCAAGGACAGCCCGATGCTGCAGGCGCAGCTCGGCATGAAGGGGCCGGACTACGGCAGGTGGAACGACTTCTCCGACGCCGAGGCCACGCGCAGGAACGGGCTGGTGAAGGAGGACCTGCGGCGCCTGCGCGCGGAGTTCGACCCGGCGAAACTCTCGGAGCAGTCGCGGATCAGCTACCGCATCTTCGAATTCCTGCAGGAACGGTCGCTGCGCAACTTCCCCTGGCGCTTCCACAACTATGCGTTCTCGACCATGCAGAACCCCGTCACGCAGCTGGCGTCGTTCCTGCAGAACGTGCACCGCGTCGACGACGTGTCGGATGCCGAGGCCTATATCTCGCGCCTCGCCGCGGTCGACAAGGTCGGCGAGCAGTTCATCGAGGGCCTGGAGATGAGCGCCGCCCGCGGCGTGGTGCCGACCTCGTACTCTTTCGACCCGGTGCTCAAGGATGCGCGCAACGTCATCACCGGTGCGCCTTTCGACGACAGCGGCAAGGACTCGGCGATCCTGGCGGACTTCCGCGCCAAGGTCGGCAAGCTGCAGGTGGACGATGCCGAGAGGCAGCGGCTGCTCGACGCCGCGAGTGCGGCGCTGTCCGGCCCGTTCCGTCGCGGCGTCGAAGCCGCGATCGCGCGCATCGACGGCCTGCGCGGCAAGTCACACGGCCCACACGGCGTGTGGGTGCTGCCTGACGGCGCGGCGTACTACCGCAACCAGATCGACTTCTGGACCAGCGACGCCACGCTGACGGCGGAAGAGATCCACGAGACCGGGCTCGCCGAGGTCGCGCGCATCCGCGGCGAGATGGAGACGATCATGCGCAAGGTCGGCTTCCAGGGCGACCTGCCGGCCTACTTCGAGCACCTGCGCAAGGATCCCGCGAATTTCTTCCCGAACACCGACGAGGGCCGCCAGGCCTACCTCGACCAGTCGAAAGCCTACATCGACGCGATCTATGCCGACGTCGGCAAGTACTTCAACATCCTGCCGAAGGCCCCGCTCGAAGTGCGGCGGGTCGAGTCATGGCGCGAAGCGACGGCGCCCATCGCGTTCTACAACCAGCCGACGCCGGACGGCAGCCGCCCGGGCTATTACTACGTGAACCTCAAGGACATGACGACCCGGCAGAAGCACGAGATGGAGACGGTCGCCTACCACGAGGGCGCACCGGGGCACCACTTCCAGATCGCGATCCAGCAGGAGCTGCAGGGCGTGCCGATGTTCCAGCGCTTCGCCTTCTTCGGCGCCTACATCGAGGGCTGGGGCCTCTACGCCGAGCGCCTCGCCAAGGAGCAGGGCCGCTTCGCCGACCCGCTGCAGGACTTCGGCCGGCTGCAGAACGAGATGCTGCGCGCCGCGCGCCTGGTCGTGGACACCGGCGCGCACGCCAAGCGATGGACGCGCGAGCAGATGATCGAATACATGCTCGCGAACAACCCGATGACGGCCGAGGACGCGACCAAGGAGGTCGAGCGCTACATCGACACGCCCGGCCAGGCGCTGTCCTACAAGGTCGGCATGATCCGCATCCTCGAGCTGCGCGAGAAGGCGCGGGCGGCGCTGGGCGCGCGCTTCGACATCCGCGACTTCCACGACGTGGTGCTGAAGAACGGCGCCGTCGCCCTGCCGATCCTCGAGGATCTCGTGGACGACTACATCGCGGCGAAGCAGGCGGGCTGAGGACGGTCAGCCGGCGGGCCGGCGCATCCTCACCGTCGCGCCCGCGTCCACCAGCACGTCGCCGGCGGCCTGCGCGAGGATCGCGAGGCCCTCGTCCACCACCGCGTCCTCCGCGGTGATCGGCACGAGGATCCTGACGACGTTGCCGTGGATGCCGCAGGACAGCAGGATCAGCCCGAGCTCGCGCGCACGGGCGGTCAGGCGCTTGGCCAGCTCCGCCGCCGGCTTCGCCGGGTCGCCGTCCTCGCAGACCTCGAAGGCGACCATCGCGCCCAGGCCACGCACGTCCGCGATCGCCGGGTGGAGCACCGCCAGTTCGTCCAGGCGCGCCCTCAGCCTCGCGCCGAGCGCCCGTGCTCGCTCGCAGATGCCCTCGCGCTCGAACACCTCGAGCACGGCGAGCGCCGCGGCGCAGGCCACCGGATTGCCGGCGTAGGTGCCGCCGAGGCCGCCGGGCGGACTCGCGTCCATCACGGCGGCGCGGCCCACGACGGCCGACAGCGGGAAACCGCCGGCGAGGGACTTCGCGAGCGTGGTGACGTCTGCCGCAACCTCAAAGTGCTCCATCGCGAACAGGCGCCCGGTGCGGCCCGCGCCGCACTGGATCTCGTCGGCGATCAGCAGGATGCCGTGCCGGTCGCAGATTTCGCGCAGCCGCCGCACGAACTCGGGCGGCGCCACGTAGAAGCCGCCCTCGCCCTGCACCGGCTCGAACAGGATGGCGGCGACCCGCGCGGGTTCCACGTCGCAGCTGAACAGGGCCTGCAGTCCCTCGAACGACTCCTCCACGCTCACGCCGTGCAGCGCGTTCGGGAACGGGGCGTGAAACACGTCGGGCGGGAAGGGGCCGAATCCCGCCTTGTACGGACTCACCTTGCCGGTCAGCGCGAGCGCCATGAGCGTGCGCCCGTGAAAGCCGCCGCCGAAGGAGATCACCGCCGGCCTGCCGGTGGCGGCGCGCGCGATCTTGACGGCGTTTTCGACCGCCTCGGCCCCGGTCGTCATCAGCAGCGTCTTGTTCGGGCCCGGTCCCGGGACGAGCGCGTTCAGCCGCTCGCACAGGGCGACATACGGCTCGTAGCCGGTCACCTGGAAGCAGGCATGGGTGACGCGGTCGAGCTGCGCCCGTGCGGCCTCGATCACGCGCGGGTGGCGGTGCCCCGTATTGAGTACGGCGATGCCGCCCGCGAAATCCACGAAACGGCGGCCGGCGACGTCCCACAGCAGCGCGTTCTCCGCCCGCTCGACGAACACGGGGTGGGCCATGGAAACGCCGCGGGCGACCGCGGCCTGGCGCCGGGCGAGCAGCGATTCGTTGGCGTCCATGTCGGCTTCCTTACGGATAACATCTTATTGTAGCTGCCCCCCGGTGCGGGCAGCATGACGCGCAAGCCGGGAGAGCCGCGCATGGAGTTCAAACGCATACTCGTCGCCATCGCGGACTGCGAGGCCAGGAACACGGCCGCGCTCTCGAAGGCGACGGCCATCGCACGCAAGACTGGCGCCACCGTCACGCTGTTCCACAGCCTCTACAACCCGGAGATCGCGGGGGAGGGCCTGCTCGGGCCCGACACGCTGGAGCGCGACATCGAGGCCGCGGTCTGCGCCCGCAAGAAACTGCTCGGCAGGGCCGCCGAGGCGCTCGCGCGCGCCGGCATCCGCGCGCGCCTGCGCGTGCGCTGGGACTACCCGGTGCACGAGAGCATCGTGCGCGAAGTGCTGCGCGAGAAGTCGGACCTGGTCGTGGCCGAAAGCCACCGTCACACGCGCCTGGCCAGGGCCGTGCTGTCGAACACGGACTGGCAGCTGATCCGGCTGTGTCCCTGCCCGGTGCTGTTCGTGAAGACCGCGCGTCCTTATGACCGCGCGCGCGTGCTGGCCGCGGTCGATCCGATGCACGCGCATGCCAAGCCTGCGGCGCTGGATGCCGACGTCCTGCGCATGGCGGACGCCCTCGCGCGGGCGTTCAGCGGCCGGTTGCACGCTGCCCACGTCTACCAGCTGGCGACGCCTTTCACCGCGGGCGTGCTGATGGAGCCCGTGCCGCTGCCGGTCAACGTCTCGCAGCGCCAGCTCGAGCGCATCCGCGGCGAGTTCGAGGCGCTGGTCGGTCCCTACGGGCTGCCGGCCGCCAGGCGGCACCTGCGAGCGGGCGGCGCCGCACCGGAACTGGTCGCGCTCGCCAATCGACTCGATGCCGGGGTGGTCGTGATGGGCGCCATCTCGAGGAGCGGCGTCAAGCGCCTGTTCGTCGGCCACACGGCTGAGCGCGTGATCGACCGCCTCGGTTGCGACGTGCTGGTGCTGAAGCCCGCCGGATTCCGTTCGCCGGTGCCGCGTCGCGGCAGCCTGCGGCCGGTGGTGCTGCCGCCGATCTAGGGAACCGTCACCGCGCTAGTGCAGCGGCAGCTCGTCGATATCGTCGTCCTCGACGATCTGTTCCCAGTTGACGGGCGTACCCGCGGGTTCCGCGGCCTGGACGGATGGCTCCAGGTCGGTGTAGCCGAATTCATCGGGCTCGACGTCGTCGAGCGGCCCGCCCCAGTCCTCGGGTTGCGCGGCGGACTCGACTGCCAGCTCCCGCCATTCGTCGAAGTCCAGCTCGTCGATGCCGCCGTCGAATTCCTGGATCTCGATCGTCCCGGTGTCCTCGTCGAGCGCGACCACCTGGAACAGCTCGCCCTTGTCGAGGTGCGAGTACCAGTTGCCGACGACGGGAGGCAGCCGGTTCGTCATGCAGGAATCCTACGCCCGCTGCCTGGCGCCTGCCACCATTAACAAACCGGCCGCGATGCGTTTCAATGGCCGATCGGCCCGGCGTCCGCACGGGCCCGCGGAGGGGGCATGACCACGACCGCCATCGTCGATTTCCGGCGCAACCGCAAGACCGAGGAATCGGCGCCGCCGGCGGACCGCGTCCTCGAGGGCGAGCCGCGAACCTCGCTGCGCAACTACTTCAGCGACCCGAGCGGCCAGTTCTTCGCCGGCACCTGGGCGAGCACCGTGGGCAAGTGGAGGATCGAGTATACCGAGCACGAGTTCTGCCACCTGCTCGAGGGGCGCGTCGTCATCACCTCGACGGACGGGCGCCGCTGGCAGTTCAGCGCGGGCGACGCCTGGGTCATCCCGGCCGGGTTCTCCGGGACCTGGGAGACGGTCGAGCCGGCACGCAAGCGGTACGCCATCTTCGAGCCCAAGCCGGCTGGCTGAACGCCGACCGGGGGCGTCCAGACCTGCTTTGCAGTACAATTGCCTGATGCCGCGGCTCGGCGCGAGTCCGGCGCAAACCAAGGAGAATCCATGAGGTATCCAACTGCACTGGTCGCAGCCGGCCTGCTGTGCGCGGCGGCGACCGCGAATGCGGAGGTGACGGGCACGGTCACGGCGGTGTCCGACTACGATTTCCGCGGCGTATCGCTGTCCGCGAAGGATCCTGCGCTGCAGGCGAGCATCGACTATGCGCACGACAGCGGCTTCTATGCCGGCGCCTGGGCGAGCAACATCGACTACGGTTCCGACATTGACGGAGACATCGAGCTCGACCTCTACCTGGGCTATGCCAGCGAGACCGAGGGCGGCATGGGCTGGGACGTCGGCGTGGTGTGGTACACCTACCCTGACAGCTCGAGCGACGTGCTGAACGGCATTTCCAGCATCAGCGACTATCCCGAGCTGTATGCCGGGATCGCCTTCGGGCCGGTCGAGATCAAGCAGTGGTACACGGACGACTACGGCGGCAGCGACCTCGAAGCGCTGTATACCGAGATGAACTACGGCTTCGAGCTGCCGGCGGAGTTCGGCCTCAACCTGCACCTCGGCTACAACTACGGCGACGCGTTCGACGGTTTCGAGTACTTCGACTTCGCGGTCGGCGTCACCAAGTCGGTTGGCCACTTCGACATGGAGCTGCGGTTCACGGGCACCGAGCTCGACGAGGATGACTTCGGACTGGTGAGCTTCCCGGACGTGTTCAATCCAGAGCCGCGCGTCCTGTTCTCGATCTCCACGACCTTCCCCTGGAGCAGCGAGTAACCAGATATCGCCGTCCCGGGATGTCGGGTGCATGGCCGGGCCGCCGCGAGGCGGCCCGGCTTTTTTACGGCAACCGGTCGAGGATGGTGGCGAGCGTGCCGAAGATCCGGTCGACCTGGGGACGCTCGATGATCAGCGGTGGCGACAGCGCGATCGTGTCGCCGGTGGTGCGGATCAGCAGTCCCGCCTCGAAGGCCGCCACCAGCGCCTCGTAACCCCGGGCCCCGGGCGCACTCGCGCGCGGTTCGAGTTCGATGCCGGCGACCAGCCCGTAGGCACGCAGGTCCACCACGTGGCGGCGGCCCTTCAGGGCATGCACGGCGTCGGACCAGTACGGCGCCATGGCCTTCGCCTGTTCGAACAGCCCCTCGCGGTAGATGCGCTGGGTCGCCAGCGCCGCGGCGCAGGCGACCGGATGGGCCGAGAACGTGTAGCCGTGGAACAGCTCGATCGATCCTTCCGGCCCGGACATGAACGCGTCGTAGATCTCGCGCTTCACGAGCACGGCGCCCATCGGCACGGCGCCGTTGCTGATGCCCTTGGCGCAGGTGATGAGATCCGGCACGACGCCGAACTCCTGCGCCGCGAAGGCGGAGCCGGTGCGGCCGAAGCCCGTGATGACCTCGTCGAAGACCAGCAGGATGCCGTGCCTGGTGCAGATGTCCCGCAGCCGCTGCAGGTAACCCACCGGCGGCATCAGCACGCCGGTCGAGCCCGCGATCGGCTCGACGATCACGGCGGCGATGGTCGAGGCATCGTGCAGCGCGATCAGGCGCTCGAGGTCGTCCGCGAACTCGGCGCCGTGCGCGGGCAGCCCGCGCGAAAAGAGATTCCGGGCCGGGTCGTGCGTGTGCCGGATGTGGTCCACGCCCGGCAGCAGCGCGCCGAAATACTTGCGGTTGTTGACCATGCCGCCGACCGAGATGCCGCCGAAGCCGACGCCGTGATAGCCGCGCTCGCGGCCGATCAGCCGCGTGCGCGCCCCGTCGCCGCGCACCCGGTGGTAAGCGAGCGCGATCTTGAGCGCCGTGTCCACCGACTCGGAGCCGGAGTTGGTGAAGAACACGTGGTCGATGCCCTGCGGCGCGATTTCCACGATCGCGTTCGCGAGCTCGAAGGCCGCCGGGTGTCCCATCTGGAATGGCGGCGCATAGTCCATGGCCGCGATCTGCTTCGAGACGGCCTCGGTGATCTCGCGCCGGCCGTGGCCGGCATTGACGCACCAGAGCCCGGCGACGCCGTCCAGCACCTGGCGCCCGTCCGGGGTCCAGTAGTGCATGCCCTCGGCGCGCGCCAGCAGGCGTGGCGCCGACTTGAATTGCCGGTTCGCGGTGAAAGGCATCCAGAAAGCCTCGAGGGAGGCTTGGTCGGCAGGATGGGCACTCATGGGCATCGGCTCCGGTGCGGCGGTGCGATAAGGATAATTGACACTTGTAGAACGAAACCGCGATATTACGCCAGCACCGTTTAATATCCTAGACACCGCGGGGTCCGCGATGGCCAACGACGTCAGTGCCCGATTGAAGGCCGTGCGCCAGCAGCGCGGCCTGTCGCAGCGCGAGCTGGCCAAGCGCGCGGGCGTGACCAACGGCATGATCTCGCTGATCGAGCAGGGCCGCGTCAGTCCCTCGGTCGCCTCGCTCAAGAAGGTGCTGGCCGGCATCCCGATGAGCCTCGCGGAGTTCTTCACGATGGACCCGGGCGAGACGCCGCAGGTCTTTTTCGCTGCCCCGGAACTGGTCGAGCTGGGCGAGGGCGGGGTCTCGTTGCGCCTGGTCGCCGCGCAGCGGCCGGGCCGGCGCATGGCGATCCTGCACGAGACCTATGAGCCCGGCGCGGACACCGGGGCGGAAATGCTCACCCACGCCGGCGAGGAGGGCGGCATCGTGGTCGCCGGCCGCGTCGAGTTGACGATCGCCGGCCAGACGCGCGTGCTGGGGCCCGGTGACGCCTACTATTTCTCGAGCGCGATGCCGCACCGCTTCCGCAATCGCGGGCGCGAGCGCTGTGAGATCATCAGCGCTTCGAGCCCGCCGACCCTGTGAACCGGAGCGAGGACCCGTGAACCGCGAGCAGAAATCCGTGGACTGGCGCGAGCGCGCGGCGTCCTTCGCGCCCAGGACCCAGGCCTTCGTCGACGGGCGCTACCAGCCCGCGAAATCCGGCGCCACCTTTGACTGCGTCAATCCCGCGACCGGCCAGGTGCTCGCGGCGGTCGCCTCCTGCGACGCCGCCGACGTGGATGCGGCGGTGGCGGGAGCGCGGCGCTCGTTCGAGGACGGCCGCTGGTCCCGGCTCGCGCCCACCGCGCGAAAGCGGGTGCTGCTGCGCTTCGCGGAGCTGATCCGCAAGCACCGCGAGGAACTCGCGCTCACCGAGACGCTGGACATGGGCAAGCCGATCAGCGACTCGCTCAAGGTCGACATCCCGGCAGCCGCCAACTGCATCGCCTGGTACGCCGAGGCGATCGACAAGGTCTACGACCAGGTGGCGCCGGTGCCGCAGGAGTCGCTCGCGCTGGTCACGCGCGAGCCCGCCGGCGTGGTCGGGGCCATCGTGCCCTGGAATTTCCCGCTGCTGATGGCATCCTGGAAGCTCGGGCCCGCGCTCGCGACCGGCAACTCGGTGGTGCTGAAGCCCTCCGAAAAGTCCCCCCTCACGGCGCTGCGCGTCGCGGAGCTGGCGATGGAGGCGGGGCTGCCGGAGGGCGTGCTGAACGTGGTCCCCGGCTTCGGCTACACGGCGGGCGGGGCGCTGGCGCTGCACATGGACGTGGACTGCGTCGCCTTCACGGGCTCGACGCGGATCGGCAAGAAGATGCTGGAGTACTCCGGCCGCTCGAACATGAAGCGCGTCTGGCTGGAGTGCGGCGGCAAGGCGCCGAACATCGTCATGGCGGACGTCGCCGACCTCGAGCGCGCGGCCACGGCCGCGGCCTACGGAATCTTCTTCAACCAGGGCGAGATGTGCTCGGCGGCGTCGCGGCTGGTGGTGCACGAGTCCGTGGCGGAAGCGCTGCTCGAGAAGGTCATGGAGATCGGCCGCGGCATGGCGCCCGGCGACCCGCTCGACCCGAAGACCAGGCTGGGCGCGATCGTGGACCAGGTGCAGCTCAACACGGTCATGGGCTACATCGAGTCGGGGCGCAAGCAGGGCGCGGAGGTCCGCCTCGGCGGACGGCGGGTGCGCGAGGAAACCGGCGGCTATTTCGTCGAGCCCACGGTGTTCGACCGCGTCACCATGCAGATGAAGATCGCGCGCGAGGAGATCTTCGGGCCGGTGCTCTCCACGATCGCCTTCCGCGACACGGAGGAAGCATTGCGCATCGCCAACGACGTGAGCTACGGCCTGACGGCCGCGGTCTGGAGCCGCGACATCACGACCGCGCACCGGGTCGCCCGGCGGCTCCGCGCCGGGACCGTCTACGTGAACTGCTACGATGCCGACGACATCACGGTGCCGTTCGGCGGCTACAAGCAGTCCGGCAACGGCCGCGACAAGTCGCTGCACGCGATGGATAAGTACACCGAGCTGAAGACCACCTGGATCGACCTGTCATGAAAGTCACCGTCGCCGCGACGCAGATGGCCTGCGGCACCGACCGCGAGTCGAACATTGGCAACGCCGAGCGGCTGATCCGCGAGGCCGCGCGCCGCGGCGCCAACGTCGTGCTGATCCAGGAGCTGTTCGAGTCGCCGTACTTCTGCAAGGACCACCTCGCGCAGCACTTCGAGCTCGCCACGCCAGTCGCCGAGAACCCGGCCGTGCGCCGGCTTTCGAAGGTCGCCAAGGAACTGGGCGTGGTGCTGCCGCTGTCGGTGTTCGAGCGCGCGCAGAACGCCTACTTCAACACGCTGGTGATGGTGGACGCGGACGGCGCCACGCTCGGCATCTACCGCAAGTCGCACATCCCGGAGAGCCCCGGCTACCACGAGAAATTCTACTTCTCGCCGGGCGACACGGGTTTCCGCGCCTGGAAGACGCGCTTCGGCACGCTCGGCGTCGCGGTCTGCTGGGACCAGTGGTTCCCGGAGGCGGCGCGCGCCATGGCGCTGCTTGGCGCGGAGATCCTGTTCTACCCGACCGCGATCGGTTCCGAACCGCAGGATCCCTCGCTCGACTCGCGCTGGCACTGGCAGCGCACGATGCAGGGCCACGCGGCGGCCAACGTGATGCCGCTGGTCGCGTCCAACCGCGTCGGCCGCGAGCGCGGCGAGAAGCTCGAGATCACCTTCTATGGCCATTCGTTCATCGCCGACCACACCGGCGAGGTCGTCGCGCAGGCGGACGATCACACGGAGCAGGTCCTGACGGCGACCTTCGACCTCGACGAGATCCGCCGCTACCGCCACGCCTGGGGCGTGTTCCGCGACCGCCGCCCGGATCTCTACGGCCCGCTGCTGAAGCTGGACGGTGCCACCGGTTGATCATCCGCTCGCAGGCGCCATCGCCTGCGTGGACCTCGAGACCACGGGCGGCCATGCCGCGCGCGACCGGGTCATCGAGGCGGGCGTCGTGCTGCTCGAAGACGGCCGCGTGGTCGAGGAATGGTCGACACTCGTCAACCCGGGCGTCGGCATCCCCCATGCGATCCAGCAGTTCACCGGCATCAGCGAGGCGATGGTCGCGGACGCCCCGCCGTTCGCCGCGGTCGCGGACGCGCTCGCGGCGAGGCTCGAGGGACGGCTCTTCGTCGCGCACAACGCGCGCTTCGACTACGGCTTCCTCAGGAGCGAGTTCCGCCGCCTCGGCCGGCGCTTCCGCGCGCCGGTGCTGTGCACCGTG
>DASTOQ010000002.1:0-8125 GCA_035720205.1 Steroidobacteraceae bacterium | reverse complement strand
GGCCGCCCGCGTTCTCGCCAGGAAATGAGATCGAACCCGGCTTCCGCGCAGGAATCATTCCCGATCTTCGTCACCGCGCTCGCGGCCGCGCTGTCGCCGAATCCGGACCGGCCCGGCCTTTACGTGGACCTGCCGTTCGCTAACGTCGATGGGAAGCTGCGGCCCAGCGAGCCCGGGCACTCCGCCTGGAGATCGCGGATGCCGCTCTATCTCGTCGAGCTATACGAGGACAACCTGCGCCGCCTCAACGGGATCTACCTGGACGTCGGCACAGAAGACGAGTACGCGCAGATCCCGGCCGGTGCGCGCGCCCTGTCGCAGGAACTGGCGAGCCGCGGCATCGCGCACACCTTCCAGGTCTACGCCCAAGGCACGCATACCAGCATGATCCGCGGGCGGATAGTAGACAGCCTGCTCCCGTTCTTCTCGCGGACCCTGCGTGAAACCGGCCAGGACGCGGTGCAATAATCCGGCCATGCGTTTCATGGCCCGTTTCGTCGCCCTTGGGTCCTGGCTCCTGGCCATGCCGGCCCTCGCCCAGGAATACCAGCCCTATCCGTCACCGCGGATCACGCCCGAGCAGTGGGCGGCCTATGGCGAGATCGTGCAGCACAATCACGGCGAGACGGCTGAAATCTACAAGGACAAGCGTCTGGTCGGGTTCTCGGACCAGCGCAACCGCATGTTCTGGGTCTTCACGATGAAGGGCCACCCCGCGCATCCGGCCTTCATCACGCGGCAGCTATTCGAGGAAGATGGCGAGGTCCGCGTGCGGCAGATCGGCTATTTCGCCGGATCGGAGGAGGAGTTTGCGAAACTCTTCGGTGAGTACCTCGAGCGGAACGAGTCGCTCAAGGACCAGGTGGGGCGGCGCAACCGCTAGCCAGCCGGCGGATCTCGCGTTATGTGATGCGCTCGGACGACGCGGGCGCGCGAGGCGCAAATCATGCGGGCGATGCGAACCCACGGAGCAACCGGCCTTCCCGGCGTCCTGACGATGCTGGTGCTCGCGGCCGGTTGCGCGGGAACACCCGCAAGGGACGTGCCGACGGTCGAGCCGCTCCGCGCGCCCGGGGATGCGCGCGGCCCCATCGCGCAGCTCGCGTTGTCGATGGTCGGCGTCCAATACCGTTACGGCGGCGCCCATCCACGCGAGGGCTTCGACTGCAGCGGCCTCGTCTATTACACCTATACCTCGAACGGCCACTCCGTGCCGCGCAGCTCGCGCGCACAGTTCGGCGCCGCTCGCGTGATTCCGCTGGCGGATGCCGCGGAAGGCGACCTCGTGTTCTTCCAGGACCAGGAGAATCTCTCGCACGTCGGCATCTACCTGGGCGACGGCCGCTTCGTCCATGCGCCGTCGAGCGGCGGCGCCGTGCGCATCGCGCGCATCGGCGAGCCCTACTACCAGCGATACTTCGTGGCTGCCGGGCGGCTGCTGCCCTGATGACCGTGGATGCCATGCCGCTCTGCTGCCCCTGCTGCGGCGAGCCCGTGGACCTCGTCATCGACGAAGGGGGCGGCAGCACACAGTCCTACGTCGAGGATTGCCCGGTGTGTTGCCGGCCGTGGCAGGTCAGGGTCATCTTCGATCCGGACAGCGGCTGGGCGGCGTCGCTGCAGGCGTTGGAGTAGACTCCCCCGCCAGATCCGCAGCCCTCACAGGAGCGAGGCGCCGATGAAACACCCGTCCCTGGCAATGGCCGCCCTGTTGCTTGCGTCCCCGGCGCACGCGGAGGACATCTCCTCGCAGTTCGATTGCATCGAACTCGAATTGTTCACGGTGCAGCGGGACGATATTGCGGACCGCGGCGAGGCGCGCGCCACGCTGATTCCGCCGGAAATGCTGACGGAACTGCGCGACTACATCGCGTCCGAGATCCCGCTCGAGATTCCGGGCATGAAAACGCGTCACGCGCCGGAACAGCAGTGCGAGGACGCCAGTCGCGGCCTGGTGTTCGGCGGCCGGGTCACCGACTTCAAGAAAGGAAGCCAGGTGGCGCGCTACATGGTCGGATTCGGCGCCGGCAAGCAGAAGTTCGAGGTGGACACGACGCTCAGGCGCAAGGCGGACGGATCCGTCATCGCCCAAGGCCTGGTCGTGGACCGGAAGATCGGCGGCCTGATCGGAGGCTCCAAGGACAAGGGCAAGCAGGACTTCGCCGAGAAGGTTGCCGACTTCATTCACGGCAGCTTGACCGGCAAGAAGGAGGACTGAGCCGGCAGTAGCGGACTCGGGTCCGCCAGAGGCGCGCCGGCCGGAGCGCCTTCAGGTCCTGCCAGGCCCGGAGAAGAACTCCTTCTGCAGCCGCAGCAGCAGCGGGATCGAGAACAGCACGGCGATGAGGTTCGGGATCGCCATCAGCCCGTTCAGCGTGTCGGCGACGTCCCAGATCAGGTGCAGCGATCCGACCGATCCGAGGTAGATGAACACCAGCCACGCGATCCGGTACGGCAGCGCGGCTTTCGCGCCGAACAAGTACACGACGCCGGTCTCGCCGTAGTAGCTCCAGCCGATGACGGTCGAGAACGCAAACAGGATCAGGCCGCCGGTGACGACGACCCCGCCCCAGGTGCCGGGCAGGCCGGTCGTGAACGCGGAGACCGAAAGCGCCGCGCCGGTCGAGCCGCCGGTCCAGGAATCGGTCACCAGGATCACCAGGCCCGTGACCGTGCAGATCAGGAGCGTGTCCACGAACACTTCGAAGATGCCGTAGAGCCCCTGGCGCACGGGGTGGTCGGTGTCGGCGGCCGCATGGACGATCGGCGCCGAGCCGAGGCCGGCCTCGTTCGAGAACAGGCCGCGCGCGATGCCGTAACGCAGCGCCATGGCGATGGTGCTGCCGGCGAAGCCTCCGGCCGCGGCCGTGCCGCTGAACGCGCTTTCGAACACGAGCGCGAACACCGCGGGCAGCTTTTCGGCGTGCATCACCAGGATGACGATGCCGCCGCCCAGGTACAGCAGCGCCATGAACGGGACCAGCAGCTGCGTCACCTGGCCGATGCGCTTGATGCCGCCGAGGATCACGGCCGCGGTCAGCGCCACCAGCACGATGCCGGTGGCCGATTGCGACAGCCCGAAGGACGCATGCAGCGCGTCGGCCACCGAGTTGGCCTGAACCATGTTGCCGATGCCGAACGCGGCGAGCGAGGTCAAGAGCGCGAAGATCGCGCCGAGCCAGGGCAGCTTGAGGCCGTTCTTCAGCACGTACATCGCGCCGCCGCGCATCGTGCCGTTGGCATCCCGCTCCCGGTAGTGCAGCGCAACCACGATTTCGGCGTACTTGGTGCACATGCCGAGCAGGCCCGACACCCAGAGCCAGAACAGCGCACCCGGCCCGCCGAGGAAAATCGCGGTCGCGACGCCCGCGATGTTGCCGACGCCGACCGTCGAGGCGAGCGCGGTGGCCACCGCCTGGAACGGCCGGACGCTGCCCTCGCCGCCGCCGGATTTCGTGAGCTTGCCGAGCACCTCGCAAAGCGCCCGCCAGAGAAAGCGGAACTGCGCGGCGCCGGTGACGATCGTCAGCAGCACGCCCGTGCCGATGAGCAGCACGATCATCGGCGTGCCCCAGACGTAGCCGTTCAGCCAGGAGTTGACGGCTTCAATGGTCTCGACCATGCGTCACGCCGGAATCGGCATCACGAAGGTGCCGGTATCGCCGGGCACCAGGTCCACCTTGCGCACCACGGCGTCCAGGTTGATCGGGCCGTACACATGCGGAAACAGGAGGCCTTCCGTGAAGCCCGGCAGGCGGCCGATCCAGTGCGGCGGCTCCCAACGCAGCGGCGACGTCAACCGGGCGGGATCGATGACCAGCAGCACCAGATTCGACCGGCCCGCGAAGTACGCATTCGCGACCATCAGCACCTGTTCAGGAGGCGAACAGTGGATGAACCCGATGTCGTCGAATTCCGGCGAGAAGAACAGGGAGCTGCGCTGGGCGGCATCCCATGCGGCCTGGGTCGTGATGTGGCAGATCATGGCGCGCTAGCATGCCACGCTTCGCCTCGGCAGTACCCAGTCCGGGCGGATGAAATGGCAGGTGTAGCCGCCGGGGTTGCGCAGCAGGTAGTCCTGGTGCTCCGGCTCGGCCTCCCAGAAGTCGCCCGCCGGCGCGATTTCCGTCACGACCTTGCCGGGCCAGAGCCCCGAGGCGTCCACGTCGGCGATGGTGTCTTCGGCCACGCGGCGCTGCCCGTCGGTCGTGAAGTAGATGGCCGACCGATAGCTGGTGCCGACGTCGTTGCCCTGGCGGTTCCTGGTCGTCGGATCGTGGATCTGGAAGAAGAACTCGAGGACCTGCCGGAAGCTGATCTTCGCGGGGTCGAAAATGACCTCGACCGCCTCGGCGTGGTAGCCATGATTGCGGTAAGTCGCGTTCGGCGTATTGCCGCCCGAGTACCCGACCCGCGTCGAAATCACGCCCGGGTACTTGCGGAACAGGTCCTGCACGCCCCAGAAGCAGCCGCCGGCCAGTATTGCGCGCTCGGTCGTCATCGCTTGCCTCCGACCTGGTCGAGATACGCCCCGTAGCCCTCTTTCTCCATGTCGTTACGATGGACAAAGCGCAGGGACGCCGAATTGATGCAATAGCGCAGGCCGCCGCGGTCGCGTGGCCCGTCGTTGAAGACGTGGCCCAGGTGGCTGTCGCCGTGCGCGGAGCGCACCTCGGTCCGGACCATGCCGTGGCTCTCGTCCGTCAGTTCCTGGACGTTCGCGGGCTCGATCGGCTTCGTGAAGCTCGGCCAGCCGGTCCCGGAGTCGAACTTGTCGGTGGAGGCGAACAGGGGCTCGCCCGAGACCACGTCCACGTAGATGCCCGGCTCCTTGTTGTGCAGCAGGGCGCCCGTGCCCGGCGGCTCGGTGCCGCAGAGCTGCGTGACGCGGTGCTGCTCGGGGGTCAGTTTCGCGATTGCGGCGGGGTCCCTGGCGAACTTGTGCATCCGTTTCCTCCTGGCGCGTGGCCGTGTGGTGAACAGACCGGACGTCGGGAACGGATATCACCGTGGCCGCGCCACCGGCCGCAGCCTATTATTACCTCGCACCAGCATCTTGCTGAAGCCCCGCCGGGAGACCCCATGCCCAAGCTCGTCCTGACCTACTTCGACTTCGACGGCAGCCGTGGCGAGGTCCCGCGCCTCGCGATGCACGTCGGCGGCATCGCCTTCGAGGATCGCCGCATCGCCCGCAAGGACTGGGCGGCGCTGCGCGACACCATGCCGTTCCAGCAGCTGCCGGTGCTGGAAGTGGACGGCAAGGTCATCGCCCAGTCCAACACCATCAATCGCTACGTCGGCAAGCTCGCCGGCCTGTACCCGAAGGACGACTGGCAGGCGGCGCGCGCGGACGAGGTCATGGACGCGGTCGAGGACCTCACGACCCGCATCGGCGCCACGATCAGGATGGACGATGAAGCGAAGAAGAAGACACGCGAGGAGCTGGCGGCCGGCCCGATTCCGCGTTTCCTGCAGCAGCTCGAGGCACGGCTGAAAGCGGGTGGCGGCGAATGGTTCGTCGACAACCGCCTGACCGTTGCCGACCTCAAGTGCTACCTGCTGACGCGCTGGCTGAAGTCCGGGGTGATCGACCACGTCCCGGCCGACATCGTGGATCGCAACGCGCCGCTGCTGGCCGCGCACCTCGCGCGGGTGCACAACCATCCGAAGATCGCGGCGTACTACGCGGCGCGGGGGAAATAGGCGCGTTCCCGGCTCAGTCCTCCGCGTCCGCCAGCGGCGCATCGCGCAATGATTTCTGCCGTTCCCGGGCCGCGGCCCGCTTCAGCTCCTCGACCTCGGCCAGGTAGTCGGCAATGTCGCGATTCGGCACGACGCGATCCGCCCCGAGCCGCACCTGCGGCCCGTGGTCCACGCGCCCGACGCCACCCTCCGCGAGCCCGAGCACGATGACCCAGGCGATGGCCCCGATGACGACGGTCGCGGCCCCCGCCAGCGCCGCCGCCGTGCGGCGCCCGTAGAAAGTCGCTTCGCGCAGGTGCAGGTACAGCGCGACCAGCGTCGTCGCGCCGATCACCGCGACACCGAGGCGGGCGAGCAGCGACCACTGCGTGGCGAACGCCGCCAGCCGCGCCAGCCAGTAACCCCAGGCGCAGAACGCCGCGCCGATCGAGACGATCGCCACGTGCACGCGCACGTTCCAGCTGCCGTGGTTCAGCTTGGTCGTCAGCGACCAGACCCCGGCCCATAACGAGATCGCGCCGAACACCACGAGCGCCGCCGTGGTGACGCCGAGCAGCAACGAAGACGGCGCCTCCAGCCATTGCAGGAAGCCGCCGAAGGCGATGCAGCCGGCCACGCCCGCGGCCGCGAGCAGGCTCTGGTGCCGGCGCACGAATTCGCGCCGGAAGGTGCGCTCCGGCCCGGTCTGGGTATGCCGCGTGCGCAGGCGCAGGCGCGTGCGCCCGATCACGACTTCGCCCTGCTCGACGATCGCCTCGACGCCCACCGGGATGCGCCGGCCGTCCACCCGCGTGCCGTTCTGCGTGCCGAGGTCCCGAACCTGGATGCGGCCGTCTTCGCGCAGCGTCAGCAGCGCGTGCCGCGGCGCCGTATGCTCATCGTCCAGCACGATGTCGCAACCGAGGTCGCGGCCGACCAGGCACTCGGTGCCGGCGCCCGCGAAACGCTGCCGCTGGACCAGGTGCCCGAGCGGGCCGATCTGCTCGATGAGCATCACGGGGTCCACTGCAGGGCTCCCAGGTAGCGCTCCATGGTCCGCCTGCCGAGCTCGAAGGCGACGCCCTGCAGCGTGAGCCGGCTCACCAGCGCCTGGCTCGTGTCGTCGATGCCGACGACGGTCACGTCGAAGTCATACAGGCCGGCGAACAGGCGGTACTGGCGCACGCAAGTCGAGACGCGCGCGTCGAAGCCGTCCAGCGACACCAGCGCGTCGCGGCAGGCGAACGGCGCCACGTGGGCCGGGGAACCGGCGCGCAGCGGGCCCTCGGCGAGCCGGTTGACCTGGCGCTCGAACTGGAGCGGATGCAGGCCCACCGACTGCAGGATGCGGTGCTGGAGGGTCAGGCCCGCCACGTACAGGCCGGCCTGCAGCAGGATCCGGGACGGCATCCGGCAACTGACGGTCTCGATCCGCAGGCGCACGTGCGGGCTTTTCTCGTCCACGGTGCTGCATTCGAGGTGCCGGGACATCTGCGTCGGCAGCACGAAGCCGCGCACCTTCTGCGTGGCGGCCGCATCCGGCCGTGCCTCGAAAACCTCGGTTTCGTAGGCGAGCACCTGTGCCGTCACGCGCTGGCGGAGCTGCTGCGCGCTCAGCGACGGGTCGAGCGGCGCCTGCGCGCGCGTCAGGAGCCCCGGCAGGTGCTTGGCCGGCACGACGAAGCCGACCAGCTGCCGGCCGCTGACCACGGAGACGTTGACGCCATACACGCGGCCGCGCCGGTCCAGGGCGGGCCCGCCCGACATGCCGCCGTTGATCGCCCCGGTGTAGTGGATGCGCTGCTCGATGCTGTTCTCGACCAGCCCGTTGGCGACGCCCTCGGTGATGGTCAGGCCGAGGTTCAGCGGAAAGCCGACCGACCAGGCGCGCTCGCCCTGCGCCGGGATCTCGGTTCGCAGCCGCAGCGGCGGCAGTTCGAGGTCCTCGGCCGCGACCACGGCGAGGTCGTTGCGCACGTCGATGGCAAGGACCTTCAGCGACCCGCGGCGCCCGTCGCTCGCCAGGTACTCCAGCCGGTACTGCCGCGGATACAGCACGGCCTGCGCCACGACGTGGTAGTTCGTCACGATCCGGCGCCCGTCGTCCACGGCGAAGCCGCTGCCGTGGAATGCACTCGACTCGGAGTGGTCGAAGTGGCCGCGGATCTGCACCACCGACTCGCGCGCCGCGTCGAGCCGGACCTTCGCCTCGCCCGAGAGTTCCTGGGCGGCGATCTCGGCCTCCACGGCGGCGGCGTCGATCGCGTCGCCCTCCGGCGCCTGCTCCTGTGCCTCCTGTCCGGGCGACTCGACCACCGGCTCCTCGGCAGGCGCCGCAGGCTCCTCGTCCTGCGCGACGGCGGCGGTCGCGAAGCCGCAGAGGCACAGCGCAGTCATGATTCGGAAGATTTTCAGACGGAGCTCCGGTGTGGGAGACGGACCG
>DASTOQ010000001.1:0-36408 GCA_035720205.1 Steroidobacteraceae bacterium | reverse complement strand
CGGCTCGCGGCGGCGCTCGTGCCGCACTGCCCGGATGCGCGCGTCGAGCGCGTCGGCGCCTCGCTCGAGGACGTCTTCGTCGCGGCGACCAGGCTGCGCGCTGGCGCCGCCGCGGAGCGCGCCGCATGAAGTGGCTCGAGCGGCTGTCCGCGGTCGCATTCAAGGAAGTGCGCCAGCTCGCGCGCGACCGCATCACGGTCGGGCTCATCGTCGGCATCCCCACCATCCAGCTGCTGCTGTTCGGCTACGCGATCAATTTCGACGTGCGCGGCGTCTCGACCGCCGTGCTCGACCAGGCGCGCACCTCGCTGTCGCGCCGCCTGGTCGCGGACCTCGGCGCGACCCAGGTGCTGGGCGCGATCCGCCAGGCCGGCAGCGAGGCCGAGCTGCACCGCCTGATCCAGCGGGGCGAGGCGAATGTCGGCATCGTGATCCCGGCCGACGTCGAGCGGCGCGTCGCCGAGGGCGGCCGCGCCGCGATGCAGATCCTGGTGGACGGCAGCCAGCCCGCGCTCGAGAACGTCGCGCAGGGGCTCGGGCAGATGCCGCTGCTGCGGCGCGCGGGATCGGCCGCGGCGTCGCGGCCGGTGGAGATCCTGGTCGCCTACAACCCGCAGCGGCGCACCGCGGTGCAGATCGTGCCGGCGCTCTGTGGCGTGATCCTGACCATGACCATGGTCATCTTCACGGCGAGCGCGATCGTGCGCGAGCGCGAGCGCGGCAACCTGGAGCTCCTGATCACGACGCCGGTGTCGCGCGGGCAGCTCATGGCCGGCAAGCTGCTGCCGTACGTCGTGATCGGCCTGATCCAGACCACGCTGATCCTGCTGCTCGGCTGGTTCCTGTTCGACGTGCCGGTCGCCGGCAGCCTGGTGGATCTCTATCTCGGCGCGCTGCTGTTCATCGCCGCCTCGCTGTCGCTGGGGCTCTTCATCTCGACGCTGGCGCAGACGCAGTTCCAGGCGATGCAGATGGCGATCGTGACCATGTTGCCGTCCATCCTCATGTCCGGGTTCATGTTCCCCTTCGAAGGCATGCCCAGGGTCGCCCAGGCCATCGCCCAGGTGCTGCCGCTCACCCACTTCAACGAGATCATTCGCGGCATCGTGCTGCGGGGCGCCCGGCTCTCGGACATGCAGCCGGAGCTGGCCAAGCTCGCCGCCTTCCTGGCCGTCATGCTCGTGCTTTCCGTCGCGCGCTTCCGCAAGCGGCTGGATTAGTGCTATCCTGCCCGCCGGCCGGTGCATGATTTCCTGCAATATCAAGCGCTTATCGCGCCCGAAGGCAGGGAAAGCAGCACCGGCCAGGTGACAGGACCCGCTGTTCGAAGATTCGCACTAGCCGAGCTTTTGCCCGCCAGACGATCCCGACCGTGTTTCCTGCCGTGTAGTGAATGGCCCCTGGCCGCCCTCGTGACGAAGGCGGTGCATGGCCCTGTACCTATGAGAGTGAGAGTCTGAATTTATGAAGATCTACGTTGGAAACCTGCCTTTCTCGGCGACCGAAGCCCAGGTGCGCGACCTGTTCGCGCAGCATGGCACGGTCGAGTCCGTGGCGCTGCCGGCCGACCGTGAAACGGGACGTCCGCGCGGTTTCGGCTTCGTCGAAATGCCGCAGGCCGAGGCGACCAAGGCCATCGAGGCCCTGAACGGCTTCTCGATGGGCGGCCGCCAGCTGCGCGTCAATGAAGCCCAGGATCGTCCGCGCGGCCCGCGTCCGGGTGGTGGCGGCGGCTTCCGCTCCGGTGGCGGTGGCGGCGGCGGCTTCCGTTCCGGCGGCGGCGGCGGTGGTGGCGGCGGACGCTGGTAAGCATCCCTCGCGACGCACGTGAAAGGCCCGCTTCGGCGGGCCTTTCTTTTTTGATGCCGGGTCGTAGATTCGTAGATTTGGCCCGGCGCAGAATTTCGCCTGAGGATCCGTGCCGAGGAAATCTACGAATCTACGACCCGGCACCATCCGCGCCAACCGCGGTTTCCCGCCGGTCGTGCGCCGTTCCGCGCGCATCCTGCTGCTCGGCAGCATGCCGAGCGTCGCCTCGCTGGCGGCCGGCGAGTACTACGCGCATCCGCAAAACCGCTTCTGGCCGATCATGGGTGAGATCCTCGGCTTCGACGCCCGCGACTCCTACGCGCGGCGCAAGGCCGCGCTCGTGAAGGCGGGCATCGCGCTCTGGGACGTGGTAGCAAGCTGCAGGCGCGAGGGCAGTCTCGACTCGGCGATCGCGGAGGACTCCATCGTCGCGAACGACTTCGCCGGCTTCCTCGCCGCACACCGGCGCATCGCGCGCGTCTGCTTCAACGGGCGCAGGGCGGAGGCCGCCTGGCGCCGCCACGTCCTGCCGCAGTGGCCCGTGAAGCCCGCGCTCGAGTACCGGCTGCTGCCGTCCACGAGCCCCGCGCATGCCGGGATGGGTTATCGTTCGAAACTCCGCCTCTGGCGCAGCGCACTCGAGTCATGAATCGCAGGCAGCTCTTGCAGGGCATGGTGGCCGCCGCATTGAGCGGCGGCTATGCCGCGCGCCTGGCGGCGCAGGCCGCGACGCCCGATGTCGTCGTGATCGGCGCCGGTGGCGCGGGACTCACCGCGGCCAGGGAGCTCCTGCAATCCGGGCACACGGTGCTGGTGCTGGAGGCGCGCGACCGCATCGGCGGGCGCGCCTTCACCGACACGAGCCTCGGCGCGCCCTGGGACCGCGGCTGTTCCTGGCTGCACGCATCCGAGGTCAATCCCTTCGTCCGCTACGCGCGCGAACAGGGCTTCGAGCCCTACGTGGACGAGCATCCGCGCCAGATCTACCGCGGCACGCATCGCCTGAGCGGCGCCGAGACCGCGGGCTACCGTGCGGTGAGCGAGCGCATCGAGCGCGAGCTCGCGGATGCCGGGCGCCGCGGCCTCGACATTCCCGCCGAGGCCGCGCTCACCCGGGCGACGCAGGACGACCCCTGGTACCCGATGGCGATGGCGGCCATGACGGCCTGGGAGGGCATCGAGCCCGCGAACTTCTCCGCGCTCGACCAGTTCCACTTCGTGGAACGGGGCAGCGACATGCTGGTGGCGAAGGGCTACGGCGCGCTGCTCGCGCACTATGCGAAGGACGTGCCGGTGCGCCTGCGCACGCCGGTCAGCCGCATCCGCTGGGGCGCCCGCGGCGTCACCGTGGACACGCCCGCGGGCGCTCTCGCCGCGCGCATCGCCATCGTCGCGCTGCCGTCGTCGCTGATCTCGTCCGGCGCGGTCATCTTCGCGCCGCACCTGCCGGTCCACGTGCTGCAGGCCCAACACGACCTGCCGCTCGGCCTGATGAACAAGGTGGCGCTGCGCTTCAAGCGCAACGTCTTCCCCTCCGAGCGCACCGAGTTCTGGCGCCTGCGCCGCGACGACGGCCGCGGCATGACTTACCTGACGCGGCTCGCGGGCAGCCATGTCTGCGTCGCCGCGTCGGCCGGCCGCCTCGCGCACGAGCTGGAAGCGGCGGGTGAGGCCGCCGCCATCGAGCACGCGCTCGGAGAGCTCGCCTCGATGCTGGGCGGCGACGTGCGCCGCCAGTTCGACCGCGGCGCGGCCACGGCCTGGGCCTCGGATCCGTTCGCGCGCGGTTCTTATTCGCACTGCCTGCCCGGCCGTTTCGGCGCGCGCGCCGTGCTTGCGCGGCCGGTCGGCGACCGGCTCGTCTTTGCGGGCGAGCACACCGAGCAGTCCGCGTATGGCACGCTGCACGGCGCACACCTCTCCGGCCGGCGCGCCGCGGCCGAGGCGCGCCGCCTGCTCGCGGATTCCTTCGCATGAGCCTGGTCCTGTACGACTACCTGTCCTCCGGCAACGGCTACAAGTGCCGCCTCGTGCTCAAGGCACTCGGCATGCCGTACGAGATCAGGATCATGGACATCGTCGCGGGCGCGACCCGCACGCCGGAGTTCCTCGCGATCAACCCGAACGGCAGGATCCCGGTGCTGGTCGTCCCCGGCCGGGGGCCGATCGCCGAGAGCCATGCGATCATCAGTTACCTCGCCGAGGGCTCGAAGCTGGTTCCGGCCGATCCTTACGAACGCGCGCTGATGTGGCAGTGGATGTGCTTTGAGCAGTACCAGCTCGAGCCGGGCGTAGCCACCGTGCGCTTCTGGCTGAAGAGCCTGCGGAAGAAGCCGGAGGAACTCGGCGAGAAATACACCGAGCGTTTCCAGCGCGGCGCCGACGCGCTCACCGTGCTCGAGCGCGGCCTCGCGGACCGCGACTGGCTGGTCGGGGGTTCGGTGACGCTCGCCGACATCGCGCTCTTCGCCTACACGCACGTCGCGGACCAGGCCGGCTATCGTCTCGGGGACTTTCCGGCGATCGGCGCCTGGATCACCCGCTTCCAGCGGCTGCCCTGGTATTCGCCGATCACCGAGCCCTGATGCGGCCCGACCGTCGCGAGGCCTTCCGCTTCTGGCTGAAGCTCGGGTTCATCTCCTTCGGCGGCCCGGCCGGCCAGATCGCGATCATGCATCGCGAGGTCGTCGAACGGCGCGGCTGGCTCGACGACCGCGCGTTCATGCACGCGCTCAACTTCTGCATGCTGCTGCCGGGACCGGAGGCGCTGCAGCTCGCGATCTGGATCGGCTGGCGCCTGCACGGCACGGTCGGCGGCATTGTGGCCGGCATCTGCTTCATCGTGCCGGCCATGCTGCTGCTGCTCGGCCTGTCCTTCGTCTATGCGCTGCACGGCGACGTGCCGGCGGTCGCCGCCGTGCTGCTCGGCCTCAAGGCGACCGTCATCGCGCTCATTGCGCAGGCGCTGCTGCGGCTTTCGCGCCGGGCGCTGTCGCATCCGTTGCACTGGCTGCTGGCGGGCGCGGCCTTCGTGCTGATGGTGACCGGCCTGGTGCCGTTCCCGCTGATCCTGGCCGGCGCGGCGCTCGCGGGGCTGTTCGCGCATCGCGGCAGGGCGGCGGCAGGCGCGGCCGCGCCCGCGCAGTTCCCGTGGCGCAGCCTGCTGGCGGGCATCGCGCTCTGGGCGTTGCCCGCGATCGCGATCTTGGCGCTCGCGGGGCAGGGCTCGTTCTTCGCGGAGCTTTACCGCTTCTTCACGACCGCCGCCCTGATCACTTTCGGCGGCGCCTATGCCGTGCTCGCCTGGGTCACCCAGCAGGTGGTGGAAGTGCACGGCTGGCTGACGCAGGCGGAAGCGGTCGCGGGCCTGGCGCTCGCCGAGACCACGCCCGGACCGCTCATCATCGTGCTGCAGTTCATCGGCTTCATGGCGGGCTGGAACCAGGCGGGCGCCGCGGACCCGGCGGCGGCTGCGACGGTCGCGGCGCTGCTCACGTCCTGGGCGACTTTCCTGCCGTCCTTCATCTTCATCCTCGTCGGCGCGCCCTACGTGGAGCGGCTGGCGGCGAACCTGCGCCTGGCCGGCGCACTCGCCGGCATCACGGCCGCGGTCGTCGGCGTCATCGGTAGTCTGGCGGTCGTATTCGGGCGCAACGTGCTGTTCCCGGCGGGCCTGGAGGCGCCCGACTGGGGCGGCGTCGCGATCGCGCTCGCCGCGCTGCTGCTGCTCGAGCGGACCGGGCTCGACGTGCTGTGGGTGATCGCCGCGGGCGCCGTGGCCGGCCTTGCGCTAGGCTTCCTGGCATGAAGTACCTGCACACGATGGTGCGCGTGACCGACCTCGCGAAGTCGGTGGAGTTCTACCGGCTGCTGGGCCTCGCCGAGTTGCGCCGCATGGACAACGAGCGCGGCCGCTTCACGCTGGTGTTCATGGCCGTGCCCGGCGACGAGCATGCGCAGCTGGAACTCACGTACAACTGGGACCCGGAGCAGTACACGATGGGCCGCGCCTTCGGCCACCTCGCCTACGAGGTGGACGACATCTACGCGATCTGCGCGAGGCTCCAGGCCGCGGGCGTCGCCATCAACCGCCCGCCGCGCGACGGGCGCATGGCTTTCGTGCGCTCGCCCGACGACGTCTCGATAGAGCTGCTGCAGAAAGGCGCCTCCCTGCCGCCCGCCGAGCCCTGGGCCTCCATGCCCAACACCGGCAGCTGGTGAAATAAAGGGGACGCATCCCATTTATTTTTCGCGCGCCGACTTTGCCGGCAGCCGCGAAATTAAATGGGATGCGTCCCCTTTATTTCAACCGGCGATGTACCGCCGCAAGTCCTCGATCTCGTGCTTCTGTTCGTCGATGACCGCCTTGACGCAGTCGCCGATCGAGACCACGCCGATGAGCTTGCCGTCCTCGACCACCGGCAGGTGGCGGATGCGCTTGTCCGTCATCAGCTGCATGCAGTCGTTGACGGTCTGCTGCGGTCCGACGCTCACGACCGGCGCGCTCATGATCATGCCCACGCTGGTCTCCAGCGAGTTGCGGCCCAGCAGCACGACCTTGCGGGCGTAGTCGCGCTCGGAAACGATGCCGACCAGTCGTCCGCCCTCCAGCACCGGCAGGGCGCCGATGTGGCGCTCGGCCATGCGCTCGATGGCGCTGCGGACCGGTTCGCCCGCGTCGACGGTGAACGCGCCCGCGGGCTTCGCCGCGAGCAGCTGCCGTACGGTTCTCATGTGGCCTCCCGGGCACGGCGTTTCGCCGCATCTTACGCCCGGCGGCGGATAAATGGGATGCGTCCCCTTTTACCCGCGGGCGTGCCAGGCCGCGAGCAGTTCCGCCTCGCGCTCGGGCGGGAGCCCGGAGCGCAGCGCGGCCTTGCGCTCGGCCGGTCGCGTGTCGTGCCAGGCAAGCGTGTCGCGCACCGTCTCGTCGAGCGCCCGCGAGCGCAGGCCCTCGGCGATCGAGCGCCGGATGCCGGTCAGCGAGGCGCCGGCGTCCTCGCCGCGCACCGGGTTCCACGGCGCGAAGCGCAGCTCCTCCGGCTTCAGGAACTGCTGCAGGAAGTCCTCGTCGATCCAGGTGAACTTCGTGTCCGCGCCCGAGACGCGCTGGCAGCTCTCGACCACCTTGCCCTGCGTCAGCTCGCCGGGCGGCGTCACCGCATTGAAGTTGCCGGACACGCGCCGCTCGGTCAGGTCCAGCATGAAGCGCACCAGGTCGCGCACGTCGATGATCTGCACCGGGTCGCCGGGGGTCCCCGGCACCGCCATCTCGCCGCCGCGCGCGACCCGTACCGGGTAATACGTGAACCGGTCGGTCGGGTCGAGCGGGCCCACGATGTAGCCGGGGCGCACGATCGAGCAGCGCGCGCCGTACGCGTCGCGCGTGTACTGCTCGCACAGCGCCTTCATCGGCCCGTAGGTCTCGTTGGTGATCTCTTCCTGCTCGGGGTTCTCGAGCACGCCGGTCGCGGAGTCCTCGTCATTCGGCGCAGCGAAGCTCGCGTAGGCCGAGATGCTGGAGATGAACAGGCAGTAGCCGGTGTTCGGCGCCAGCAGGTCGGCCGACATCTTCACGAACTTCGGGATGTAGCCGGTGTTGTCGATGACTGCGTCCCACTGCCGGCCCCGGAGCGCGTCGAGCTGGCCCTTGCGGTCGCCGATGAGCGTCTCGACGTCGGCGACGCCGTCCGGGTCGCGCCGGCCGCGGTTGAAGTGCGTGACCTTCCAGCCGCGCGCCATCGCCTGCTCGGTCAGGTGCGGGCCGATGAAGCCGGTGCCGCCCAGGATCAGCAACCTGCGCTCGTGGCCGGCGTGCGCGGCCAGGCGGCCTGCGGCGAGGGCGAGCGCCGTGCCGGCGCCGGCCTTCAGGACGTTTCGACGGGTGCGATTCATGGATGTCTCCGTGGTTTCAGCGGGCGCCGGCGGGCGCGTACTTCGCCAGCCAGTCCTTCTTTTCGCGGTACCAGAACAGCGAGTTCTGGCGCTTCAGCACCCAGTGGTTCTCGTCCGGGAAGTAGACCAGGCGGCTCGGCACGCCGCGGTTCTGCAGCGTGTGGAACAGTTCCACGCCGTTGTTGAACGGCACGCGCTGGTCGAGCTGGCCGTGCAGCACCAGCGTCGGCGTGTCGAAATTGCCGGCGTTCGAGTGCGGCGAGTAGCGCGCGAACTCCTCCGGCCGTTCCCAGTGCTCGAAGAACCGGCGCTGGCCCGCGCCGTAGTCGGCGCCGTACTGCGTCAGGTCGTTGTAGACGGCGGCGTGCGCGATGAGCGTCTTGAACGGGTGCTCGCGCCCGAGCAGGGTCGCCGCCAGGAAGCCGCCGTAGCTGCCGCCGCCCGCCGCGATGCGGCTGCCGTCGATCCAGGGCTTTTCCAGGAACCACTCCGCCGCGTGGATCGTGTCCTGGTAGGGCTTCGTGATGCGGTCGGGATTGATGCTGTCGGCGAACGCCTGGCCGAAGCCGCTCGAGCCGTGGAAGTTGTGCCAGGCCGTGACGTAGCCCCAGCCCGCGAACACGTGGGCATTCCAGCGGAAGGTCCACGAGTCGGTGACGCCATTGTGCGGGCCGCCGTGCAGGATCAGGTACAGCGGGTACTTCTTCGACGGGTCGAAGCCCGGCGGGTAGATCACCCACATCTGGATGTCGGCGCCGCCCGAGCCCGTGTAAGTCACGCTCTCGACCTTGCCGAAGGAGACGTTCGCGAGCAGCGCGTCGTTGTGGTTCGAGAGCTTCGTGGCCGAGCCGTCGCGAAGGGCGACCTTGACCAGCGTCGGCGGCTCGCTGAACGACTGGCGGATCGCGACCAGGGTCGCGGGCTTGCCCGCGATCTCGAGCGCGGAGAACGACGAAGCGCCGGTCAGCGCCTGGTGCCGCCCGGTCGCGACGTCCACGCGGTAGATGCGCTGCGTGCCGGCGTCGTCGATGGGCGCGTACAGCGACTTCGAGTCCGGCGCCCAGCTGAAGTCCTCGAGCGAGCGGTCCCAGTCTGCGGCGAGGCGGCGGCGCGAATCGTCGCGCCGGTCGATCAGCCAGGCCTGGCGCGAGTCCGCGTAGAAGCCCTTGATCAACTGCCGCGTGTAAAGCAGGTAACGCCCGTCGGGGCTGTAGGAAGGCTCGCTGTCGTTGGCCGCGTTGTCGGTCGTGAGGTTCTTCGCGGCGCCGCCCGAGGCCGGCACCACGATCACGTCGAAGTTGGTGTCCGTACCCGTCGGGTCGGTGTCCGCGGCGAACGCGATCTCGGACCCGTCCGGCGAGATGTCGTAGGACGAGGCGCCGGTCTCGCGGCGCGACAGCTCGAAGCCGGTGCCGAGCGTGATGGCCGCCGGCGCGCCACCCTCGCGCGCGATCGAGAACAGGTGCGCCTGCCGGTCGTCGATGAAATGGTCCCAGTAGGTGACCGGCACGCGGTCCCAGGTCATCGCCTTCATCTTCGACTTCTCGCGCTCCTCGACCCGCTCCTTCGCCTGCTGCCAGTCGGCGAGCCCGGGCCAGACGCGCGAGATGAAGGCGATGCGCGAGGAGTCCGGGAACCACTTGGGCGTGGCGACGCCGGTGGGGACGTCGCTGACACGCACGGCTTCGCCGCCGTCGGTCGGGATGACGTAGAGCTGCGCGGCCTTGTCCTCGCCGCGCTTGGCGACGAAGGCGATGAAGCGCCCGTCCGGGCTCCAGGCCGGATCCGATTCGTTGCCCGCCATGCTGGTGAGCCGGCGCGGCTCGCCGCCGGAAGTCGGCACGACGTAGAGGTCGGCCTCGCCCTTGTCCTTTTCCTCGTCGAAGGTCGTGACGGCGTAGACCGCCTCGCGCCCGTCGGGCGAGAGCGCGGGATTGCCGACCCGTGCGAGCTGCCACATCGTCTCGGCCGAGAGCGGCGCGGTCTGGGCGAAGGCAGAGACGGGTGCGAGCAGGATGGCGGCGGTGAGCCAGCGGGTTGCTGCGGTCATCGGGGACTCCCTGGTGCCGCCCGGCGGCGGCCTTTCGGCGTGCCGCAGATTCTGCCGGGCGCGGATGCGCGCTGGCAAACCCGGTTGGGCGCGTAATCCGACCGTTGCGCCGCAGGATCGGATGATGGACAGTGCTTCCATGCGCGATCTCGAGGAACTGAAGCAGCGGCAGCGCGCTTTCGTCGCGGCGCGCGACTGGGAGCAGTTCCACAGCCCCAAGAACCTCGCGATGGCGCTCTCGGTCGAGGCCGCGGAGCTGGTCGAGCTGTTCCAGTGGCTCACGGAAGAGCAGAGCGCGGCGCCGGACCAGGCGCTGCGGCGCCGTGCCGCCGAGGAGCTCGCCGACGTGCTCTGGTTCCTGGTGCGCATCGCGGACCGCCTCGACGTCGACCTGCTGGCCGCGGCCGGGGAGAAATTCGCGCAGAACGAACGGAAATACCCGGCCGCGCGCGTGCGCGGCCAGTCGCGCAAGTACGACGAGTACTGAGCCGCGCCTGCCGCGCGGCTATTTCGGCGCCGCCGGTTCCGCGGGCTTCTCGGCCGGCTTTTCGGGCGCGGGCGCTGCCGGCGCGGGCCTGGCCGGGACGCGCTCGAGGAACCAGTGCGTCACGCCCTGTTCCTTCGGTCCCACGTAATGGAACCAGCGCTCTTCGATGCGATCCGGCGCGACCATGCGGATCTCGCCGCGATGCACGTGGCCGTCGCGGCCGCTGTCGAATCCGGTGCCGCCGTCCAGCTCGAACGACAGCAGGTCGTCCGACGAGCCCCTGCCGAGGCGGTAGCCGGGCTGGTTGCCGGCGCCGCTGTAGAGGGTCGCGCGCAGCTTGCCGTCGGCCAGGAAGTACACGACCAGCGACTCGAAGCTCTGGCCGGCATTTTGCCGCTCGATCACGGCCTGGCCGCCGCTTGCCAGCTCGAAGCGCACCGCCGCCGGCGGTCCCGCGAGCGGATCCTCCATGCGCCCGGCCCAGTCGCCCGCCAGCGCCTTGATGCGCTCGAAGGCAGCCTTGTGGTCCGGCCCGTCGGCCAGGGCGGGAGCGAGGCTGGCGCCGGACAGCAGGGCGAGCGCCAGGACGGTGCGCAGGGACTTGGGCATGAACGGCTCCTTGATGCACCATGATAGCGACAGCAAGCGGCGCAGGGCAGGCATGGCGGGCAGGAAGACACGCGAACGGGCGGATGCGGTGCAGCTGCGCCGCCTCTACATCGACTGTCGCTACGGCCAGCTTCACCTGACCACGGCCTATCCGAGGAGCGGGGGATTCGACGAGCGCACGCCGCTCCTGATGCTGCACGGGGAGGGCGGTGGCGGCGCCGATTTCCGCGAGGTGGCCGCGAACCTGGGTTCCGACCGCTCGGTCTATGCGCCGGACCTGC
Organism: Steroidobacteraceae bacterium; assembly: GCA_035720205.1. Classification (GTDB taxonomy): domain Bacteria; phylum Pseudomonadota; class Gammaproteobacteria; order Steroidobacterales; family Steroidobacteraceae; genus SCUD01. The sequence goes on along the minus strand of DASTOQ010000001.1, from coordinate 25,277 downwards.
CGGGCTGCGGCAACTCGGACGGTCCCCAGCGGCCGACGGCCGCCAGCCAGGTCGCGGGGCTCGCGGACCTGCTCGATGCGCTGCGCCTGAAGGAAGTGGACGTCGTCGGTTCGGGCCACGGCGCCCAGGTCGCGTTCGAGCTCGCCGCGGCGCGCCCGCAGCAGGTCCGCCGGCTGGCGGTCTCGGGCCAGGCGCCGGCGGCGGCGACCTCGAAACCGCTGCTGCAGCTCGCGGCGGATCCGGCGCGCTGCGCCGGGGATGCCGCCGGCCGCGTCGTCGACGAGCTTCGCCGCTTCCTCGACCGCTAGCGGGGAGTCTGCCGGTTGTGCGCGCGCTGCGTGAGCGCGAGCGTGGCGAGCACGGCCGCGATCGCCGGCAGCGTCGCCAGGTTGAGCCACCGCCAGCCGATGGTCGCGAGCGCGGCGCCTGCGGCCAGCGACACCGCCGCCTGCGTGCCGAACACGAGAAAGTCGTTCAGGGTCTGCGCCTGGATGCGCTCCTGCGGCCGGTAACTGCGCGTGAGCAGCGTGGTGCCGGCGATGAACATGAAGTTCCAGCCGACGCCCAGCAGCGACAGCGCCCAGAAGTAGTGCAGCACGGCATGACCGGCGAACGCGGCGATCGCGACGCAGGCGGTCATGAGCACCGCGCCCGCGGCGATCACCGGCCGGTCGCCGAAACGGGCGATGATCCAGCCGGAGGCGAGCGAGGGCAGGTACATCGCCAGCAGGTGCGCCTGGATCACGCGCGCGGTCGCGACCTCGCCGTGGCCGTCCATCACGTGCATGCTGATCGGCGTCGCGGTCATGATGAAGCTCATCACGGCATAGGACACGAGCGCCGCCAGCACGGCCACGCGGAAGTCCGGTTGCGCGGCGATCCTGGCGAGCGGCCGCGGCGACTCCGCGGGCACATGCAGCAGCACCGTGGACGGGGCGAGGCGCGTGAGCATGAGGGCCGCGACCAGGTAGAGCGCGGTGCCGGCGTAGAACGAGCCGGCGTACTCGGCGCCCGCGACGAGCTCGGCCGCGCGCACGGCGATCTCGGGGCCGAGCCAGGCGGCCGCGAGCGCGCCGCTCATGACGACCGAGATCGCGCGGCTGGCGCGGACCGATTCGACATATTCGACCGCCGCAAAGCGGTACTGCATGACGACCGCGTTGTTGGCGCCCATCAGGAAAGCGGCCAGGCAGAAACCGGCGAAGCTGCCGGCCTCGATGGACGCTCCCGCGACCACGCAGCCGATGGCTGCCTGCAGCGCGCTCGCGGTGAATACGGCGCGCCGGCCGTAGCGGCGGATCAGCGCGCCGGCAGGCAGCACCGACGCCGCGAGACCGAGGATCAGCACGGAGACCGGCAGCGTGGCGAGCGCCGGGGAGGGCGCCAGGCCGGAGCCGATGATTCCCCCCAGCATCACGAACAGGAAGCTGCCGGACATGCAGAGCGCCTGCGTCGCTGAAAGCATCCACACCGGTTGCATGGGCGACATGGTACGACATAATCAATCAGATCAATGTCTTGTGTGATTTTGATCAAGTCATGGATAATGCCCCCATGGACAAGCAGGGGGATGCGCGCGCTGACGACGGCATCGTCGCCGAGGACGTGACGCAGCTGGTCGAGCACATCGAACTCACCGGTCCGCAGCGGCTGATCGACGCACCGGAGTGGGACATGGCGACGCCTGCGGCGGACCTCGACGATGCGCCCATCCTGATCGAGGACGCCGGCGTATCCGTGCCCGAACTCGACGCCACGCCCGAGGCCGAAGACCTCGAGCTCTTCACCGAGACCCAGTTCGATCTCTCGCGTCACATCGGCAACGGGCGCGCCTCCGAGGCCGCCGGGCTCGCGGCCGAGCGCCTGCGCTGGCAGAAGCGCGTCGAGGGCCTGCTCATGAGCCTGGCGGAGCGCGACCAGCTGCTCGCCGAACGCGAGCAGCAGATCGAAGAGTTGAACGCCCGCCTCGCGACGATGTCGCTCGAGCGCGCGAGCCTCGCCGAGGAACTGCGCGACGTGGGCGATGTCGCCGGCACGGCGGAACCGCGACCCGAAGAGCTGGAGCTCGTGGCGGAGCCCGAGCCGGAACCTGTGCCGGAGTCGGCGCCGGCGCCGGTTGCGGAAGTCGCGGCCGCGGAGGCTGTTGCCGTGCCGGTCGCCGGGCCCGAGGCTGCGCCGGCGGTGCGCCGTTACCTGATCGGCCTCGACATGGTGGGTTTCGCGCAGGAGATCGCGCGCCCGCGCATCAACATCGGCCGCACGCAGGACAACGACCTGCGCATCCTCGAGCCGACCGTGAGCCGCCTGCACGCGATGCTGACGCTCAGGAACGGCGAGGCCACGATCGTGGACGCGAACAGCAGGAACGGCGTGTTCGTCAACGGCATCCAGGTGCGCTACGCGAAGCTCGAGGACGGCGACGTCGTCACCTTCGGCACGGTTCGCTTCCGCTATCGCGTCGGCGGCAGCGCCTACGGCGCCGCCTGAATAAAGGGGACGCATCCCATTTAGAAAGGGACCGCTGCTCCCCTTTCTAAATGGGATGCGTCCCCTTTATCTTGCCGATCGGCCGCAGCGCCAGCAGCGCCACCACGCACAGCCCGAGCAGCACGATCGCGAGCGGCACCGGCGTGTGCGGCGTGAATGACGCCACCAGCTGCGTCGCGGCCGCCGCCGTCACCAGCTGAAGGAATCCCAGCAGCCCTGACGCCGCGCCCGCGATCGCCGGGTCGCGCGAGATCGCGCCGATGGTGGAGGACGGCGCGGCGATCGCGTTCGCGAAGCCGATCAGCATGCCGGGCACGAACAGCGCCACCGGATGCCAGACGCCCGTCAGCGCGAGCGCCGCGAGCGCGGCGGTGCCGGCGAAGGCGACGGCGGCGCCCGCCTTCATCATGCGCCAGCCGCCCACGCGGTTGGTGACGCGCGCCGCGAGGATGAACCCGGCGAACGAGGCGAGCGCCGGGAAGAACAGCAGCAGGCCGAACTTCGCCGGCGAGACCCGCAGCACCTCGATCGCGACGTAGGGCGCGCCGGTCACGAAGGTGTAGATCATGCTGACCATGCAGGAGCCGAACACCAGGTACGCGAGGTACTCGCGCGAGCCGAGCAGCCGCCGGTAGTTGTCCCAGAAGCGCAGCGAGGGCCCGGCCGCCGGATCGGGCGGCCGCGTCTCGTGCAGGTTCCTGGCGGCGAACCACAGAACGGCCGCGCCCAGCAGCCCCGACAGCGCGAATGGCGCGCGCCAGTCCAGCCACTCGATCGCGATCCCGCCCAGCATCGGCGCGAACATCGGCGCGAGCAGGATCGCGGTCGCGGTGGCGGCCAGCGCACCGGCCGCCCTCGCCGGCCCGAAATGATCCAGCAGGGTCGCCCGCATGACCGACATCGCCGCGCCGCCGCCGAAGGCCTGCACCACGCGCGCGGCCACCAGCAGCTCGAGCGAGGGCGCCACGATCCCCGCGAGGCTGCCCGCGATGAAGAGCGCGAGCGAGGCGAGCACGACCCGCCTTCGCCCGTAGCGGTCGGAGAGGGGAGCGATCACCAGGTTGCCGGTCGCGATCGCGACGATCGACAGGCTGATCAGCAGCTGCGCCGCGGCCGCCGGCACCTGCATGGCGGTGGCGATCGCCGGCAGCGCGGGCAGCAGCACGTGCAGCCCGAAGGTGCCGATCGAGCCGATGATGGCGGAGCCGGCGATCAGCCGGCGGGAAGCGTCGCGGGTAGCCAAGCAGGGTCCTTGCGGGCATCTTGCGATGCGGCATGGCGCGCCGCAACCGACCGGTTCACGGTCCGGCTTGACAAACGATTAAAGATTTATTGAAATATTGAACCATGAACCGGGACCGCGCCGTCACATCGCTCGCCGCGCTGGCGCAGGCCAGCCGCCTGGATGCCTTCCGCCACCTCGTGCAGGCGGGGCCGGAGGGGCTCGCGGCGGGAGCGCTCGCGGAGCGGCTCGGCATCTCGCCGCCCGCGCTCTCGTTCCACCTGCGCGGCCTCGCGCAGGCGGGGCTGGTGCGCTCGCGCCAGCAGGGACGCTTCGTCTACTACTCGGCGGCCTACGACGCGATGCAGTCGCTCGTGGACTTCCTCACCGAAAATTGCTGCGGCGGCGCCGCCTGCGCACCCGCGCGGGCCCCGGCGCGCAAGTCACCCCCCAGGAGAACCGCATGAAACGCTTCCACGTCCACGTGTCCGTACAGGACCTCGAAGGCAGCAAGGCCTTCTATACCCGCCTGTTCGGCGCCGGCCCTGTGGTCGTCAAGCACGACTACGCCAAGTGGATGATCGAGGACCCGCGCATCAACTTCGCGATTTCGACCGGCCGCGACCGCGGCGGAATCGAGCACCTGGGCCTGCAGGCCGATTCCGCGGAGGAGCTGGCCGAGATCCGCGGCCGCCTCGAGTCCGCGGGCGCCGCCATCGAGGACGAGCCCGGCGCGAACTGTTGCTATGCGCATTCCGACAAGCACTGGACCGTCGACCCGCAGGGCATTCCCTGGGAGTCCTTCCACACCCTCGGCGCGGTCGCGCACTACGGCGACGACCACGGCCCGGCGCCGAGGCAGGAGAGCGCCTGCGGCGAAGGCGCCTGCTGCCTGCGCTGAGGACCGGCGAATGAGCGGGGAGGCCGCGCGCGCCTTCAACGTGCTGTTCCTCTGCACGGGCAACAGCGCGCGCAGCATCCTCGCCGAGTCGCTGCTGAACCACTGGGGTGCGGGGAGATTCCGCGCATGGAGTGCGGGCAGCTTCCCCACCGGCCGCGTCAATCCGCTCGCGCTCGCGCTGCTCGCGCAGATGAAGATCGAAGCCCCGGGCGCGCGCAGCAAGAGCTGGGACGAGTTCGCGCGGCCGGGCGCGCCGGAATTCGACTTCATCATCACGGTCTGCGACCAGGCGGCCGGCGAAGTCTGCCCGGTGTGGCCCGGCCGGCCGCTCACCGCGCACTGGGGCGTGCCGGATCCCACGCTTGCCACCGGCAGCGCGGCCGAACGGATGCAGGCTTTCCGCGATACCTTCCGCGCGCTCGAGCACCGCATCCGCATCCTCGTGAGCCTGCCGCCCGCCTCGTTCGGCCGCCTGCGGATCCAGCACGAGCTGGACCGGATCGGCGCCACGGTGCCGCCGCCGCCATGACCAGCGCGCCGGCCGGGCTCGGGTTCTTCGAACGCTGGCTGACGCTCTGGGTGCTCGCCTGCATCGCGGCGGGCATCGCGCTCGGCCGGTTCGCGCCGGGCGTCGCCGCGACGGTCGCGGACCTCGAGATCGCGCGCGTCAATCTCGTGGTCGGGGCGCTCATCTGGGTGATGATCATCCCGATGCTCGTGAAGGTGGACTTCGGCAGCCTGCACGAGGTGCGCCGCCACGGCCGCGGCATCGGCGTGACGCTCGTCGTCAACTGGGCCATCAAGCCCTTCTCGATGGCGCTGCTGGCCTGGATCTTCATCCGCCACCTGTTTGCCGGCTGGCTGCCGGCGGACCAGCAGGACGGCTACGTCGCGGGACTGATCCTGCTGGCGGCGGCGCCCTGCACCGCGATGGTGTTCGTCTGGAGCAACCTCGCGGACGGCGAGCCGAACTTCACGCTGACGCAGGTCGCGCTCAACGATTTCATCATGGTGTTCGCGTTCGCGCCCATCGTCGCGCTGCTGCTCGGCGTCGCCTCGATCACGGTGCCGTGGGAGACGCTGCTGCTCTCGGTCGCGCTCTACATCGTCGTGCCGCTCGCGCTCGCGCAGGCCTGGCGGCGCCGGCTGCTGCGCCGCGGCCGCTCGGCCTACGACGCCGCGATCAGCGGCATGGCGCCGTGGTCCATCGCCGCGCTGCTGGCGACCATCGTGCTGCTGTTCGCCTTCCAGGGCCGGCGCATCCTCGCCGAGCCGCTGGTGATCCTGCTGCTCGCGGTGCCGATCCTGCTCCAGGTGCTGCTGAATTCCTCCGCGGCCTACCTGCTGAACCGCAGGCTGGGCGTGGCGCACTGCGTGGCAGGACCGTCCGCGCTCATCGGCGCCTCGAACTTCTTCGAGCTGGCGGTCGCGGTCGCGATCAGCCTGTTCGGCCTCGATTCCGGCGCGGCGCTCGCGACCGTGGTCGGCGTGCTCATCGAGGTGCCGCTGATGCTGGCGGTCGTGACGGCCGTGAATGCCTCGAAAGGCTGGTACCAGGCCGGTTCCGGCGCGCCCGGTGCCCGCGGGGCGTAGCTGCTAAAATAGGGCGGGCCGGCGCCCCCGGCAACGATGCTGGCCTACTTCCTGATCCTGATGGCGCTGATCCTCGTGAACGGCCTGTTCGCGATGGCGGAGCTCGCGGTCTTTTCCTCGCGCGGCACGCGGCTCAAGCAGCTGGCGCAGGCGGGCAGCGGCGGGGCGCGCGCGGCGCTCAGGCTGCTCGACGAGCCGACGCGGTTCCTCTCGACCGTGCAGTTCTACATCACGCTGATCGGCGTCGGCATGGGCGTGTACTCGGGCGTGCACTTCGCCGAGCCGCTCGCCGCCTGGCTCGCGGAGCTGGACTGGATGGCGCCGGTCGCGCAATACCTCGATACGGCTTCCTACTTCGTGGTGGTCGTCGCCGTCACCTACCTGTCGCTGGTGATCGGCGAGCTGGTGCCCAAGCGCTGGGCGCTCACCAACCCGGAAGCCATGGCCTCAGCGCTGGCGCGGCCGATGGAAGCGCTCGCCTGGGCCTCCGCGCCCTTCGTCTGGGTGCTGCAGGGTTCCACCAACTTCGTCGCCAGGCTGCTCGGCCTGCGCAAGTCCACGACCCGCGGCGTCAGCGAGGAAGAGATCCGCTCGATGATCGCGGAGGCGACGCAGACCGGCGTGTTCCAGGTCGCGGAGCACCAGATGATCGAGGGCGTGCTGCGCCTGCCGGACCGCACCGTGCGCACCATCATGGTGCCGCGCGGCGACGTGGTGTGGCTGGACGCCGCCGACGACCGCAAGACCGTCTGGAATGCCGTGCGCACCAGCGGCCACTCGCGCTACCCGGTGTGCCGCGGCCAGCTCGACGAGCTCGTCGGCGTCGTGATGACGGGGGAACTCGCGGAGTGGCTCGGCGACACGAATTCCGGCGAACTCGCGGCGCGCGCGCGGGCGCCGCTGATCGTGCACGAGTCCACCCGCATCCTCAGGCTGCTCGAACTGTTCCGCGAGTCGAAGATCCATTTCGCGGTGATCGTGGACGAGCACGGCTCGATCGAGGGCGTGGTGACGCCGGTGGACATCCTGACCGCGATCGCCGGCGAGCTGCCGGAGGCCGCGAGCGAGGAAACGCCCGAGGCCGTGGTGCGCGACGAGAAATCCTGGCTGATCGACGGCATGATGCCGATCGACGACGTCGAACGCCTGCTCGGCGCCGGCAACATGCGCTCCGGCGACGACTACACCACGCTCGCCGGCTTCGTGCTGGCGCAGCTTGGCCATCTGCCGGCGACGGGCGAGCATTTCCGCTGGCGCGGGCTGCGCTTCGAGGTCGTGGACATGGACGGGCGCCGCGTGGACAAGCTGCTGGTCCAGCGGCTGGCGGCCGGATGACGGCGTACCAGCCGCGCCGGCCGCCCCGGCACGAGACGCTCGGGTTCCGCGGCCTGGCCCACCACCTGGTGCGCTGGGGCCCGGACTCGGATGATCCCATCCTGTTCCTGCACGGCTACGCCGATGCCGCCGCGACCTTCCAGTTCGTCGCCGACGAGCTGGCGCCGGAGTTGCCGGTGGTCGCGATCGACTGGCGCGGCTTCGGGCAGTCCGCGCGCGCGCCGGGCGGCAGCTACTGGTTCCCGGACTACTACGCGGATCTCGAGCAGTTCGTCGAGGCGCTGTGCCCGCGCCGGCCGGCGCGCCTCGTCGGCCACAGCATGGGCGCGAACGTCGCCATGATCTACGCCGGCGTCCGCCCGGGACGCGTGCGCGCGCTGGTGAACCTCGAGGGCTTCGGCCTGCCGCGCACCACGCCGGACCAGGCGCCCGCGCGCATCGCGAAGTGGCTCGACCAGCTGCGGGAGCGGGAAGAGTTCGGCGACTACGACGACCTGGACCACCTCGCGGCCCGCATCGCGAAGCGCAACCCGCAGCTCGGCCGCGAGCGCGCCGGGTTCGTCGCCGCCTGCTGGAGCGCGCCGTTGCCCGGGGGCGGCGTGCGGCTGCTCGCGGATCCCGCGCACCGCCTCGTGAACCCGTATCTCTACCGGCGCGAGGAGATGGAGGCCTGCTGGCGGCGCATCGAGGCGCCGGTGCTGCTGGTGCTCGGCGACCGCTCCGAGCTGGTCGCGCGGCTCGGCCTGGAGGGCGGCGTCGCGACCTTCCGGCCGCTGGTCGCGAAACTGCGAGTCGAGACCGTGGCCGGCGCGGGCCACATGCTGCATCATGAGGAGCCGCGCGCCGTCGCGCGGCTCATCGAGTCATTTCTCGGAGGCGCCTGATGCCAAATGCCTGGCCCTGGCCGCGGGACCTCGTCCGGATCACCGCGATCGTGATCCCGGCGCTCGCGCTCTCGGGCGTCGGGCCCTACGACCGTCTGACTTGGTATCTCGAGATCTTTCCGGTGGCGATCGCGCTGCCGCTGCTGTACCTGACCGCGCGGCGCTTCCCGCTGACGCCCATGCTCTACTGGCTGATCGGCTTCCACAGCCTGGTGCTGATCCTCGGCTCGCACTACACCTACGCGCGCGTGCCGGTCGGATTCTGGGTGCAGGACCTGCTCGACTTCTCGCGCAACCACTACGACCGCTTCGGCCACCTCATGCAGGGCTTCGTCCCGGCGATCGCGGTGCGCGAGATCCTGAAGCGCCTGTCGCCGCTCAAGGGCGGCGGCTGGCTCGGCTTCCTGACGGTGATGACCTGCCTCGCGGTCAGCGCCATGTACGAGTTCCTCGAATGGTGGGTCGCGGTCGCATCCGGCACCGCGGCCGAGGCCTTCCTCGCGACCCAGGGCGACGTCTGGGACACGCAGTGGGACATGTTCCTCGCGCTGTGCGGCGCGACCGCTGCGGTGCTGCTCCTTTCGCGCACGCATGACCGCGCGCTGGCGCGGATGGGCCTCGCATGAGGGGACGGCTGCGCGCCTGGCTCCGGCGCCACATCACCTACCGCTGGGCGCGGCGCATCGTCGTCGGCATGATCGGTGGCACCATCCTGCTGATCGGCGTGGCGATGGTCGTGCTGCCGGGTCCCGCGATCCTCGTGATCCCGATCGGCCTCGGCGTGCTGGGCCTCGAGTTTGCCTTCGCGAGGCACTGGCTGCGCAAGCTGCGCGTCACCGCGACCGACGTCGTCAATCGCGTGCGCGGCCGCCCAAGGGTGCCCGCAGAACCGCCGTCGCAAGGGTGATCAGGCCTTCAGGCTCGCGTCGACGGCCGCGAGCGTCCGCGACAGCGGGCCCGCGGACTTCGCCTGGAGTTCGGCGACCTCGGCGAGGGTCGCCGTCCTGAACGCGCCTTCGCGCACGGACGGCAGGTTGATGCGGACGTTCAGGAGGGCGGCGTCGAGCCCCGCCTTCGCCAGCAGCGCGCCGACGCCGGCGTCGGAGGCCGAATTGCGGTTTCCGGTCACGGCGGCCTGCTCGGCCAGCTCGAGCGCCTGCAGGCACAGCCGCGCGGTCGCCAGCGGAACCGCGGTCGCTTTCTCGTACGCAGCCGCGATGGCCGCCGCGCGCGCGCCTTTCTCTTGCTCGGTGCCTTTCGGCAGGCGCATGGCGGTGAGCACGCCGTCGAAAGACTTCGTGTCGTCGTCGACCGCGGCCAGCAGCGCCGCCTTCAGGGCCTGCGCGCGCTCGGCGAGCGCCGAAGAAGACTCCCATGCGGATTCGTAGCCGGCCTTGCCGACCGTCAGGTTCGCGACCATCGCAGCCAGCGCCGCGCCCAGGCTGCCGGCCAGCGCCGCGGCCGAGCCGCCGCCCGGAGCCGGCGAGTTGCTCGAGACTTCGTCCATGAAGCGCTCGACCGTCATCGATGCCAGCGGCGCGGCCACGCGGACAGCGTACTCGATAATCCGCTTGTCGGGATCGAAGGGGGAGAGCTGGGCGAGTCCCAGCGACTGGATCGCGAGCTCCACCAGCTCGCGTTCCGGCAGGCCGGTCGATCGCCCCTGCTTGCGCAGGTAATAGCGGCCCGCTTCGACCAGCGGCTCGAGCGGCGTGAGCCCGACGAGCTCGGATCCGGTCACGACGAGGCCGAGCTTCGCGGCCTCCTCGCGCGTGGTCTCGAACACCACGTGCAGCGGCGTCGTGCGGTAGGAGAGCAGGTTGATCGACACCTGGGCCTGCCGGTACTGCTCGATGGTCCAGCCGATGGCCTTCACCGCCTTGAGCCGTCCCGGCACGCGCAGCTCCCGGCCGTCGGCATCGGTGACGACCTGGCCCTGCGCGTCGCGCTTCAGGCGTCCCGCTTCGCGGATGTTGAGCGCCACTTCGTTCGCCAGCTTCTGCTCGCGCGTGTTGAGGTTGACGTTGTAGGCGATCAGGAACTCGCGCGCGCCGACCACCGTTGCGCCGAGCCGGGCGTTGAAGGTTGCGGGGCCCGCATCCGGCGCCCAGGCCGGGTCGGCGAGCTTCTTGCGCAGGCCCTCGTATTCCCCGGCACGGATGTCGGCGAGGTTGCGCCGCTCGGGCCGCGTCGCCGCGTATTCGTAGAAATAGACCGGCAGCGCGAACGCCTCGGCCATGCGGTGGCCGAGCGCGCGCGCCACCTCGACGCACCGGTCCATGGTGACCCCGGATACCGGCACGATCGGGCAGACGTCGAGCGCGCCCATGCGCGGATGGGCGCCCTGGTGCTTCGACATGTCGATGAGCTGGCTGGCCGCGGCCGCGCCCCGGAACGCCGCCTCGGCGACCGCGTCGGGCGCGCCCACGAAGGTGTAGACCGTCCGGTGGGTGTCGGCGCCGGCGTCCACGTCCAGCAACCGGACGCCGCTGACGCCGGATATCGCGCGGGCGATCGCGTCGATCACCGACCTGTCGCGACCCTCGGAAAAGTTCGGGACGCATTCGACGAGTGCGGACACCGGATCTCCCTGCTACCTGGCGAACAGCTGCCCCGCGATGTCGCGGAAGGCCTTGAACTCGAGCGCGTTGCCGCTCGGGTCCAGCAGGAACATGGTCGCCTGCTCCCCGGGCTGGCCGCGGAAACGGACGTGCGGCTCGATGATGAAGGCCACGCCCGCGCCGCGCAGCCGCGCCGCCAGCGCCTCCCAGTCCGGCATCTCGAGCACCATGCCGAAGTGCGGCACCGGCACGTCGTGGCCGTCCACCGGATTGACCGCGCGCGGCTCGCGCCGCCGGTCCTTGAGTCCGGCCAGGTGGCAGACGAGCTGGTGGCCGAAGAAATCGAAGTCCACCCAGGTCCCGGCGCTGCGGCCCTCCGGGCAGCCGAGCAGCCCGCCGTAGAACCCGCGCGCGGCCGCCAGGTCCGCGACCGGAACCGCGAGATGGAACGGCGTCAGCGTCATGCCGCCAGCTTCGCGTCCATCGTGATCTCGGCGCGCAGCACCTTGCTGAGCGGGCAGCCGGCCTTGGCCTTCTGCGCAGCCTCGTCGAACTTCGCGCGATCGGCGCCGGCCGCGCGCACCGAGACGTCGAGGTGCACCGTGGTGATCGTGAATCCGCTCTCCAGCTTCTCGAGCGTGACGGTCGCGGTCGTGTCGATGCGCTCCGGGCGGATGCCGGCTTCTCCCAGCATCAGCGACAGCGCCATCGAGAAGCAGCCCGCGTGCGCGGCCGCCAGCAGTTCCTCCGGGTTGGTGCCCGGCTCGCCCTCGAAGCGGGTGCCGAAGGAGTAGGGCGTGGACGAGAGCACCTTGCTCGCCGTCGAAATCGTGCCCTGGCCGTCCCGGATGCCGCCCTGCCAGGCGGCCGATGCCTTGCGTTGCATGGTTACCTCCCGAGGTAGTGCTGCCATAGTAACCTCGCGGCGACCGAGCGCCACGGCGCCCAGGATTCGGCGATCGCCCGCTGGCGGTCGTGGTCCGGGCGCCGCCGCAGCCGCTTCACCTCCGCCAGCGCGGTCGCGAGCGCGAGGTCACCGCGCGGCCAGACGTCCGGGCGGCGCAGCGCCATCAGGTAGTAGACGTCCACGCTCCAGGGTCCGATGCCGCGCAGCCCGAGCAGCGCGCGCCGTCCGGACTCGTCGTCGCCGCGCCCGAGCGCCGCGAGGTCCAGCCTGCCGCCCAGGACGGCCAGCGCAAGTCCGTGGCAATACGAGGCTTTCTGGCGCGTCATCCCCAGCCGGTGCAGCCGGCGCGGGCCCTGTGCCGCGACGTTTTCCGGCGTCATGCCGCCGATTGCCGCGCCGATGCGCCGGAACAGCGTCGCGGCCGCGGCGATCGAGACCTGCTGCTCGAGCACGATGTGCGTGAGCGTCGCGAACCCCGGCCGGCGGCTCCACATCGGCGGCGGTCCGTGGCGCGCGAGGATGGCGGCGAGATCGGCGTCGCGACGCGCGAGCTCGCGCGCGGCCGCGTCGATCGCGGAGCGGGTCAGGACACGGGGTGCCGCGGTCGGCGGGGTCACGGCCGGCCCGGGTCAGGGCGCGCGCAGGCGCGTGCTGAAATGATAGCTCGAGAGTTCCAGCCCTTCCCGCAGGTAAAACTGGTGGGCGCGCTGCCGCTGCACGCCGGAGTCGAGGTGGAAAGCGTCGCAACCCGAGTCCAGCGCCAGCTGCTTCAGCCAGTCGAGCAGCGCCTTGCCGTGGCCCTTCGAGCGCTCGGACCCGGCCGTCACCAGGTCGTCCACGTACAGGTGGCGGCCGTAGAAGAGGCTGGTCGAGATGCGGTAGCCCGCGACCGCCACCACGCGCCCGCCCTCGCGGATGCAGGCGAGGCGGTAGCCGTGGGCGTGCATGGACTTCACCAGCGGCAGGAAGCGCTCGCGCGGCACGTGCGGGCGCAGCTCGGCCATCACCTCGTAGCAATCGGCGATCCCGGCGTCGGTGGCCGCGTGCTCCGGCATGCGCTCAATCCGCCAGGTAGTATTCGACGGTCGAGACCACCCGCACCTTCTTGATGTGCGGCGTGGTGCTGTCGCGGTTCTCGATCGAGAACTGCCCCTGCGAGGCGCTCCTGATCTTGCCGAGCCGGCTGTCGGAGTCGGCGGCGAACTTCTCCGCCACCGCGCGCGCGTTCTTGGTCGCCTCCTCGATCATCGCGGGTTTCAGCTCCGCGAGGCCGGAGAACACGAACTGCGTCTGGTTCTGGTATTCCTCGCCGGAGAGCGCCACGCCCTTCTTGCCGAGCGAGATGACGTCCTTCATGGCCTTGCGCACCGCCTCGACGTCGTGGGTGTACACCGTGACCGTCGAGCCGCCGGTGTAGCGGTAGGCGATGTTCGCGGTGTCGCCGTAGGCCTGGGCGTGGCGGTCGGTGACCGCGGGCGGGGAGATCGTGATCGCCTCTTTTGCGATGCCGTGGCCGGCCAGGAACTCGGCGATCAGCGCGTTCTTGCGCTGGATGGTCTCGAACAGCGAGTTGAGGTCGTTGCTGGCCTCGCGGAAGGCCAGCGGCCAGATCGCGACGTCGGCCGGCACCTCGCGCTCGGAAAGGCCTTTCACGTTGACCGTGCGCTCGAGGGACTTCACGCGCATTGCGCCCTGGCCGAGCAGGAGCCCGAGGGCCACCAGGCCGGCGAACAGGAAGGCGCCGAGGATGACCATGCTCTTCGATGAGGATTCGTTCATGCGAATGTCAGCTCCCAGTAACCCACGTCCACCCAGCGGCCCTGCTTGAACCCGACCTCGCGGAAGCGGCCGATCGGGACGAAGCCCAGTTTCTCATGCAACGCGATGCTTGCGGGATTCGGCAGAGAGATCCCGCCGATCGCGCAGTGCAGGCCGGCCGCCCGCATCCGCCCGATCAGGGCGGGGTAGAGCTGCGAGCCGATGCCGCGGCCGGTGGACTCGGGGGCGGCGTAGATCGTGCTTTCGGCCGAGTAGCGGTAGGCCGAGCGTCGCTTCCAGGACGAGGCGTACGCGTAGGCGGCGACCGTCCCGCCGTCCTCCCAGACCAGCCAGGGATAGGTCGCCGTCGTCTCGGCGATGCGCCGCGCCATCTCGGCATCCGCAACTGGCTGCTCCTCGAAGGTCACGACGGTTTCACGCACGTAGTGGTTGTAGATCGCGGCGATGCGCGGCGCGTCGGCGGCGCGCACGTCCCGGATCGGCACCTCAGCCGCCGGCCTGGCCGGGCCTGGCGAGCAGCGCTTCGCGCCGCGCGAGCGATTCCTTCGGCCAGTACTGCTGGCGGTCGTAGTACGCGGGCACCGCCGGCACGCCTGCCGGCAGCACGACCCAGGGCTGCTTGCTGGAGGTGAAGATGTGGATGTCGGGCGGCAGCTGGTCCGGCGCATCGAGCGTGCCCACGCGCACGAAACAGACCGCGCGGCCCGCGCCCGCGTAATGGCTCCACACCGCGATGCGGCACTTCGGGCAGCGCGCGATGAGCTGGCCGCGTCCGCTCTCGGAGGGCGTGTCCACCAGCTCCGGCTCGCCTCCCAGCAGCGTCACGCGGTCGGCCTCGATCATCGCGTTCAGCGCGAACGAGGCGCCGCTCTCGCGCTGGCACCAGCGGCAGTGGCAGCAGTGCACGAACAGCGGGCGCGTCTCCATGCGGTAGCGGATCGCGCGGCAGTCGCAGCCGCCGGAGAGGGGAAATGCGCCGTCGGCCACCATCAGTCCTTCACCTTCACGTACAGCATGCTGTCGATCAGCTTCCCTTCCTTGAAGACGCTCTTGCGCAGCACCGCCTCGCGCAGGTACCCGCACTTCTCGAGCACCCGCATCGAGGCCGGGTTCCACTCGTACACCGGCGCCTCGAGCCGCACGAAGCCGAGCTCGCCCAGGGCATGCGCGGTCACGCGCCGCACGGCGTCCGTCATGATGCCACGGCCCCAGTACGGCTCGCCGAGCCAGTAGCCGATGTGCGCGGACTTCGCATGCACGTCGGCGCCCGGGATCAGGCCGATGCCGCCGACCGCCATGCCGTCCACCTCGATCGCCCAGCCGGCTTCCTCGGGATGCTCGCGCGCGAACGAGAGCCACCAGTCGGCTTCCGCCGGGCCGTAGGGATGCGGAAAGCGGTCGCGCAGGTTGCGCGATATCTTGCGGTTGTTGGCGAAGCGCAGCAGCGGCTCGCGATCGGCATCCGTCCAGTCGCGTACGATGCAGGAGCCGCAGTCGAGGCGCATGTCAGCGTGCCACCCTCGTGGCCAGCCATGCCTCGGCCTCCGCGAAGGTCTCGAATACGCTCATCGGCAGGCCGCGGTTGTTGGCGACCGCATCCAGGCGTCCGGCGTGCTGGCCGCCGCCGGCGGCAATCTGGTACACGTCCCAGGTCTCGAGGCGCCGGCCGGTGAGCCGCTCCTCGATCAGGATGCTGGTGCAGTTGCGCAGTTCGGCCTCGCGGAGCACGTCCTGCAGGTAACCGCTGACGTTCTCGACCGTGTTCGGGCCGGTCACCGTGAAGTGCAGGTAGCCGGGCTTCTCGCTGACAGTGAGCTGGTACGACAGGGCGGCGCCCTCAGGCCTTCTGCGGCGCATGCAGCACCAGCGCGATCGCGACGGCCATTCCGGCGGCAGGTTGCATGGCGAGGAGGCCTCCCGAGCGCATCGTAACGCCGCGCTACAGGTGCGAGAAGGACTCCGGCGCCTCCTGCCAGCGGTCGTGCATGCCGTCCACGTGCGTGATCGGGACCTTCGAGAGCATCTCCTCGGAGATACCCTCCAGGCAGCCGATGTTCACGCCGACCATCTTCCCGATCGGCGTGTCGTTGCCGACGCCGAAGGCGCGCACGCCGCAGTGCCGGCAGAAGAAATGCTGGTTCTTCCGGGTGTTGAACCGGTACTCCGTCATCTCGCCCTGGCCCGCCAGCAGCCGGAATCCTTCCGGCTTCGCGACTGCGACCCAGAAGCGCGTGCGGCGGCAGATCGAGCAGTTACAGCGGAAGCTGCCGGACTCGAGGTCGAGATCGGCCTCGAAGCGGACCGCGCCGCAGTGGCAGCTGCCGTGGTAGGTCTTGAGCACGAATGCCGGTCCCCGGGGCCGACGGGCCCGCCCGATGCCGTCGCATGGTCGGGTATCGTTAGGGCCCTGGCAAGCGCAGTCCGGCGGGGTGGTCCTGCCGTGGGAGGGTGCCATGATCGCGCGACTCTGGCGTGGCCGGACCAGCCTGGCCAAGGCCGATGACTACGAGAAATTCCTGAAGGACATGGCGTACCCGGACTACGGGGACGTGGAAGGCAATCGCGGCTGGCTGCTCCAGCGCCGCGCGTTGCCGGATTCGGTCGAGTTCATGTTCGTGTCGTTCTGGGACTCGATGGATGCGCTGCGCGCCTACGCCGGGGACGACCCGGAGAAGCCGAAGTACTACCCGGAAGATCGCGCCGCGCTCCTCGAGCTGCCCGCGAGGGTGGAGCACTTCGACGTCGTCGACGCGCCGCTCCGGTTCTCATGACGGCCTGCGGTAGCCGAGCACGCGGGCGGGGAGCATCAGCACGGCCTTCAGGAAGGCGAACAGCGCCTCGAAGGTGATGCCGACGAGCCGGAAAGGCAGCGATAGCAGCCACACGATCGGCCACAGGATGAGCGCCAGCAGTGCGAGCGGCCAGCACAGCACCAGCAGGATGAGCCAGCCGATGAATCCGAAGAAGCCCATGTCATGCCTGCCCGTTCATGGCCTGGAATCCCGCCTCACCGCGGGTTCTGCGGCAGGCCGTCGGCGATCTCGTAGTAATCGCCCTTCTCGGAGACGAAGATGTGCTTTTCGAGCTTGATGCCGGTCGGCGTATCGAATGCGCCGAGCGCGACCCCGGTCCAGTCGCGCGCGGGCGGGTCCCAGAACAGCGGCGAGCCGCAGCGCGAGCAGAAGCCGCGCCGCACATTCCCGGACGACGCGTACCAGGCGAGCGTCCCGCCGTCCTCGATCGTGAGCGCGGAGCGGGGGACGTTGGCCGAGGCGAAGTAGTGGCCGGATGCCTTGCGGCACTGCACGCAATGGCAGGCGTCGGATGCGCCCAGATCCCCCGTCACGGTGAACTTCACGCTGCCGCAGAGGCAGGAGCCTTTCCGCAATTCCATCGCTATTTCGCCGTGGCGAGCGCTGCCGCCATCTTCTGGTGGATCAATTGTATCGCCTTGAGGGGCCGGATCATCACCTTGAACTCCACGATCCGGTCCGCGCCGTTCCAGGTGATCATGTCCACGCCGTTCACGGTGATGCCGTCGATCTCGGCCTGGAACTCGAGCACGGCCGATCGATCCGCGTACCACTCCTGCCGGTACCGGAACGTCCCGCCGCCCAGGACCGAAATCGCCGCCGCCAGGTACGCGGTCACGACCGGCTTTCCGGCCTGCGGCGTGTGCACGACCGGGGAGTGGAAGACGACGTCCTCCGCGAGCAGCGCGTCGAGGCCGCGCGCATCCCGGCCCGCGACGATCTCGTGCCAGCGGGCGATGGTCGGGGCTATGGCCGCCTCCAGCGGATCTGGAACTCGATTTCGTCGGTTCCGCCCGCGCGCTCGTGCTCGATGCTGCAATGCGCATCCGCGGGGACCTGCAGGCGTTCGCCGGCGACCTGGATCCTGAATGCGCGCCCCGAGGCGACTGCCGCGGCGAAGCGACGCAGCTTCGCCGCGAACTTCTGCCTCGAGTAGATTCGTTCGATGTCACGGGAGCGCTTGGCCGGCATACGGTGTTACCTTGTTGAAGTCGGCTTGACCGAGCATGTTCCCGGGCTGGTCAGGCGGCTGCGACCTCCCATCGCCTGAGCCTGAGCTCCGGGAACAGCAGCCACAGGATGCCGAGCGCGTTCCAGTTCACTTCGCCTTCCCGGAGCGCCTGCCAGGCGCCACGCTGTGAAGCATGCAACTCTAGTCCGCGCCCGGTGAATCCTCCACGACAAACATGTCGAAAGCTCCGGCGCTCTCGACGAAGAACACGCAGTCGGAGTCGGTGCCGCAGCTCGTGCGGTGCCGGTAGTCGCCGCCGGGCTGCATCATGAACGACCCCGGGCCGAGATGGACCACCGGCTCGCCGTCCGGCTCCTGGATGTACGTGCCCGACACGAACGCGACCTTCATCGGGTGCGTGTGCGTGTGAAGCGGCGACTCGAATCCGGCCGGGAGCCGCATGAAGGCCCCGAAGGCGCCATTCGCAGGATCTCCCCAGAGCGTCGCCATCCGCACCCCGGGGGCGCCCTCGGGATTCAGGTCGAACCACTCGAGTGTCGCCGCCGAGGTGAAGATCGGCCGGGTTCCCGACGTGATATCCGCATGAGATGTGACGCCCGCGCCGTCGTCGGTCCGTGCACAACCCGCCGCAACGAGAGCTCCTGCGATCGTCAGCATGGTCAGCGCCTTCATGACTGCCTCCTTACCACCGTGAAAAACCGGAACGGACGACTGCTGCATCAGTTTGCCGGGTGACGGACAGCAGTTCATCGACCGGTGCCGCCAGGACCAGGTCGCGTTGTCGGTCGCGGCCGGGCATGAAGGAGTGAACCCCGACAACCTCGATGACTTCGCGCATCAGGCTCCGGGCGATGCCGCGCCCATGCCATTCGCTCGAGACGTAGATCCTTTGCAGTTCGGCAGGCCTGGTCCCTGCCACGCAACTCGACGGCTGTGTCAGCCGGAGCTGCGCGAACCCTGTCAGTGCGCCGTCGACTTCCGCCAGGAAGGTCAGCAGCCGTGGCTCGGCGATTTCCCGGCCCTGTATTTCGGCGCTGAAGTTCTGCGCGCAGTGCAGATCCATGTCCTCCCGCGAGTTGTCCGCCGCGTCGGCAGGCACTGCTGGTCGAACCGCTACCATTGCTGACTGCTCGGGCATGGGACGGGCGGCCTCGCTGCCCGGTCAGGCGCGATCATGACGCGGTCGGCGAAGGCTGCCCATGCAGCAGCATAGCGGAACGCGCGGCGCCCATAACGGCTCGCGACGATGGCGAGGACGACGAGCACGAGCTGTGACGCGAAGACCCACGGGAGGACCTTGCCGAAGTCGAACGGCTGCAGCAGGAACGCAAACGTCGCGTAGGTGATGGCCACCGGCACGAACAGCGTCCGCGCCACGCGGAGGTAGTGGGCCCGGAGATCCGATTCGGCGACTTTCTCCGAAAGGCACAGCCGCGCTATGACGTACAGTAGCGCGGCAGGCAGCAGCAGGATCAGGAACTCCGGGAACGTCCATTCGGCGCGATCGCCGACGCGCCATGCTGACTTTCGTTCGCTCGGCACTGACGAGATCGGCGAATCCGCGCACGATCTCGGCGCCTTGACCGTACACAGCATCTGGCTACTGCGTGCAGCGGCCATCGGGATCCTCAGTTCTTCCGATAAGAAACGATAGGTTCGAATCCGCCCAGGATCATGCGCCTGCCGTCGAACGGCATCTCGCCCAGTTCAGCCATTCGCGGGTCTGCAAACATGCCCTGGTGAGCCCTTGCGCCGGTTTCCCGGTCAGGCCAGATGACCCAGGACATGACAATCTTTTCGCCCGGCTCAGCCTTGATCGCCTTGCGATAGGCAGTCTGCTCACCGTCGGGCACCTCGAGTTCCCAGTTCTCGAAGATCTCGAGCGCGCCGAAATCCTTGGCGATCTCGGCAAAGCGGTTCGCGATGCGGACATATTCGTCCTTCCGTTCTTCGGGCACGCCAAGGATATAGGTGTTGATATACATCGTCCGATCCCCCCGAACCGCCTTCCCACAGCGACTGCATCGCTCGATCAGGCGGCGTTGCGTGACGGCGCTAAGGCCGAATTGCCGCCAGGGCGTCCGCGACCGTTCCGCGATAGAAGGCGACGTTGTGGAAAGCCTCGCGTGCAAGGGCTTCGGCCACGTAGCGTGCATCGGCCGCCTGCGAACCTATGACGATGATGCGCGTATTGTGGTCGTTCATGGGAAGGCGGCCATCGTCCTTCGCCCGGCGCACCTCGCCGACATCCTTTCCTTCGAGCACGCCGCTGCGTGGCAGGTGCCGGGCATTGGGCAGCGTCCCGGCGCCATGGGCATCCGCGTCGCGCACGTCGATGACGACCGCCGTTCGGTCATTCGCGAGGACATGGCGCAGGCCATCCGGCCCGATCTCCGTCACGCCTCCCAGCGCGCGCCACACGGGAATGCCGAGCTGGTAGCGCCGGACATTGCCATAGCCGGCCGCCAGCAGCTCGTCCGCCAGGCGCTTGCTCTTGCCGCAATGCGGGCCGTTGCAGTAGAGGACGAGCGGGGTCCCCTTGTTTCCATTCACGAGACGTCCGACCTCGGCCACATCCGAGATGTACAGGGCCGGCGAGACGCCGGGCTTGGCAGAGACGTTGAGCGCGCCGGGAATGTGGCTGATCGCAAACTCGAGTTGAGGGCGCGCGTCCAGCAGGATGGCGCCGCCATCAGCCAGGATTCCCTGAAGCTCGGCGGTGGAGACCTCCGCGGACCGTTGCGCAGGCTCGCCGAGTACGGCATGGAAGATATCGGGCTCCTGCACCTGCGCCGGCGCAATGAGCAGCAGCCAGCCGAGCGCGGCCGGCACGAAAAGACCTCTAGTCCCTGACGGCATCTTGGCGATTCCTCCCGAGGACAGGTGCAACGCTGCACGGCGCCGCCTGACGGCCGCTGCGCCGCATGGTCAGGCATTCCTCAACGGTGCGGACACCCGGGCCAACAGCACGGCCGGCGCATTCCTCCGCGCATCTTGTCGAGGCCCACCTCGATGCGGCGCTTCCTGGTTTCTTCCTTCTTGGCCGACGTGACCCAGCAGATCCATTCGTTTCGCGCCAGCGGGGTGATATCCGCCCACAGACGTTTCGCCGCCGCATCGGATTCGATGGCACTCCGGAGGTCGGTGGGCATCTTGTGGATCGTGCCGCCTGCGGCCGCTCTGCTGGTCATGTGTCAGTTACACCTTCAAGCCAATCACAGGTCTCCAGGAACGTGCCTTTTCGACCACTTAGTCCCTCGCGTCCATGATCATTTGATGGACGATCCTCCATTCTTCATGCTGCTTTGCAAGGACAAAGGTCAGATGAACCCGCCTCGGGCCCTCGCCGCTTCGCGCCTCACCCCTTGTGCTCAACGTCATCCCGTGCAGGACGGCCACATCGTCGCCGATATAACGGGTCGACAAAGGACGATACTGCGTCGCCTCGCCTTCGGTGGTCCCTTCCTCGTCTTGCGAAAACAACCAGCCAAGGAACTTCTGCAGATTATCTGACCCACGGACCACATCACCGAAGGCGTTCGTCCATTCCACATCTTCGGCGAAGAATGCCGCGGCGCGCTCGGCGTCGCCGGACTGGCGCGCCTCGCTGAACTGCCGCATCAACGCGCCTATGGCCTGCGCGTCTTCCTGCGTGGCCTCGCCGAACACCTTGTATTCCGGAAGTGTGGAATAGGAACCGGGGGCGGGCCGTCCTGCGCGAACGAAGACGCGGGAAGCAGAAAAGGCAGCATGACGAGCAGCGGATGTTCTCCCATAAGGATGCTCCTTGCTGGCGGGATGGCTTGGCGTCAGGGTTGAGCGGGCCGCTCCGACGCTTGATCAGGCGTCACCGTTGGGCGCCGGTGCGTGATGAGCGAAGCACGAGGACGGCCGAGAGCAGTACCCACAAATCGGCACTGACCTGCATGGTCTTCTGCGCGAGTCCGGGCATGGGGATGCGCAAGCCGGACCCGAAAAGCGTCGCCAGTGCCAGCACCGCGATAGAACCCAAGACGAGACTGGCAGCAGCGTACCAGCGAATTCCCGAACCGGCTACAAGGCGGAGGCCGAAGGCCAGGACCGCCAGCGATTGTGTCGTCATGGCAATCAGGCCGGCGAGCACGTGAGCTTGCATGCTGCGAGAGGGCAACTCTATCGCGCACCCCGGCTGGTCGCAGGGCAGCAGGCCGACCGCCATGAAGGCGATCCCGCTGATCGCGAGCAGCAGCGTACCCAGGGTGCGCAGCGGGCCGGGTGGCTGGGATCGCCGAAGCGGCAGCGTGAAGAGCACCAAGAACGCACCGACGGCAGCAATTCCGGCGAAGTTCATGAGGTCAGCGTAGGGCGCGTCGGGAGCGCCGAGTTCACTGATGAAGTCCCGGGACTGCGAGTAGCCCGGGTGCAGCGCGCCGAGGACACCAATCAGCCCAAGGCGCAATAGAGGTGCCAGGATTCCAGCCCACGCGAGTGTACGCATCACAGCAACCATGAACTGGAAGTGACGCCTAACGTCCGCGATCGGCGGCGGCGCGCGGCGACCGCTGCATCGCATAGTCAGGCCGCACCCGCCGAGTCATGTCTGTGCCTGCCCTCAGGACTGCGGATCGTACTGGAAGACGCGCAGCTCCTGGCCACAGCGACAAGCCTTGGCGATGCGCGCGGCCCACGCGATCGCCTCGTCGCGCGAGGGCAGCTCCAGTACGGTAAAGCCGCCGTTGAGCGCGGGCGCCCAAGGGTAGCCGCCCTCGGCAACCGCGCCATCGGCTGAGACCAGTACCGGCGGTACGCTTTCGTCGATGCCGCCGCCAAAGACGTAGACGCCGGCGGCCTTCGCTTCTTCGATCACGGTATGCGAGTCTCGACCGACCGACTCCCACTCGCTGTCGGGCACAACCATCGCGGCGCTGGGGAAGGAGATCAGGTACTTTGACATGGCACGGTTTCCCAGGACATTGACACTGCTCGCTATGGTGAGTGCGGCCTGACGCCCGGCATCCGCGGTGACGGCTGTTGTGCTGCGTCGGATAGCCGCCGGACCTCGCGCCAGACGCGCAGAAGATTTCCGCCCCAGATCTTCTGGATCTCATCCTCGGTGTACCCTCGTCGCAGCAGCTCCGTCGTGACACTCGCCGTCTCCCCGGCATCGGACCATCCCGCCACGCCTCCACCGCCGTCGAAATCGGAGCCAACTCCCACGTGTTCGACACCTGCCAGCGCGACGGCGTAGTCGATGTGATCGACCATCTGCCCGACGGTGGCGAGTGCCCAGTGTTTGTCGAGCGCCGCCAGACGGTCGTCGAATTCTGCGCGGCGACCCGGCGAAAGTTTCCTTGCCTCGGCGTCTGACTCGAGGCCGAACTCCCTGAGGAGCGACGTAAATGCTTCCATCGCACCGGGAGGATCCACCTTGACGAAGCTGTGCACGGGTGTGATCTGGATCACGCCACCCTTCGCGGCCATCGCCAGCAGCGTCTCGTCATCCATGTTGCGGGGATTGGGCACGATCGCGTAGATGCTCGAGTGAGACGCGATGACCGGAGCCCGGGAAAGGCGGATTGTCTCCAGCGTCGCCGCTTTGGAGAGGTGGGAGACGTCCACCATGATCCCCAGCCGATTCATCTCGGCAATGACTCTTTCACCGAACTCGCTGACTCCCCCGTGCTCCGTCGCCCCGTCCCCAAGCGCCCCGATCGGGTTGGCTGAGTCGGCGATGTCATTGTGTCCCTCATGGGTCAGGCCCAGATACGCAGCGCCCAGATCGCGATAGGTCTTCAGTAGCGATAGCTCCCGGCCGATGGCGAAACCGTTTTCCACTCCGACGGCGAGGGCGAGTTTCCCGCTTGCGATGATTTGCTCCACGTCCTCCGGTGTTCGAGCCATGTTCACTTCATTGTGGCAACGTTCGACCGCATCATGAATCGCCTGGAACTCCCTCAGTGCGCGCCGCTTGGCCTCGGCATAGGCGGAGACCGTGCGTTTCTGCTGTCCAATCCAGACAACGAAGAAGGCGACATCCAGCCCCCCCATCCTCATCTTCGGCACGTCCACCTGCAGATCCGTCGCGCCGCACGAGTCGAGCGGGAACGCGCTGTGGCTGTCGATGGTGATGACCCGCTCGTGAAGCTCTCGGGCGCGGGTGGTGAAATCCTGTCCCATGGATGGGGCCGTGTTCGCCCCACCCTGGGAGCCCGGAGCGGATGGATCGCAAGCCGCAACCACAAGGACCAGCCAGAGCAGCGAGGTGGTTGTACGCGCTGACGTTCGCAGGTGAGGCAATGAACTCACCGGTTCACCGCCATTCCCTTGTTGGGCGGCGCGCCTCTACTGTCGACTGGGGTCATCTGCCGGATTTACATAGTCGATATCGTAAGGACCGACGCCGTGAAACTGCAGTATGGTTTCGCCCTGCATGCGGTTGTAGTGAGGCATGCTTCGCGGAAGCGTTACGTAAGATCCCGCCGGCAGCGCCTGCATATGGGCGTCGTTTGTTTGCTCACCGAATCCAAGCATCATGGTGCCCGCCAATACGGTTACATGCTCGTCCATCGGATGAGTGTGCGGGGCAACGCGATATCCATCAGGTAGCTTCGCGCGAAAGGAATATAGTTCGCCGGGCCTTGTCATGTCACCGTATATCACTGAGATCTGGGCCCCCGGTGGCAACTTGGGCGAGGCCGGGCCCCACACGATTTGGTCGGGAAGGACCATCACATGCGAGTCGTTCTGCGCCGGACTTGAAACACCAAGACTCAGGAAAGCTAGAGCGATGACGTACGATAGCCTGAACATGTCGCGCCTCCTTTGCTCTTCCTCTTAACAAGGGGGCGACACTCCTGACTGTCAGCGCCATCCCTTTGTTGCGCCGCGATGCGTTGACGCTAAAAGCTCCTGCCGTCAACATGCTGGCTCGTCAGGCCCCTGGGATCCACTCCCTCCAGACAGTTGACGTTTATCGCAACCGTCGGAGATCCATCCGGCATCGTTCCGTAGGCAAAACTTTCGACACCGCACCTGCTGCAGAACAGGTGCCGAATCGCCTTCTTGTTGAAGAAGTACTCGGTAAGAACTTCTTCGCCGGATTGCAGATGAAAGTCCTCCCGCGGCGAGAAAGCCAGCACGAAGCCCATGCGTTGGCAGCGCGAGCAGTTACAGGTAATCGTATTCCCAAGATCCGCGATGACTTGATAGCGAACCGCTCCACACTGGCAGCCGCCCTGGTATGTCTCGGATGCCACTGTCACTCCTCCTCGGGTCAATGCATTGTCGGGTGGCGGGCATTCACGTGCCGAGTGTAGAGGCGGTCAACTGGGTATCGAGATATTCGGTGACTTCCGCGATTCTTCCGCTGACGATCCGGAACACGTGGCAGTAGGTATTGTTGTAGGGCTTGCCATCGGTTGTTTCAGCGGTGCCGCGCGACTGCACCGCAACGTATTCACCTTCGGCAATCAAGTTGTCTACCGTGCTGACTATTCCAGCCTTGAGTTGACCGAATACCGGCTGAAGCAGTTCCGCGACCAGGGTCGACTTGCCTCTGAAACTTCCCGAGTACCGTGTCGAACCAATGTTGGTCCAGACCACATCGTCGGCCAGGTAGCCGAGG